>JBPCJY010000064.1:0-27771 GCA_051004815.1 Ktedonobacteraceae bacterium
TATACCATCTCCAAGCGGTTTTGTAGGTGATCCCAACTTTCTTGGCATAGTGGCTTAATTTCATGTCTACATTTTACCATGAAATAGCCATAAATATCAATGTATATTAAGAAGTTATTTCACCCTACTATATTCGCACAAATCAATATAAATTTCCATGCATAAGCAGCAGTATTGCAATTACGCACCCACTATTGCGTAAGGTAAGCACACCGGAAAACCATCAACGGGATGACTGATAATCTGTGCTTGCACTTGAAATACATCGGCTAGTAATGCGGGGGTTAGTACTTCGTGGGGAGTGCCATCGGCGACGATACGCCCATCCTTGAGAGTTATGATGCGATCAGCGTAGCGTGCCGCCTGATTCAGATCATGTAGGACGAGTACGATTGTCTTGCCATGCACGCGGTTCAGACGCTGGATGAGGGCCAATACTTCCAATTGATGTCCAATATCCAGGAAGGTTGTTGGCTCATCCAGCAACAAGATTGGCGTTGCCTGTGCCAGGGCCAGAGCTATCCAGGCCCGTTGTCGTTCACCTCCTGAAAGACTATCGAGCCGACGGTAGCGGAACTCTGTCATGTTTGTCTGCACCAGGGCTTCTGTGATAGCTCCGTGATCTTGTTCGCGCAGCATGCGTAGTGGTCCGGCATGAGGATAACGACCCTGTTCCACCAATTCTCCGACGACCAATTCCTCTGGCGCAATCGGCCCTTGCGGCAGGATGGCGATTTGGCGGGCAACCTCCCGCGTGCTCAGGCGTGCAATAGCCTGTCCGTCAAGGTAGACTGTACCAGCTTGTGGAGCGAGCAAGCGAGCTAGTGTTTTCAGCAATGTCGATTTTCCCGAACCATTCGGTCCAACCAGCGCAGTGATCGCCCCTTTAGCAATTTGTAGGGATAATTCCGGGATTACTAACTGCTTTGCATAGCTGACTGCCAGTACTTCTGCCTCCAGGACTGCCGTCGGAGGGGGCTGTTGCGATGTATTCAGGTTCATAGATTGCTCCGCCAAACAAGATAGAGAAAGAAAGGTGCTCCCAGCAAGGCCAGCACAGCCCCAACGGGTATGGCCACCGCTTGCGATAGAACCTGCGCCACGGTATCCGCTGCCAGCAAAAGCCCTGCGCCTACCAGCATGCTAAAAGGAAAAAGACGCCTGGCATCGGTTCCCACAATACGGCGTGCGCTGTGCGGGGCGATAAGTCCGAGGAAGGTGATCCCCCCTACGACGGCAACCGCGCTTGCCGTGAGGATGATCGCTATGAAGAACAACACCGCTCGCGACCACAGTACCCGTAATCCCAGCCCTGTTGCGCTAGCATCACCCAATTGGAGCACATTCGCACGGCTAGCGCATCCCAATCCAAGGGGGAGCGCAAACAAAGCCCAGGGCCAGAGCATTTGCCAATGTATCCAGACGCGCCCGTCAAGGGAGCCGATCAACCAGATCAGGATACTGCCTATCGACTCCTGTCTGAGGAGCAGAATCACAGAGGTACAGGAGCGCAACACAACGCTCACCAGCACACCCGTCAGCACCAGACGGCTGGCGACCGTTTTCCTCTGCCAGCTCAACAGATAGACGAGACCACCAGCCAGTACGCCACCAACCAGGGCTGCCAGGGGCAGGTCGATGCCCGGCTGGGCCAATTGACCGGGGCCACGCGCCAGCCACAACACTGCGCCTAGCACAGCACCGGAAGTTGCTCCTGTCATCTCCGGTTCAGTAAGCGGATTGTGCATAACGCTCTGTAGCAGGGCTCCTGCTAAGCCAAGCATAGCACCCACCACGATAGCAATGAGCGTGCGCGGAAGTCGTAAGTCCCACACAATGATGAAATGGAACGGCGCAACGGGATGATAGAGCAGTGCTGCGATGACCTCCGCGGGGGTCAGAGGCACGGTGCCAGTGCCAATATGCAGGACAGCTAGCAAGCTTACGGCAATGCCTCCCAGCAGGAGCAGTAGCCGATAGTGTTGCACTCCAAATGGCGGTTTCATGTGCCACCTGCCCGCTTTCCAAGCTGCCGCCGCAGCAAGAAAAGGAGGCATGGCCCTCCTATCAGTGTCGTCCATAAACCTACAGGAAGCTCCTGTGGATCAAACACCTGGCGTGCTAACAGGTCCGCCCCTGTAAGCAGCACTGCCCCCACCAGTGCGGCACAGGGCAGGACGATACGGGCATCAGATGTCTGAAGGAGACGTCTGACTAGATGAGGTGCCAGCAGTGCAATAAAGGAAATCGGCCCGCAAACGGCTACGACTGCCGCGACCAATCCCGTACTGAGCACAAGGATGAGTAGCCGCGTGCGGAACACTGGTAATCCTAACCCACGCGCCACATCATCCCCCAGACGCAGGACATTTAGAGGCCGTGTACATAATAGTGCCAGTGGAATGCCTACAACCGCCCAGGGCAACACCACATTCACATACTCCCAAGTTCGATTCGCCAGGCTCCCTACCAGGAAGAGAAACAGAATGCTGATATCATTTTGCGACCCCAGGCTCATCAGGATAATCACTGCCGCATTCAGGAGCGCAGCCAGGGCTACTCCTGTCAACACGAGTCGGATGGGGTCTCGCATCTGACGCATAGTCAGCAATACGATACTGCCGCAACTCAACCCTCCCGCGAGCGCGAACCAGGGTATCAGACTGAATAGCACGGGTAGGTGCAGGATAGTGATTGCGGCTACTACGACGGTAGCTCCTGCTGTCACCCCCAGCAGTTCCGGCCCTGCCAGCACGTTTTGCAGGGCGTCCTGGAGTAGCGCACCGGAGAGGGCTAGCATGGCCCCGGCCAGAATGCCCAGTACAAGCCGTGGCAGCCGCAGTTGTTTCACCACAATACGAGACAAGGCACTTCCACCACCTTGAAAGATCACCACAAGATCATGCAGCGAGAGGCGCGGCGTCCCCAGTGCTAAACTCAGCAGCCCGATGCCTACGAGGAGGACACTGCATGCTGCTACCAGCATGATTACCTGTATGCGCCTGTCGCGCCCTGCCAGCCGTTGCATCAAGACAGGGGACTCGTGAACACGTCAGGGTAGAGTTTCATCATCGCATCATCCAGTGCCAGGCTCAACGAACGGGTTCCCCTGCCAAAAATGTAGTAATTCGGGTTCACCTCGTATACCCGCTGATTTTTGACCGCCTTCAACTGGCTCCAAACGGGATTACTCGCCAATTGTTTCGAGAGAGGTTGCGCACCCGCGGTGAACGTTAAGGACGCAATGAATAGCACAGCCGGATCGACCGCTAAAATTTTCTCCAGGGAGTACGGTATCGCCCCCGGTTCATGATCGCTCGCTGGTGCAGCACCAGCACCTGGAAACGGCCACGGATACGGTGTGACCTGCTCTAGCACGCTGGAGAAGAGCGATCCCTGCGTAAAAATGTTGAAGTTGACATCGGAACCGTACAGCAAAAGTGCCGAAAGGTTGTTCGGCGTCTTTGCTTTATAGGCGGCAAGCTTATGGAGAAAACGCTGCGCGGCTGCATCTGCCTGCTCGCTGCGACCTGTCAACCTGCCAATGTCCTTCAGATAAAAGATCGCGTCGGTATATTTCGTCGGATTCATGATGTACAACGGGGCAATCGGCTTCAATGCATCACGTAAACTCTCGTGAACATTCGCTAACCCAATCACCAGGTCTGGCGTGACTTTGGCGATATCCTCCACGTTGGGATTAAAAAATGGCCCTCCAATCATTGTAAAGTGTTTCGCTGCATTTCCAAAAAAGGCGGGGTCTTGTCCGAACGTATCGTTGACCGCGACAGGAGGAAGCCCCAGTTCAGCCAGAATGTCCTCGCAGAGCGAAACCAGGCAAGCAATACGGGCCGGTCGTTTGGGCAGTGTAATGGTCATATGAGTTGCATCAGTAAAGGTGAGGGCCTGTGTTGGCGAGCCAGGACTGGCTGGTACTGATGCAGGTGGGCCTCCACACGCCGCGATAGGTACCATCAAAACGAGGAGCAAGGTAAGAAGTTGTAAAAGACGACGCACCAGGAAGACCTCTTTCTCAAAAAATAGGGAAAAGCATTTTAGTAGTAGTCTATGTGCCAGTCTACATGTTTGTCAAGGTCGCTGCTTAGCTTGCTTGACCCAGGTGGAGAACGCATCCTACTTCTCCGGCGAAGGCAGCCCACAGCATATCCAGGCTCCGGCCATTATTTCTTCTGGTATGCCGCCCACGCTGGCAGGTGCTTGTCGTGCAACGACCTGTCCATCCTTGATGACGAGTTCGATGTTACTTCGATCGGCCAGGAAACGCAGGTTATCCAGTGGATTCTTTGTGACAACGATGAGGTCTGCAACCTTGCCTTGTTCCAGCGTTCCGAGCCAGCCATCCCACCCCAGGGCGCGAGCCGCGTTAGCAGTAGAAGCCACAATGGTCTGCATGGGAGAAAGCCCTGCCTCTGCCATCCATACTAGTTCCATGGCATTGTCGCCGTGAAAGTTGTACGGTGTCGCTGCATCGGTTCCCATCGCGATAGGTACTCCCAATGCCAGCGCACGCCGCACGCTGCGCAGGGCATCTTCTTGTACCGCCTTAGATTTCTCCATAATCCAGTCAGGAATGCCTGGGCGATCGCCGTAGATGACATCAAAGCCAGGTTTCAACGTTGGCACGAGGAAAATCTCTCGCTCAGCCATTGTCTCCATCAACGTCTCATCCTGGTGGAGATACGTGCCATGTTCTATTGTACGCACTCCCGCCATGACTGCGTTACGGATGCCCTGAATGCCATGTGCGTGGGCCGCGACAGGCTTGCCCACCTTGGCCGCCTCTTCAACTGCTACCCGCAGTTCGTCCAGGCCGAACTGCACCGCGCCAGGTTTTTCCCCTGGTGTCAGTATTGCACCCGTTGCCAGTACCTTAATCAGATCGGCCCCCGCTTTCAGTTGTTCGCGAGCAGCCTTGCGCACTTCTTCCAGACCATCGGCTTCGCGGTACATTCCCTCGTAATACTCTGTCCCTGCTGAAGTAATGGACAACAGTTTGCCAGAGAGTTGCATACGCGGCCCAGTCCACATTCCGCTCTCTATGGCTTTGCGTACCGAGAATTCCAACCAATGTCGTCCCCCGACGTCGCGTACAGTGGTGACACCAGCCGCAAGGCTATTTTGTGCATGCTTGAGCATAAGCAACGTTGCCCAGCCCATATCCCCATGCAAACGGCTATCCGGCGCACCGTCACCAGCCAGATGAACATGACAATCAATCAAGCCGGGTAAGACATAGCGTCCAGGCAAATCAAGCACAGTAATTGGCTCGTCCGGTGCCATCGTCCAACCCGCTTCCTCTCCAACATAAGCGATGCGCCCGTCCCGAATCACCAGGGCACTCTGTTCCTGGGGAGGACGTCCGGTACCATCGATCAGTATCATCTGTTTAAGCATCAGTGTTGAGGACATGGTAAGGTCTCCTAAGATGGTTCAGCCATCTTCAACATAGAAGTTCAATGTGGGTACGTATGCAGCCATTACATAATGTTTATCGTACCACGTTAACCTCATTCTTTTCTCATCAATAAAAATGGTAGCTATCAATCAATGTGTTCAGGAAATAACATCAATGCCGTGTCTCTGTTGCCCACTATGATAAGATGAATATAGAGACACGGCATTCTTTCTCTATAGACAAAATATCATGACGATCGGATTGACTATGGACAACACAGCAGCGGCAACGCAACTCGTCGCGCAACTCGCGCAAGGTGATTTTGTGGGAGCGTGGCAGCGTTTGGCAAACGACTTTCAGGGCAAGATGTCGGCGGAACAGGTGCAGAAAGCATGGCAAGGGGTTATTGCTCAGTTCGGGCCATTCAAAGAGCAGTCAGGAACGCACATATTACAGATAAAGCAGATAGAAATGGTGATTGTGACTTGTGCCTTTGCACATGCCAGTGTAGATGCTAACGTAGCTTTTAACAGCACTGGCGAGATTGTTGGCGCGTCCATTACCCCTGCTGGCTATCTTGAACAACAGGTTAACGCGACCTATGAACCGCCAGCCTATGTACAACCTGCGCTCTTCCGTGAGCAGGAGGTACAGGTCGGACAGGGTGAGTGGGTCTTGCCCGGCACACTGAGTTTGCCTGTAGGTGATGGGCCTTTTCCATCTGTGGTTCTGGTGCATGGTTCAGGCCCCCAGGATCGGGATGAGACAATTGG
Source organism: Ktedonobacteraceae bacterium (assembly GCA_051004815.1). Taxonomy (GTDB): domain Bacteria; phylum Chloroflexota; class Ktedonobacteria; order Ktedonobacterales; family Ktedonobacteraceae; genus JBBQXY01. The sequence goes on from JBPCJY010000064.1 coordinate 6,190, forward strand.
CTCCAATAAGCCATTCTGCGATCTCGCCTGGGGACTGGCCTCACAAGGTATCGCGGTGCTGCGCTATGATAAGCGTACAAAAGTATATGGCGAGAAGATGTCGCAAATGGTTGACACGATTACAGTGCAGACAGAGGTAATCGACGATGCGCTAGCAGCCGTTACGCTGCTGCGCGGCACTACACAGATAGATCCGCACAGGATATGTGTGTTGGGCCATAGCATGGGAGGCTATCTCCTGCCACGAATAGGAAGTACTGCTCCAGACATTGCGGGTTTGATAGTGCTGGCAGGTCTGGTGCGGCCTTTGGAAGATACTATATTGGAACAATTCACCTACATCTACTCGCTGACCGGTGATCGCTCGGCTGAGCAACAACAGCAGTTAGATGCATTGACAAAGCAAGTGGCCCTGGTGAAATCCCCGGCATTGTCGCTGGCAACGCCAGCAACAGACCTTCCGATGGGCATGTCGCCAGCCTACTGGTTAGACCTGCGTGGTTATCAGCCAGCGAAAATGGCCCAACATCTCAAGCAACCCATGCTGATCCTCCAGGCGGAGAGCGATTATCAGGTGACTATGGAGGATTTCCAGAGTTGGCAAGATGCTCTTGCTTCACGCGGCAACGTCCAGTTTAAGCGTTACCCCGGACTCTCCCATTTATTTATGCCCGTGGAAGGTGGCGGAAAAGCAACTCCTGGCACATACATGGTGCCGAGTCACGTTACCGAAGAGGTCGTGAGTGACATCGCACGATGGGTGAAAACTTCTCTTTTATAGCTACAAGGAAAAAGGAACCCATAACTCATGAATTGTCGCGTTGGTTGTGGAGCGTGCTGTATCGCTCCATCCATCACATCAGCTATTCCTGGTATGCCGCATGGAAAACCAGCAGGGATGCGCTGTATTCAACTAACGGAAGACAACCGCTGCCAACTCTTTGGGAAACCAGAGCGTCCCGCCGTTTGTAATCGCTTACAGCCTTCTGAAGACATGTGCGGTCGCTCTACGCAGGATGCGCTGCAACGCCTCACCTTCCTTGAACGTGTAACTACACCTCCCTAACCTTCTTTCGAGGTCTTGTGTTCTTCCAGGTCGCCAGAGAGCAGGATAGTATTTCCGTCAGGGTCATTGACCATCGCAAAATACATGCCAATGGAGGTTTCGTAGGGAGCGCGGCGGCTCTGGTAGCCGAAACCAATGAGTTCACTGTACTTTGCATCCACAGCATCACGTGTCTTCACATAGAACTCAAGGAGAGAACGGTAGCTGTCTGCTGCTTCCATGTACCCTGGTTCAGTACTCTTGGCAAAGCTGGGATCCCAACGAGAAGGTCTGGAGTCCAGGAAGAAGGTCAACCCGCTCCCCATCTTGACCTCGACGTGCGTCTTTCCTTCACTTCCCTCTGGAATGGCAAGTCCGAGCCGCCGATAGAATTCCAGTGATGTCCCCATATCCTGGACGATCAGACCGAGCATGTAGAGTTCGAGTGCCATGATTGCGTTCCTTTCACTTCATATCACTTCATAAAGAACCTTTATCACTGCTCGCTCGCATAATGAACACTTGTCGCAAACAGTGCTGGCGCGGGAATAGTGGGGATAAGATTTCCTAATACTGCTTCGCTAATAGCGACCTCCGCGTTCTCCAGAGCAGTAAAGAGCACGCCGATGATCGGCTCAAAGCGATAGCGAGTTGGTTTCACTTGCGGTGAAGTTGTGCGGACTTGTGCGACAATCGCATCAGCTAAGAGTGAAGAGTGGTGGCGCAAGACGCCACCGGCTAGCACCAGCGTAAAAGCTGTCCCTTCAAGCCCCACATATCGCGCTCCCACCAGCGCGTAGTTCCCCAGTGCTTTGCCATGTTCCTCTACTATCTGGCGAGCAACAGCGTCGCCTTCGTGCGCCTCATCCAGCAGGATGGGCGCCAGGCGGCTCATAGTGGGCAACGTGCGTTTTTCACGGCTCGCACGGTTGGTAAACATGTGCAGTATCTCTTCAACCGTGTTCAGATGATAGAAGTTGAGTACACGTTGTGTCAGCGTGGTCGATAACTCGATGCCTAGCTGTGATCGGTAGATTGCATCCAACATTTTCTGCGTCAGTTGCGAACCTCCTTGTGTTTGATCTTGCCAGCAGCTCGAATGCCAGGTACGCCCATCGGCGGAGCGAGCGCCCGTAGCTGCGCCCGTGCCACAGACGACAGAGACGCCGGTATTGTCAGACGAACCCGCGTGGAGGACACCCAGAGCGTCGTTTTGTACCAGGATGGTGCGACCGAAGCCGCGCACTTCCATCGCGGCCTGTAAATAGACAAAATCTTCGGGCCAGTCGGCACCGGCCATATTGAAGACGGCTGCCACGAGATCAATTGGCTGAACTTGAGCGGCCTGCAATGCGCTGAGTACCGCGTACTCAATATTGGCAACGGCAGCGGCGGCGGAATCCGGCCAATTTGAGCCAGCTTCAGCATTATAAATGTCGCCGCACCCGCCGCGCCCTGCTCCCAGGATAGTACCATCCAGAGTAGCTACGAGCGCGATAGTCTTCGTATTCCCCCCATCAACAGCCAGTACGCATTGCATATGCACCTCCTGCTTGTATCGTGTCTAGCACTTCGCTTTGTTTCCCTTACTGTAACAGACGTTCAGGCAGGTATTGGCGGTGGGCCGCCGCCATCTCATTGTATATTGCTTCCGCCTTGTGCAGCGATAAGATCAATGGGTGACTTGCCAGGGCGCGAATGGCGTCAATGCGCGTGCCACTCCATGCCGCTTGCGCCGTCAATGCTTGATATTCACCAAGCATTTGCACCAGACCAAGCACATGGCGCGGCATACGTCCCTGGGTGAGCGGTGTTACGCCATTGCGATCCAGATAACCAACCAACTCGACCACTAAATCATCAGGAAAGTCCGTGATGGCTCCCCGATTGGGAACATTGACATACAAAACCTCTTTGCGGTCATTGTAGATGGCATCCATCGCATCAATAGCCAGTTCTAGTTCATGGATACCGCCGCGTGAACGGGCAGGATTGAGTTCCGGTATATCTTTTGCGGCCTGCTCACGATAATGCGACCAGTAGTCAGGCACATTTGCCATAATATCCTGCGCCCGTGTGGTTGGCTTTGCCTGCAATTCGGCCAAAATCTCGTCGTTGAAGTAATAATACTGGAAATAGTCACTGGGCAATGAACCCATGCGACAGGCCAGTTCGAGCATGCGCAATTCATCAGGGGGCATCTCTGGGTCACGACGTAACCGCTCGTAGCCCTCTTGCAGCATAGGAATGAAATCTTGTCCATCATAGCGATGGCGTACCGTCCAGGAGGCGTGATTCAGACCAATAGAGACGGCATCCAGCTTCTCAGGGTCTAACCCAAGCAGTAAGGCATACTCTCTATTCGCCATGATTGGCCCCTCACAAAATGAGACAGCGGGAATAGCTGTATGGTGAGTAACGGCCTCCGAGACAATATTCACCGGATTAGTGTAATTAAAGAGACGAGCATTGGGGCAGACCGCTTCCATATCCGCGATAATGCCTTTGGTGACATGGATCGAGCGCAACGCCATAAAGAAACCACCCGGCCCCTGCGTCTCCTGCCCAATCACCCCATATTTGAGCGGGATGCTCTCATCAAGATAGCGAGCCTCGAAGCCGCCCACACGAAAACTGGTCAAGACGGCATCGCAATCATGCAGGCCTGCACGTCGATCCGTGGTCGTCGTGATCGTCAGATCAAAACCTCTCGCACGAGCCATCTTCTGCGTAATCGTCTGCACAATGCCCAATCGTTCCTCATCCAGGTCGATCAGCACGATCTCCGAGCCATTGAAATTTTCACCCTGGTGGACAAACGAAGCCATCGTACCCGCCGCACGAGTACTGCCACCACCAATATAAGCTAATTTTATACGTGCCATACTTTCCTTCCTTTGTTCATATCCATCATCCCCCTCACCCTTTTCCCCCCTCCTCCCCCGAACTTCCATCCCCATACAGGAAACAGTGTGTCCAGTGACCACCGCCCATCTCGGTGCGTTTGGGAAAACGCTCCTTGCAGACAGGCATGGCGACAGGGCAGCGTGGATGAAAGCGACAGCCACTGGGCGGGTTGATGAGGCTGGGTATCTCTCCTCGCGCCCTGACACTCGCCTTGCCCAACCGATCAGGATCAGGTGCGGCAGCAATCAGCAGTTGTGTATACGGATGTTTGGGGCGTTGAATAACCTCATCACTGGGTCCACCCTCGACCGTTTGACCAGCATACATCACCAGTGTATCCTCGGCGAAGTAGCGAGCACTGGCGATATCATGCGTGATGAAGAGCAATGCTAGCCGCTCCTCATCTTTGAGGCGCAGCAGTAGATTCAATATATCCAGGCGGATGGAAACATCCAGCATGGAGACCGGTTCGTCCGCCAGCAATACCTCCGGTCGTGCCGCCAGCGCACGCGCAATAGAGACGCGTTGTCGCTGTCCACCGCTCAATTGGTGCGGATACTTCGTGATGAATTGCTCGGCTGGACTCAAGCTGACGCGATTGAGCAATGCTAATACCTGCTCGAATTCGTCTGCCGAGTTACGGACGTGACCATGTAGCCGCAGCGGACGACTGAGATGATAGCGCACATTATGGACAGGGTTGAGCGATGAGAAAGGGTCCTGGAAGACGAGTTGGACGTGGCGACGGTAGGCTCGCAAATCTGACCCGCTGCGTACTCTGATCGGCTCCCCGCGAAATTTAATTGCGCCTGCGGTAGGCTCATAGAGCCGTGCCAGCAAACGAGCCATCGTCGTTTTGCCGCTACCGCTTTCACCCACCAGTGCCAATGCACGACCAGGGTAGAGAGCCAGAGTGTTATCTTCAACAGCATGGACAGCAGGTGGAACTCCGAACAGCTTGATTTGACGCAAAGGAAAATACTTGCGCAAGTGGATTGCTTCCAGGATAGGTTGTTCGTTAGCACCCTCATCAATAATCGCATCAGGCGTATTCATGATTCTACCTTTACCTTCTCCATCTCTATCTTTTGGAATGTTTTGTCCACCTTTTTGAACATGGGTAACTTTCTTCTGGATTCTTTGCGTAGACGCGGATTGGCGATCTCGTCGATACCAAAATTGATAAAGGCGAGTCCTGCTCCCAATACCGCGATGCATAAGCCAGGAGCTATAAACCACCACCACGCGCCGAGCAGGAGCGCATCATTATTAGCGGCCCAATAAAGCATTGTACCCCAACTCGTGCTGGTAATATCGCCCAGGCCCAGGAATTCTAATCCCGTCTCGGCTAGAATAGCATAAATAACGGTGCCCAGCAGTTGTGCGGCCACAATCGCAATCTCGTTGGGGAGAATCTCGAAGAAGATGATACGCAGGTCTGGCTCTCCACTGGCCCTTGCCGCCTCTACACAATCCAGGTTGCGCAACGAAAGTGTCTGCGCACGCAGCACACGCGCGCCCCACGACCAACCCGTCACCGTCAATACTATGGCGATAGTTATTGGCCCCTTGTAGGCGGCGAAGGCTGCCAGCAGAATGGCCAGCGGCAACGTTGGCAACACCAGGAAGACATTGGTAATCAATGAAAGTGCTTCATCAATCCAACCACCAAAGTAGCCTGAGATCAGGCCAATGATGATCGAGATGACCATCGTCATGATGCCAATGCCAAAGCCCATGAAGAGCGAAATACGTGTACCAATCACCACCTGCGTCAGGACATCTTGTCCCGTTTGCGTTGTCCCCAACCAATGGGCAGCTGACGGCGCCTGTAGACTCTCCGCGCTGAACAAATTTGGGTCCTGGCGGAAGAACAACGGTCCGAGAATTGCCAGCAAGAGAAAGAAGACCAGGATACCAAGGCCAATGCTCACCTTGCGGTTTATCGTGATTAAACGCCACATATCCCCTAAGCGCAGCATTGTTGGCGAAGCCACAGTTGTATTTGAAGGTATATTCATGAGAGCTAACCCCTCCCTATGCGCACACGCGGATCAAGCAGAACATACACGAGATCAGCCAGGAAATTCGCACACAGCACAGCGATAGTGATCACCAAAAAAATACCCTGTAACAACGCGTAATCAAGGTTATCTACCGCTTGTAGGATGGCGAAGCCAATGCCTGGATACGAAAAGACGATTTCGGTCAGTAATGAGCCGCTCACCACAAAACCTAGCGAGAGAGCGAAGGCGGTAATATTCGGCAAAATAGCATTACGTGCCGCGTAGGTAAACATCACGCGCCAGGGATGAAGCCCTTTCGCCTCGGCCATCAATACGTAATCTTCCGCCAGCGTTGTCACCAAGCCCGGTGTTCCACTGATAACACTGGGATTATAGGGGTTGAAGTCCCGTGGATAGTCACCACCAGCGTTCCCTAACATCGTAAGAGATGTGGCATTGTTCTTCTTTTGCGCTGCGGTGCCTCCTCCGCAAGCTGTGAGTAGGATCGTAAAGATCATCAGAAATGACAACAGTAGTATACCCTTGTTTGTCTTGTTCGCGTTGAGTGGATGGGGAGTCATAAAAACCTCCTGACACTGAATGAACGGATCAATTCATGATCCATAAGAACAAAGCGGGTCAATAAACGCGTAGAGATACGTTAACAAAGTACCGGGATTGCTTGCCTCTGTATCGCTTTACAGCGCAACTTTGCTTGACGACGTTGCGATAGAACTATGGGAGGAGGTAGCTCCACACGATTCACGCACTATAAGGCTGGTAGGAAGGAGAATGCGCGTTGGTTGAACCTCAGCTTGAGTTCCAGTCTGAGACCTTGCATCATTGGCTATCCCCCGACTCTCCTGGCCTCTGCCGTAGTTTGTCTGGGTGCGCGTAGGACTCGCAGGTAAATCGAGTTGGGAGAGCAGCAACTCGATGCCGCGTTGACCCATCTCGAAAAAGGGTTGCTTGACGGTTGTCAGTGCTGGGCGCGTATGCATAGAGTGGGCGTCATCGTCAAAGCCCACGAGCGCGACATCGCGTGGGATTGATAGGCCGTACTCCTCAGCCGCCGAAATAGCACCATAGGCCATTTCATCACTCGCTGCAAAAATAGCGGTCGGTCGTTTCTCTAACGGGAGTGCAAAGAATTTACTGGCACAAATACGCCCTGAAGGCGGCAGGAAATCGCCCTCTAACACAAGGTCCGCGTCTGGCGTAATACCCTCTTTAAGCAACGCTTGACGATAGCCTTGATAGCGATCGTGCGAGACAAGGTACTCTTTTGGCCCTTGAATATGGGCGATGCGACGGTGTCCAAGGCTAATGAGGTGACGAACAGCTTTATAAGCCCCCGTGGTGTTATCGGCACCAACCCAGGGCGTAGTCTGTACCTCCTGGTCATCAATGATCACAACTGGAAACCCCTGCTTGTAGAGCCGCGTGAGCTGCTGAGAAACGTGATCGGGGAAGATTGCCAACAGACCTGCCGTTAATTGTGTGGCCAGGAGCCGATTGATCACTTCGCTGCGGTCTCTCTCCAGGTCTTCGTCATTGATACTGTAGAGCACCAGGTCGTATGGCGTTTGCTTGACCATCTCCACAATCCCACGCGTGAGATCAGGAATGATCGGCCAGGCCCATGCTGGAATGAGCATCCCGATCAGCCGACTACGTCCACCTGCTAAGCCAGAAGCAGTGGAACTTGGCACAAAGTTTTGCTCATGAATGATGCGCTGAACGTGCTCGCGTGTAGCAGCGTCTACATCAGGCTTATGATTTAATACGCGAGAGACGGTTGTCCTGGAGACACCAGCCAGGCGTGCGATATCATCGATGGTGTACTTCTTCGGCATAAGCTGGGCGTCCTTTTCGCTATCTGCTCTTGAAAACGTTTGCGGAAGCGTTTCCGCAACAAGCTTTTTGTAAGCGATTACGGAAACGCTTCCGCAATCGCTTAGGATAAGTATACGGATTGAAGAGGTCTCTGTCAAGGGAAGTAAGCAGAATTTTCGCAATCTTATGAAAATGCATCTCGTTGCTCAGGGAACGAGATGCATTTTCATAAGATTTCAACATTGGTGCCGCTTATACCATGCTATTGCTGATATCCCCGTTGATCCTGGCTGATGCGCGTACCCTTTGTATCTTTGTTGCTACCCTGCCTACTTGTATCACCCTGTTTCGCCAGTGGTTCCGCAAGGCCGTATAGTCCGTCGTTCACATCAGCAGGGTCTTCCTCAGTAGGCGTACTACCAAGGTCAGCATCGTCGCGGTCCTCCTCCTCTTCCTCAGCAGGCGTGCTACCGAGGTTGGCATCGTCAGAGGCTTCCTCAGCAGACGTGCTAACGGGGTCTTCATCGTATAGATTGTTGTAGGGGTCTTGCCCATCTACATCGCTAAACTGATCCTGATTGCCATAGCCATCAGGGGCATTTTCGGCCTCTTCGTTCGAGAGGCCGTGCGGCCCCATGTTGCTATACCCTACCTGGACGCCCTGATCTCCAAATTGCTGTTGCGATTGCTCCCCTGTCTGGTTGATATTGAGCTGGTTTTGCTGCGCAATTTGTTGCTTTTTGCGTTGTTCTTGTTTGCTCAACTGCTGATCAGTCTGCGCTTGATTTTGCTGTGCTTGCTTGTTAGCTTGATCTGCCATAGTCTATTTCCACCTTATTTTTCTGCTACTTCACGATACATAAGAGGATTGGTTGCCCATATACCTCTCGCCTCAATAGGGGTACGTCGGAAAACCATAAAACGTGTACATAATGCTGTGAGGTTTGTAGGCGTTTGATCTCGTCGATAATGAAAATGGAACTTGTCATCTTGCCAAACATTCCTTTTGCTTGTGATAAAATGGGTACTATGTCTGGCTTGCAGGACAATTCGGAAAAACCGAACAAAGCCAATTCGATTGCCGTGCTAAGTGTCTACAAGGAACGGGTTACTATGCATAGTACGCACAGTACGTTATCATCTTTAGTTGATCGAGCGTTATTGGGCAACCAACGCCCCTTAGAGTTTTATTTACGTGAGCAAAGCCGCTTGCCAGGTCCCCGCGCGAACCTGGAGCTCGTCAATGAAATGAGCTATTTATTGGCCGCACTGAGTTCCGAACAACCGGAGAAAGTGCAAACATTGCTGAATTACCTCATTAGCGATGATCGTAAGAAGATTGTGAGCAATACTCCCGCCGAATTTGTGGTTCTGTGCGGTATCGTCGCCTATGGAGCGTGTGCAGCCGTGCATTCTATTTGGCGTAGCGAGGTGTTTGAATTGCTCGATCAGTTCGCTTGCAGTACTTGCTGGCGCGTACGTCAGGGTGTAGAAATCGCCTTTCAGCGTTTGTTGGTTGCCACACCACAAGATACTATCAGCTACTTGACCATTCTGGCAACACAAGGAAATTATTTGCAGCAGCGTGCCGCTGTTGCCGCCATTGCTGAGCCAGCCTTGCTCTTTTCATCGGAAATGGTTCACGCGGCGTTATCCTTACAATTCGTCGTGCTGGAACGGGTTCATGCATCCTCCGCACTGGACCGGAAACGCGATGACTTTCGTGTCTTACGCCAAACATTGGGCTATGCCATCAGTGTTGTCGCGGCAGTTACTCCAGAGAAAGGGTTTGCGCTGATGCGCACCTGTGCTTCCTGGGGCGATACAGATATCACCTGGATATTGCGCGAGAACTTGAAAAAGAAACGCCTCGCCCGGTTTGTCGATTACACGGAAGACTTAGCGAAACTCCTCGCTTGAGGAGTCATAGCCTCTCGCAACATTCATGAGAACGTGATAAACTATGTGCTGAACACACCATAACTTACTATTCAAGCACAAAGCATGTCTGTTAAAGCATGCCTATATTATTGAGGAGAACAAACCCTTGGGTGCAACAACAACAGCCGATTTTCGCAATGGAATGGTTATTCGCTATAACGGCGAATTGTATACGGTAGTCGAATTCCACCATGTCAGCCCTGGAAACTGGCGTGCCTTTGTCCGTGTCCGTTTGAAAAATGTGAAGAATGGACGCGTCATGGAGCAACGGTTTCGTGCGGGCGAAGACATTGAAGACGTGCGCGTCGAGCATCAGAACTGGCAGTTCTTGTATGTCGATGGCGATGACTATATCTTTGTCAACTACCTCCGGTCTCTGACCGGAGGCTTGTGTTTACATCTGGACTCCACCGCAACTCGGCATATCTTTGCAGACGTGCCGCTTTGGCTTCTTTGTCCGATGCATCAGGGATGAGTGACAAACATCCCGTCCTGATCCAGTCGTGCCGGACCAGGAGCGTTCTCATGGTGACATTGCGAGCGCCAATGAGATCAGCATGGAGGGTATAGCCGCATGTGGGGTTCTGGCACACAAAGCGTAACCCTTTGCGGGGGCGGTTCGCATCCTCGGTGTGCCCACACATCGGGCACGCCTTTGAGGTGTAATCCGCATCTACCTTGATAACCAGGGAACCCGCAAGCGTGGCTTTGTAGCTGATGAGTGCCTGAAGCTCGGCGAAGGACCATTGCGAGTACACACGGTTGGCTTTGCGCGCCTTTGGGGAAACTGGCTCGGTGCCCTTGCCGTTTTTCTTGTGCTTGCGTTTCTTGCGCTTTGTACGTTCCCTGATATCAGTGAGGTTCTCTAGCCCGATAAGTGCGTGTGGGTGCTGCGTGATGATCTGTTTGGCGATGCAATGGTTTGCCTGAGCTTTCAACCGTCTCTCTCGTTGCTCGATGCGTCTCAAGCGACGTTTCGCGCCACGAGTGCCTTTTTGCTGCAAGCGTTTGCGTAATCGTGCGTAATGATTGGCTGTATGTCGTGTTCGTTTCCTTGGATGAAAGCTGGCTTTGCCGGTCTCGGTAGAAGTGACCGCCAGATACCGAATACCGACATCCACGCCAACGACTTCCTTGAATTGCTCGTATGTTGGCTCAGATACGTCAATGGAGAGGGAAACGAGGAAATAGAACGTCTTCTTTTGCTGGTCATACCAGAGTTTCGCGTCACCTATGGTGGCTCCGGCTCGGATGAGGGCGATATGCTTGTCATAGCCCTGGTAGGGGATACTCGTCCGCCCGTTGAGCGTTCCGACACTCACCCGGCTGTCACACTGAAAGGTGTAATCCCGCTCATAGGTGTACTGTACCGTTGGAGAACTGTACCTGGGAGGCTTGTCCAAACCCTTAAAGCGTTTCTTGGTGATCTTGGCCCGGCGATGCTCCACATTCTTCTTGAGTTTGGTCCATAACCCCTTGTACGTTGCTGCAATCTGCCGTTCCACACTACAGGCCAGTTGGGAAGGAAGGCCATACCGAGCGCGCAGTTCTACATACATGCCTTTGTGCAGTCGGGTCACATTGCTGGTTTTGCCCTGAGAGAAAGCATAACGACTCACCGAGTTGAGCGCGTCACGATAGGCCAGTTGCGTTTGACGTAAAGCGGCAAACTGCTCTGGCGTGGTCACAAGCTTGAGTTTGGCGGTGATGATCTGCTGCATGTTCTTGCCTGGCGAGAGGGATGGGAGGACTTCCCATCCCTGGTTATCCTACGCTGGTACACTCCTACGAAGATATTCTTGTTGGGCTTGCTCTTTGCGGTAACGCTCTGCTTCATCGGGGGCAAGTGGGTCACCCAGGTAGCCGACGAGATAGCCCAGGTATTCGGGTAGGTTCTCGTCACCCATCTCGTCAAAGTGACAGCGTCCCTGGTCATCGGGCATGACGACAAGACGAAGCACTTCTTCACCGGTCAGAGTAGTAGCATGGTGTGGTTCCTGAGGCACGCGTCCATCCTCCCCATAGATATCAGCGAAATACCAGCGACGTGCCTCCAAGAACCCTTTCCGAAAGGCTTCATTGTCGAGGATGAGGGTAATCGTTCCCCATTGGACTTGTTGAAGTGCCATGTGTCAGCTACTCCTTTCGCTTGACTTCTGGCTTTCCTTTGGTTTCAAAGTCCCTGGTAAACGCGTGCAAGGGTGTTTGCTTCTGAGTCCAGACTGGTTGACTGTTCATTGTGATATCCTCTCGATCTTTTCGGCTTTCTGGCAAACGGTCTAGAACTGGGGATAGGCGTCAGCGAGCAGAGCCCGAAGGTTCTTCAATGCCGTGATTCGAATCCAACTCACGGTCGAGTTTTTCTTCCTCCCGTACCAGGCCATAGAAATTTGAGTGAGGCTTTGTGGCTCATAGTCGCGCAAGTCAAAGGAACGTAAAACGACATCCCGTTGCCGCTCTGGGAGGGCATCAATAGCGGCATACAAGGCCGTGTAGTCTTTGGCAGGTTGGGACAGGGCAGAAGAGCGAGGATCTTCGATTGTATCTAAAAGCAGGATCGTTTCATCATCAGTGATGGGGCTGTCCAGACTGGCAACGCTAAGCGGTTTGAGCTTTTTGCCATGCCCGGTATCTTTAGGGGTGGTAATCAGTGTTTGGGTAGCTGTACAGTATGCGATGAGACCATATTTGGCTTTTGTACGGAGATAGGCCAGGAGACAGTCTGAGGCTAACGCATGGTCAAGATGTTCCACCAGGAGAAGATTCCCCTGTGCAACGATATCTATGTAATCACGCTCGTAAACCTGGGCAAATTTCCAGGCTAACGCCGATACATAGTGCATGGCATCCTCTACAAGACGAAAACGCGCTTCCTGGTTTCCGGCACGGGCTTGCGCGATAATCGCCTGCTCCTCTTCACCTGTCGCACGGGGAGATAAGGAATAAAACTCCCGACGGTACAACTGTTTGCTGTTCAGTTCTGGCGCATCGAGCGCCGTTTGCATAACTGCCATTGTTCAAGCTCTCCTTTTCGCTTGACTCTGGCTCACCTTGCATTTATCATGCTATGCGGAAAGCCAGAATGCGGGTTTACTGACTTCTGGTTTTTCTGCCTAGCGTTGGCTCGCTAGGCTTTTTCTTGAACGCACTCCATTGTACCTCAAAATACTCATACATCCCTATTAGGTAGTTTAAATGAAAGAATACCATTTTGTCAACCCTATTCATGAAAGAACGCCTTACATTGAGCCTATAGATACCTCTAGAGGATGATTGTTGACTGAAAGGCACAGACCTACTATAATTGACCAATAACCGTTAAGGAGAGTGCTATGGCTCAATTACCGGACGGGGGAGAAAAAATGCTCACTGTCGAACAGATTGCAGAGGAAATGAATGTTGACAAGAAAACTGTCAGAAAATGGATTAACCAGGGTGAATTAAAAGCTATTAACATAGGCCGATTGCGGCCTGAGTACCGAATTAGTCGAAGAAACCTTGACCTTTTCAAGCAGGAAAGAGAAACAGGACGTTAAGCATTTACTTTGGATTTGCCCTCTAACTCCAAAGTCGCTATAATGGGGAGTCGAAAAGACTTTTCCTGGCCAGACAATCGACAGATGAGAGTAAGAGAAAGGTGGAATACTCCATTGGGTGCAACAACAACCGCAGATTTCTATAACGGCATGGTAATCCGTTATAATAACGAATTGTATAGTGTGACTGAATTTCATCATGTCAGTCCGGGGAACTGGCGTGCGTTTGTGCGTGTGCGTATGAAAAGCCTGAAGAATGGGCGTATCCTGGAGCAACGTTTCCGAGCTGGTGAAGAGATTGATGCTGTGCGTGTCGAACATCAGAACTGGCAGTTCTTATACGTCGATGGCGACAACAGTTATATCTTTATGAATACCGAGACATTTGATCAGCAGCCCGTGCCAAAAGAAATGCTGGGCGATGCGATCCAATTTTTGAAAGAGCAGGATGTCGTAGAACTCCTGGTGGACGGCGAGACGATTATCGCCGTAGATTTACCCAACTTCCTGGAGTTGCGAGTTGAAAGCGCGGAACCCGGCGTGCGCGGCGATACCGCCAATAACGTCACCAAGCCTGCTACATTAGAGACTGGCGCAGTGATCAACGTCCCCCTATTCGTCAACCCCGGCGACCGCATTCGTGTCGATACCCGCACCAGCCAATACGTCGAGCGCGTCAAGTAAAGACGCAATTCTACTCACCGCTGAGTTGCAAGCTCTGAAGCCGCGGCTTCAGAGCTTGCAACTCATCACCCTTCCCTTTCATCGAAAAATCAGAACCCATAAATGCGGCACAAAAACAAATAAGCCAATAACAATAGAGAGCATCGCACTCAGCAGGACGGCACCTGCCGCCACATCCTTAGCAATCTTCGCCAGGGGATGATAGGCTGGTGAAGCCAGATCAACACACAGCTCAAAGACCGTGTTAAACATCTCCGCGATAAAAACCCCGGTAATGGCTACAAAAATCATGGCGAACTCAATGGCCGAAATACGCAGAAATATGCCCATTAGAATAGCCAGTGTGGCAATAATGGCGTGTACTCGTGCGTTGCGTTGCGTACGCAGCGCATACCATAGACCAGAAAAAGCAAAGCCAAAGCCAGCAATAAAATGTGCTAATGAGTTTTTCTGTGGTTCTGGCGGTAGCGTTGGCTGGCTCATACTGGCACTACGCTTTCATAGCTCTACCGTTTGTAGCAACGCTTGTTGAAGCTGCACCATGCTCTGGTAGCCTGCCTCGCTCTGGTCATCGTAGCCAACAAGGTGCAATACTCCGTGGACAACGAGATAGAGCAGTTCGTAGGCGGTACTGTGGCCAATATCAGCAGCTTGCTTGGTGACAGTAGGCCAGGAAATGACGATATCGCCCAGATTGGTAATCAACTCTGGTGGTGTGACAAACGTCGGCGTATTTCCCGCGCCTGCTTGCTGGCCTGTCTCGTCTTCAACTGGTTGCCATAGCTGCTCTACTGGGGCATCGACGAGGGGTTTCTCCAAAAGCGGAAACGAGAGCACATCAGTAGGCTTATTTTGCTGACGATACTGCTTATTCATGTCGCGTATAGCATCGTCATTGGTAATCAGCAGGGTGAGCATCACAGACTGTGTTACCCCTACCTGTCGCAAGGTGTTTTTGATTAGCAAGTCGAGATTGAGCTTGCCAAGTATCTGTTCAATAGCCTTGTTTTCGTCATCATTACCAACACTGACATACAGCTCAATTTGTGGATCTTGTTCTTCCATAAAACCTCTTTAAAACCTCGTGTCAAGATTTTTTAGTCTCTTTTGATAGCTTTGTCGCCTGACTTCCAAAAGCGAACATGAATACAATAAAGCCAAAAACGAGAATACTGAATAAGCTAATGGTGCGGTCTAACAGAATTGCTGCTGTTGCCAGACTCAGTGCATTTGGCGTACCCTGCGTAAAGAGCGCAATCATCGCCAACATTCCCCCTTCGACCAGGCCAATACCGCCCCCTGTAAATGGCACGACAGTCAATAACGCCTCGCCGAGTGCGATAAAAACTGCCGCCGTAATGATATGTAAGCCATCGCCGCCAATCAGGTGCAGCGCGCTAGCCACGAAAAAGAAACGTAATGCTTCACACGCCCACACTCCTACCGTCAGACCCGCCAGCGTTGGCAGGCGCTTGAACGAGCCAAGCGTTCCCTCTTGGAAATGTGTATAGTGGTCGCGGAAGCGCACCGGTATGTATCTGGCAATCTGCGTCGGAAATTTTCGGATAACCAACAGAACTGCGATGCCAGCCACTACGCCAACGAGCGTAATCTCCAACCCAATCCGTAACTGCCAGGGTAGATTGGAGTGCAAGCTGATAATGAGTGCCGATATGAAAAGCAACAGTAAAACGATGAGGTCTAAGAGACGCTCAGCGATGACCGTCCCGAAACTGCGCGATGCTGAAACGCCGATCTCCTGGCGCAAAAGGTAGGCTCGATAGAGATCACCCAATTTGGCTGGTACAATGGCGTTCGCGAAAAAGGAAATGAAGATGATTTCCACCAACTTCCAGAAGCGCGGCAGCTCGACGCCATGTGCTTTTGTGAAGCCTACGTTCTCCAGCAGTAAACGCCAACGCAGAGCGCGTAATGGAAACGAAAGATAGTAAATAACAAACGCGGCTAACAGGAAGGCAATATTGGCACTATGAATCGCGGCCCACGTTGCTTGTGGGTCAATGTGTGATTTTTGTACGAAATAGACAATGGCAATAATGACAACAGCGAGTGGTAGCAGTGTGCGCCAATTTAGTAATCGTTTGCGTAAAGAGAGTTGTGTACGGGTAATTTCAGGTTCTTGCGCTTGCAGCGTATCTTTGACGCGCTCCTCTACCAGGAGTTCGCTCTGTTTTTTTGCCAAAGCCTCTGGTTGATTATCCTCTATAGGAGATACATTCATATATTACAAATTCTGTCTAAGCACGTATCTTCTCAGCGTTGGCTACATCGGCTGTCACCGTGGGGAGGCAGATGAGCGCGATGATCAGTAGCGCAATGAGATTCGTGACACTATGTACATACAGATCATCCACGAGGTTATGTACACAAACCGAGAGCAGAGCCGCCAATAAACCAATCGCTAACGCACGGTCGTTGACGATCGCCGTTAAGGCTCCATGAATGCCCCGCGGTCGATAATATTTTACCATGCTCACTGGTTGCAAAAGCAAGCTGAGCTTATTGCGCCAACCCAGGGGGGCCGGTACTTTGTCAGGCAGGGTGGTACATACAGCTCTCGCTTGCTCATATTTGTGGTTAACCGCACGAAATGCCCGCCCGCCCGCGACGAAGATTGCCGTGAGGAAGAGCAGAAAAGCGATCAAGCCAATCGCACCAGTTTCCGCGGCGATATTGATGTAATAATTATGGGCATGTCCCAGGGAATTCACGAAAATCGTCAGGTAATAGCGCGGATAGGCATCGGGATAGTTGCCAATACCAACACCAGTCAGTGGATGGGTCACAAACATACGGATACCGGCAATCCAGTGCGCCAAACGCTCCGCGGTCGAGTAATCCTGCGGACTTGGAGCAACGAAGGATATCTGTTCAGTACCCAGCAGTTTGAAAACTGGCGTGAGCACATAGGTTGGTATCCAACCAGCGAAGAATAGTTCCAAAAAGCACACAACTGCGAGTGCTAACAAGGCGAGAGGCCGACGCAGGTGCGGCATACCTACAATTACAATAAAAACGAGCGCAGAGACCAGGGCGATTTCCGCCCCTCGTGATTGTGTTAAATAGACGGTAATAGCAAGCAATACCGCCGTCAGTCCTGCTAGAATACGCGTCATCTGCTTGCTACCAAGGAGCAGCAATGCCAGGGCAATGCTCAGGGGAATATTGATGTAACCCGCGTAAGGATTGGGTTGCCCGAATGTACCATAGACCCGTAAACTGGTGTCACGGATAAATGATTGTGGCCCCAGGTTAAAGAAAGCCTGGAGAAAGCCGTAAAATCCTTGCGAGACGCCAGCAAGACAGATCATGACGACGAGTAGCCAGAGCTGTTGTCGCGTGCGAATATACTGGCTTCCCACGAGAATCAGTACCAGAAATTCTAGCCACTTGCTGATCTCTTTCAAACTAGAGCTGATACTGATAGCGGCAGACATGGAGAGCAGCATGGCACATAGCAAGGCCACGATGGCAAAAAGCAGGTATGTGGGCGCGTGAGTGGTCGCACGATCTCGTGGGCCTCTGTCATACCTGGCTGTCCCTGAGTGCTCATAGCTCAACATTGGGTGCATTGCATAGCTCATTAACCAACCAACACCGAGCATGAGGACTAGGATATCGGCACTATTCACGTTTAAGCCTGCGACAGTCAGTGTATCGAGCGAACCCCAGGGTACCGCGAGTGGCATGAGATAGAGGGCAACACGAGGACGCAGGATAATCCAGACCAGCAGCATCAAGTAGAAAGGCAAACGTATATTCCACGGCATTGGCAGGGCAACGAAGAGGAAAAGAGCACACAATCCTCCCAGCAAACCCACCAGATTTGCTGCTGTGGCGTTTTCACGCAAAAATATGCGCAGTGGTTGAAACCACGATTCCGAACGGCTTCTCGCCAAAATGCTAGAATTTTTCACGCCACTCTGTCCGTTCCTAACAGACTATAAGCTGCAAACATCTAGTTGCTATCACAAAATGGAAGTAGGTTGCGTCACATACGTGCTAAACCACTCGATGGTACGGCGTAAACCAGCCTCGATACCTATTTTTGGTTGCCAACCCAGGACTTGTTGGGCTTTCGCGATATCCGGTCGGCGACGCTCCGGATCATCAATGCGGCTTGGCTCAAAGATGATGGTGGAAGATGCTTCACATAGGCGAATGATCGTATGGGCGTATTCGAGTACGGTATGCTCTTCGGTGTTGCCGAGGTTGAATACCTCACCAGCCGTGCCTGACGTAAACATCGCTCGCATCAAGCCGTCTACCAGGTCGCTTACATAGCAGATGCTGCGCGTAATGCTGCCATCTCCGTAGATAGTCAGAGGCTCATTGCGCAGAGCTTGCGTAATAAAGTTGGGAATCATGCGCCCATCGTGTATCTGACTATTCGGACCATAGGTATTGAAAATGCGCACGATACGTGTATTCATTTGGTACTGCCGATAATATTCCATGGTCAAGGTTTCGCCCAATCGTTTGCTCTCGTCATAGCAAGCTCGTGGCCCGATGGGATTGACGTTGCCCCAGTAATCTTCACGCTGCGGATGCACCAGTGGATCGCCATAAGCCTCTGATGTCGAGGCAGCCAGGAACATAGCATTCTGCCTTTTCGCCTGTTCCAGCAACAAGTAAGTGCCGTGGCTATTCACCAGAATCGTTTCGATGGGATGATCCATATAGCCTACCGGACTGGCAGGGCTGGCCAGGTGAAAGATGGCGTCCGCTACAAAATCAAATGGCTTTGTCACATCTTGCTGCACAAAAACAAAGTGTGGATTATTGCGTAAGGGCTTAATATTGCTCTCAGAACCAGTAATAAAATTATCAACGCATAACACGCTATGCCCTTCATCTAGCAAGCGCGTGCAGAGATGAGAGCCAATAAAACCTGCTCCGCCAGTAACTACAACTTTCAACTAAGTAGACCTCCAAGTCCTGAACAAGTACATTCTCTCTTATGCTGGATATGCTGAAATAGAAACTTTTGCTATTATACCTTACAAGTCGAGACGGTTTGGTTGCTCAATGGTAACGACTTGAAGCGTGATGTGCTATTATAGATAGCTACCATCCTCTTATTTTATCGTATGCCTTATGAGCAAAGGAGCGTTGTTATGGCTCTTATCCTCTCTCGTGACGATGTCCAGCGTTGTTTGACGATGCCGGAAGCCATTGAAGCTATGGGCGTTGCGTTCAGTGCTCTGAGTAACGGTCTCGTCCATATACCGCAGCGTTCGTCTACCAGTCTGCAAGACCAGGGCGTAGTTCTATTAATGTCCTCGCTTTTACAAACGACGCAGCCTCCGGCATTTGGTATTAAAGTTATCACGGTGATGCCAGGCAATCCGTTGCGGAATTTGCCACGCAGTTATGCTTCTCTCCTGCTATTGGATGCCCAGACTGGCAAGACTCTGGCGATTATGGAAGGAGGATGGTTAACTGCCCTGAGAACAGGAGCTGCGTCCGGCTTTGCCACTTCTCTATTAGCGCGTAAAGATGCCCATGTGCTCGCGCTCTTCGGAGCAGGCGTGCAAGCTCCCATGCAGGTGCTCGCCATCCATACGGTGCGCCCATTGAGCGAGGTGCGTGTTGTCAACCAAAATGATGACCACTATCAACACCTTGTCGAAACACTGCAAACATCGTTAGGGACAGCATGTCCACCTATCTATCGTGCCGCGACGAGCAGGGAGGCTCTAGCGGGTGCTTCTCTCGTTGCCTGTGCGACTGCCTCTACCGCTCCGCTCTTTTCCTGGCGCGAAGTCGCACCGGGAACGCACATCAATGCTATCGGTGCTTTTACCCCTGAAATGTGCGAGGTGGACGCGGAAACTCTGGCCCATGCCCGCATTGTGGTGGATCAGCGCGAAGCCGCGTTGATTGAGGCGGGAGATTTGCTGCAAGCTCTGGCCTCCAACCACATTACAGGTCCCGATACCTGGACTGAGATTGGCGAGTTAGCAGTAGGGAAGTACCCTGGTCGCCAATCGCAGGACGAGATTACCTTTTTCAAATCGGTAGGAGTAGCCGTCCAGGATGTCGCCGCCGCCTGGCAAGTGTATACCAACGCTCGCGCCAAAGGCATTGGTATAGAAATCGAGGTATGAGATTATACCCCTTGTTTGCGTTTCCAACGACGATACATGATTTCATCGCCCCAACTGAGGAATCCGGCGGTGGTAAAGCCATGCACAATAATTACGGCTAGCAAGGAGCGCGGCGCAGGTTGGGCTATATAGAGAATGCTGAAGACCAGCCCTGCCAGTCCAACACCGCCAACACTACTCCAACTCCACTTGCCAAGCCGATGATAGAGCGTGTAGGCTGCTGAACTGACGAGCCAGCCCCAACCAATCCACCCCGTCCATTGTGTGATCGCCGCCAGGATAAACCCGCGAAAAAATAGTTCCTCGATCGGCCCATTGATGAAGAGGTAATAAAAACCCTGCACGAAGTGATCGTTGAGCGTGGGCCAGCGAAACCAGGGGCCAACAAAAAGGATACGATAGGTCGCGGCAAACATCGCCATGCCTATCCCTATGCCCAGGCCGAGCAATAGTTGTAGCGGCACATTCCCCCACGTTAACCCCAAAAACGCGAGCGGCAGGTGAAAGACGAAGATGTAGAGGAATGGCACAATCCCCATTGGTATGATGCGCATCAGTACATCGGGCCATAGCCAACGCCACGTACTGGCAACAGTTGAGCGTACAATGCTAGAGGATTTCTCGGACGACACGTTAATCCCTCTTCTGGATAACAGACCGCTACACAGTAATAGCATCAATGGCAAGCTACTTGTCCAGTTGTGCCAGGCCTTTTTCGACCTCTTGTCGGCTCAATCCACCCAACTGTAAGTCAGCATCATTTTTCTTGAGGAGCCGTTGGTAGAACTCTTTGCCAGGAGCGATGATCTCCTGAGCGGTGGGCTTATCGCTTTCCACTATATCGAAAAGCATCTCCTCGGCTTTGCTGTATCTGCCCGTCATTTCAAAATAGCGCAACAGTTTAATCTTTATGGTATGGGGAAGTTCAAATTCCTCCAGCTTTTGCAGGATATCCTCTATTGTGCTGCCAATATCCAGATCTTTGATATCTTTATCATGGAACGAGGCTACAAGGAAAAAGAAGAGTCCTTTTACATAGCGATAGTAGCTCTCATCCGGTTTGTCCATTTCCCCGTAGATATCGCCCTCCTCTTTGAGGAGCATAGCAATCCAAAGACATTTTTCTAGATTCAACGTGTCTAGCGGCGAGATTAATTTGAGCAACATTTCTTCTGAGGCAGAATTGACGAAGTGGGTGGTCAAGCCGACTGATTGCAAAAACAACTCGTCGATATTGATCAACGCCTCTTCATATTTATTGCTTTTCCTCAAGTGCATGATGATGGCTAATGCTCTGCCAAATCGTTCGGCCAACCTGAGAATGTAATCTTTATTATACATGCTTCATACTCTTTGCTCCCGCGCTGCCATTAGCATAGGTGCCGTAAGCCCCCTGGCGCAGAGACATGGGGATATAAGGCACACTGTTGTTTTTAGGTAACACTTGCAATCTACCTAAAAATGTGCTATACTGTACAGTATGAGAAAGACGTTTC
>JBPCJY010000065.1:0-51982 GCA_051004815.1 Ktedonobacteraceae bacterium
TTCCAGAAGCATCGGTATTTGTTTCACTTGCTCTCGTAGCAAGGTGAGTTCGTCTTCTACGGTCATGCCTTTACTCTACCTGATTGTGATCGAATTGGCAAGTCTCTAGGAGACCTGATTTGTTACGATAAAAATAAGATACTTGGGAGGCAATGAAGGTTATGCAACCTGCGGAATCTATGCAACAAACAGCACACTCCAATCTCCGTCTACCCTTTATTTTAGCGTTAGATGTCGGCACCTCCTCGACTCGCGCCCTCTTGTTCGACGCGACCGGAGCTGGTGTGCCAGGCATCCAATCGCAAGATACGTATGAACTCACGTTATCGAACGAGGGAGAAGTCTCAGTTGATGCCGATACGCTGGTACAAGCAGTGGCGACCACCATTGATAAGGCTTTGCAAGCTGCTGGCCCACTGGCTTCCTCAATAGGAGCGGTGGCCACCGACACTTTCTGGCATAGCCTCGTTGCCGTAGATAAAGATGGGCATGCGCTGACTCCACTCATCACCTGGGAAGATACGCGCCCCCGCAATGCCGCCGCCGAATTGCGCTCACAATTGGACAAAACCGCTATCCATCAGCGTACAGGGGCGCGATTACACGCCAGCTATTGGCCTGCTAAATTGCGCTGGCTTTCACAGACGCAGCCAGAGGTATTTGCGCGTGCGGAGCAGTGGCTCTCTTTTGGCGAATATTTGCACCAGCAGTTGTTAGGCCAGGCCGTCTGTAGCTATTCAATGGCCTCCGGTACAGGAATGCTCGTGACGCGCACACGGAAATGGGACAATGAATTGATGCAGGTGACGGGGGTGCGACCCGAACAGATGCCTCCGTTGGGCGATGTAGACGCTAGCGTTAAAGGTCTGCGCTCAGAGTATGCCTCGCGTTGGCCAGCATTAAACAACGTTCCCTGGTTTCCCGCTATTGGCGATGGGGCGGCGGCAAATGCCGGTTCCGGCTGTGCGGCTGAGGGAAACTGGGCCTTGACCATCGGCACGTCCAGTGCCATGCGTGTGATAGTGGCCCCCGATCAGGTTGTTCCCCCACCCGGTTTATGGCTCTACCTGTTGGACGCCAACCGTGCCTTACTGGGCGGCGCACTGAGCGAAGGTGGTAACGTGTTTGCCTGGATGGAAAAGACCTTACAACTACCCTCCTTGAAAGAATCTGAGCCGTTGGTGGCGAAATTATCCCCCGATGGCCATGGTTTGACGATTCTGCCTTTCATCTCCGGGGAGCGCAGCCTGGGCTGGCATGCTGAGGCCCGTGCCGTCGTCGCTGGCATTCAAACACATACTACCTCTGCTGACCTCTTACGCGCAGCCATGGAGGCCCTGGTCTACCAACTTGGTGCCGTCTATACGGACCTCTGTGAAACGTTGAAGGTCAGCACGACTGCCCCCAACGTCATCGGTAGCGGTGGAGCCTTGCTCGGTTCCCCAACGCTCCAACATATTGTCGCCGATACGCTGCACACCTCGCTCAAACTCTCCTATGAACACGAGGCCTCGGCCCGTGGCGTGGCCCTCCTTGCTTTGTCCGCGCTGGGCATTCTACCTGATGTTGCGAAAGTGCCGCCCGATCTTGGCGATACTGTGTCACCTGATGCCAAAGCTGGTGAAATCTATCAAAAGGCCGCTGCTCGCCAGTTAGCATTGTATAAGACACTACTGGGTGATATCGAAGGGCAGAGCACTTAGCCGTATGATGCTGGACAAGGATGGTCAGTCCCCGTGACGGAAAAATCGAGGCCAAGTGATGACCTCTGATTCACAAAGCTCCGCTCATGTCTCTTTTCGTCAGGATCGTAGAACTACCCCACCCCTCGCATAGAGCGCTGTTTTCCAGCCTCCATTTCACCGCCTGAAGTACGTCGTGCCATGCGGCGTAAAATAGGCGGTGCCAGAAGCAAACCAACCACCGCCCAGGTAGCAAGGACAAGGAAGGTTGCAAGCGGTCGAAACGTCCCGCCAAGTTCAAGCGCGGCTGCGGATGCCGGTGAAAACACCGAACGAAGCCCCAACCCTAACCAGTAGACAGGAAACATTTGGGCAATCCATTGCACCCAGGCAGGAAGGGCACTAATTGGATAAAAGATTCCCGAAATCGCCACCAGGGCCACCAGGGGAAAAAACGTCAGACCGAAACCAGCACCCGAACTTTTCACCAATGATCCAATCATTGCACCCATCGGGGCGGTTGCGAGTAAACCAAGCACCAACACCCCCAAAAAGATGAGGAGACGTAGACCGTCAGGATTGGCCAGCCCTGGCACAATGAAGAGACTCAGGACGAATACAAGCGCCAGATTGAGGATGGTTGAAAGAATGGTCAACACCACGCGTGCAATCAAGTAACCAACCATGCCTTGAGGAATCGCCTTTGCTCGCAGTAACGTCCCATCCTCTCTATCATAGGAAAGGAGTTTTGCAATGCTGCTCAGACCTTCGTTGGCGATCAGCATGCCCAACAAACCTGGCAGCGTGAGAAGAGCTAAAGAAACGCCTTCAATTTTCGTTGTCCGCTCAAACCACAAGACCCCCACGAGAAGGATCGCAAAAATCACCGTCGATAGCAGTGCTTGTGGATTTTTGAGGTAGAGCATCTTAAACTCAATCCATCCACGGGCAACACCGAGGCAAACTGCATTGATCGTTGGACTCATTTCTTTCCCTCCTCTTTTCGGCTCTGTTGTTTTTCGTGCTTTTGCACAATGGTCATATAGGTGTCTTCCAAGCTCGCCCGCCGAATTTCTAAGTCACTAATCCCATCAGAATACTGGGTGAGCAGCTTTCTGGTAAATGCCACGGCTTGACTGGTACGATGGATATGCTGCTGTCCATCCTGGCTCCAGATGACCTCTGTTTGGTTGGACAGGTCTTTTGCGAGTTGGTCGGCACTTCCGTTGGCGACAATGGTGCCTCCCGCTAAAATCAGAATGCGATCACTCAATTTTTCTGCTTCATCCAGATCGTGCGTGGTCAGTAAAATGGTCGTTCCCTCCCTCTCGGAAAGCCGATGAAGCACATCATGAAACTCGCGTCTCGCTTGTGGGTCAAACCCCACAGTCGGCTCATCCAGAAAGAGCAGTTCGGGATTGCCAACCAGCCCGATGGCGACATCCAGTCGGCGACGCTGCCCGCCCGAGAGTTCGCGGACTTTCTTGCGTGCCTGGTCCGTCAGGCCCACCAGTTCAAGCAAAGCATCCGTGTCATACGGACGTTTACGCTCATCTGTTGAGTAGGGGGCAAAGTAGCCGCCAAGGTGATGAAGCAGTTCCCGCACTTGTCACCCTGAGTGATCACGCCACGACTGCAACACAATCCCCACTTTTGCACGCCATGCTTCATCGGCAAAGACAGGATCAGCACCAAGAATGCTCACGCTTCCACCAGAACGTCCACGAAAGCCTTCTAAAATTTCAATCGTGGTCGTCTTCCCTGCCCCGTTGGGACCAAGCAGGACAAGCACTTCACCCCGGCATATCGTAAAATCGACCCCATCTAAGACGACCGAATCGCCATAGCGCATCTGTAGCCCCTTCACCTCGACAACTGCATCTGTATGCAGTATCCGTCTATCGAGCATCATGACACCTGATCCCTGTTTATGCTATACTACAATTCACTGAGATGATCAGTGAAAATCGAAAACTGCGCCTTACTATATCAGTAAAATATTATAAAATTTATCTGACATTGTAAGATAAATATAGTATAGACGGAGGGACAAACATTGTCAAGTGATTCTCAGGAAAAACACGCGGAGGTACGAGGGGAGCTTGCACGCGAGCTCCGGCAGTTCAATGGACTCGGAGCCTCCTTCTTTCGGGTGACGGCGGCTCAGATCGGGATGGCTGTCACGGATATGCAGGTCATGGATATCCTGGATATCACCGGCCCCTCGACCGCTGGTCATCTCGCCGATCTCACAGGGCTTACCACCGGGGCGATCACCAGGATACTCGATCGGTTGGAGGAGGCCAAGCTTGTACGCCGGGAGCGCGACCCCAACGATGGTCGCAAGGTCATTGTCCGACTCGAAAGGGGCAAGGACGAAATGCGCAAGGTTCGCTCGATCTTGGATTCCGTTGGGAAGGCGTGGGATGAGGTGGCGTCGCGCTATGACGATGAGCAGATCGCCTTCCTGCTAGAGTTTCTCAAACACAGCAACGAGCTGTCCAGGAAGGAACTTGTCCGGTTGCAAGAGGCACCATCGGGCGAGGGGGAGATATTCTCCGCTCCGCTAGAGGATCAAGAGAGTGGTCGGCTCGTTGTCTCCTGCGGGATCTCCCGGCTGAACTTGCGTGCGGACGACAAGATGGCCGAGCTTTACCAGGCCCGCTTCGAGGGACCGTTACCGAATGTGAAGACCAAAGAGGGGGCGGTCACCATCCGCTATCCACGACGTTTGTTGGGACTGGGCGAGAAGCAGGGCGCGGCGTCGGTCGCGCTCAGCACTGCCATCCCGTGGCGGATCGTAATCCAGGGTGGAGCAGCGGAGGTTGCCGCTGAACTGGGCGGTCTTGATCTCGCCGGGCTGGAGGTCAAGGGGGGGTTTAGCACGATCCGCCTGGATCTCCCTGCGCCCTCTGGGGTGGTTCCCATACGGATCAGCGGGGGAGCATCAGAGATCACCGTTCGGCGTCCTGTAGATGTTGCCGCCCGCGTCCACTTCAAGGGCTGGGTCTCCGAATTGATCTTCGACGATCAAATCTTCAGCGGTGTGGGCAACAACGTGCGGCTGCAAAGCCCTGGCTTTGATCCGACTGCCTCGTGCTATGACATCGAAGTCACAAGCTACGCCAGCATGGTCACCATCACCTCCGGTTGACTCAGAAGACGAGCGTGAGCTCGTCTGCGACCGTCCGGTTCCCCGGTCATAGAATCTGTTCATTTTCGGGACAGAACACTATACTGGACATAACAATCTTTTAAAGGCCGAGACGAACTGCTCGGCCTTTTCCTCTGTGAAAACGCCCAGGACATAGCGGTCAGGACGCACCACGACAAAGAGATCACGATTGTTGCGCAAGAAATTGTCATCATTGGATGTAACTGTTGTGTACGATGCACTATTGCTATTCATGGTAGCTATTTCACTGTAGGGACGCGATTCATTGTATCTTAGTTGGGGCTGTACACAAACCATGCGCGTATTCAGGCTTTCCCAGAACGTGCTATGCAGTTGCGTGAAAGCTCTACTGGCATGAGGATGCAAGGCGATGATGGCAAAGCCGCCTCCCAGCATCTCATCAAGCAAGACGTTGTTCCCCTGCAACGTTGTTACTACCGGCTGGGGAAGCATGAAGCCGGTGATCGCTCTGTTATCGCGCTTGCCATCAGGGATGAAAAAACCGGCTGTATATTTGGGCTGCGGTTTTATTCGCCCCTCGGTCAAATAGTCACGCATTGCAGGTACGGTATTCGACCCCTCTAATAGGAGGTTGCGGACCAGTGCAACTGGCTTTTTTGTTGACATAACAATATTGCCGAGGAAGGACGAGAAGAAAATCATCTGTGCCACATGTTTGTAACGTTCCTGGTGATACGTTTCCAGGAGTTGCGGATGGGCTAGACCATGCAGCACCAACGACAGTTTCCAACACAAGTTATGAGCGTCACGTAGGCCGCTATTCAAGCCTTGTCCGCCGAAGGGAGGCATCATGTGGGCGGCATCGCCTAATAGGAAAACACGCCCTTGCGAAAACTGTCGTGCGAGCGTGGAATGGAAGGTATAAATGGCTGAACGGATAATGTGCGGCTGTAGTGAGCCACCGGCTTGCCGAATGAGCGCACTTATTTTTTCCGGATGTAAAAGTTCCGTCTCTGTTTCACCGGGCAACAGCATAAATTCCCAGCGTCTCCCATTATGCGGAGATGGCACGGTCACGGCTGGTCGTTGTGGATTGCAGAAAAACTTGGCAATGGCGGAAGGTTCATCGTCGGCAACGCAATCAATGACCAACCATTTTTGCCCAAAGGTTGAACCTTTCATCGGTATGTTCAGAGCGTGGCGAATGGTACTGCGCCCACCATCGCAAGCCAACAGGTAGGAGCAAGCGAACTGTTGTCTCTCTCCGGTCGGTGTGTGGACAGAGACAACAACCCGCTCAGCGGTTTGCTCCACTGCTTCAACAGTATGCTGGAAAAGGATATCGACACAGGCAAAGCGATTGAGGCCAGCCAGGAGCGTAGTTTCAAATTCAGGCTGGTTGAAGGTAGAGATCAGTGGGTAGCCATTACGTTTGCTGGTGGGAGCTACTTTGGCCAGAATACGGTCCGCGAAGAGATAGTGGGCGTTGATATCTGATAACACACAGTGGCGCATGGCTGCACTAAGCCCCATTGCCTGACAAATACGCAGACCCTCGTCGTCGAGTGAGATAGCTTTGGGATAGGCACTGAGTTCACTGTTACGTTCGATAACCAGGGTATCGATACCCGCCAGGCCCAGTAAATTGGCGGCACTCAGCCCGGCGGGGCCACCGCCTACGATAATAACAGAGCTGTGTCTTTGGCATTCGTGCGGGGTATGACTACCTATAGGTGTGTTCATGCTGCTAGCGTATCCTCTATCCTGAATGGTTAATTTTCGCTCATATAGAGGATACGTTTTTTGAGTACACCTTGGCAATAATATGTTACCCTGGCCAGGCTCTCTTTACCGCCAGCACCACGTTCATGCCGCCGATCCCCCGTCCACCGATCAATACGGCGGAGCCAGCGAGTGGACGCGCTTCATCGCGCACCATGTTCAATCCATAGGCGGGGTCTAGCTCCTCGCAATTGATTGTCGGCGGAATAACATTTTCCTGCAAGGCCAGCAGGGCTGTAATGGTATCAATGGCTCCCGCCGCGGCATAGCTATGGCCTTGTGACGAACGCGGTGTACTGACGGGCAAGCGGCTAGTATCGTCGCCGAACGTCATGTGCAGTGCCTCGGCCTCGCCCTGGTCAGAGAGTGGAATGGCACGCCCATCCAGGTTAAAGTAGCCGATATCAGCGGGTGTTATGCCGCCCTGGCGCATGGCAATGCGCATGGCACGGGCGTATTGTGTGCCATTGGACGAAGGCACGGTTGGGCCATTGGCATCGTTGGTCTGTCCATAGCCAACAATTTCGCCATAGATCGGTGCGCCACGCCTTTGAGCATGTTCGTACTCCTCCAGAATACATATACCAGCTCCTTCCGCCAGGATGATACCGGCAGCGCGGCGATCAAATGGGCGGTACGCGTGAACATCATCACCGATGGCGCAGTAGGTGTACTCGCTCATGTTCCCCAGCACGGTCAGACTGAAAGGATGCAGGAATGCTTCACAACCGCCCGCCATGATGATATCTGCCGCCCCGCGCCTGATCGCTCCATAGGCCATGCAAAGCGCGTCCAGACCACCGGCAGTATCGTTGACTGGCGTCTTGCAGTAGCCTTGAATGCCATAGCGAATGGAAGTTTGACCAGCATTGGCAACTTGCAGCCAGGCGATAGCGGTATAGGCACTCATATGGCGCGGCCCACGTACATACAATGCTTTGATCTGTTCCACCGCGTACCCAACGCCGCCCAATGTATTTGCCATCACGATGCCAACACACTCAGGATCCTCCTCTTCCAGGTGGACATTGGCGTCTTGCAAGGCTTCTTGTACTGCGGCGAAGACAAAATGGGTCATGCGGTCAGTGCGATTTATCAACTTCCGATCAATATAGTCACTGGCCAGGAAATCGCTGACCTCGCCCGCTACCTTGATGGACAGGTCAGCGGTAGGAAAGCGTCGAATAGGTTTTATGCCTGAGATGCCACTTTTCGTCGCGTGCCAGAAGGATTTTTTGCCGATCCCGTTGGGTGCCACCACGCCTATGCCTGAAATGACTACACGTCGCTCTTTATATTGCGTCATCATTGCTTCTCCCTACTGCACTCGCTTCCTGTTGATTCTCTAGCCACGTTGGTTGTACCAGAACGAGTGCGGTATTGACGCCGCCGAAACCACTGGAATGGGTCAACGCTACACGCACGTTTGCCGGACGTGCTACGTTAGGTACATAATCGAGGTCACAATGCGGATCGGCTACTTCCTGGTTAATCGTGGGTGGAATGAGCTGATGCTCTAATGTCAGCGCGGTCACGATAGTTTCAATGGCACTGGCGGCTCCCTGAGCATGGCCAATCATGGACTTGGTCGAACTAATGGGAATGGAGTAAGCCTGTTCTCCAAAGACCGCTTTGTAGGCTACTGTCTCCGACGCTTCATTATAAGCGGTGGAGCTCCCATGCGAATTGATGTAGTCTAGCTGATAGCCTGTAATGCCCGCTTCCCGCATAGCTTGACGTAGCACCTGTTGCAGTGGGGCACCATCAGGGGGGAGCGCGGTCATATGGTGAGCATTGCTATTGGAGGCAAAGCTCACCAGTTCAGCGTAAATGTGTGCGTTGCGGGCCAGAGCCATCTCCCGTTCTTCCAGCACGACCACGCCTGCCCCTTCCGCCATCACGAAGCCATCACGATTGAGATCATAGGGGCGAGAAGCTCGCTCAGGGTCGTCATTGCGTGTGCTCAACGCACCCAGGACACAGAACACGTCGATACCGGCAAAGGTGATGGCCGAATCGGCTCCCCCTGTCACCATGCGGTCAACACGGCCCTCCTGGATGGCCCAGTAGGCCTGTCCAATGGCATCGGCACCGGCAGAACAGCCCGTGGAAATAACCAGACATGGCCCGTGCAGTTGATGATGTGTGGCAATGGCCGCGGCGGGCGCATGCGTCATTAACAGCGTGGGAGGAATAAACTCTTGAAAAGCGTTGCTCGCGTCATGCTCTCCCCGCCCCGTCAATTTCACCCAGAGTTTCTCGGCCTCTTCGCTGGACGCCATGGCGGAACCCATAAAGACTCCCATCATGTCGCGCTCTTCCTCGCTCAGCCCCTGCGCAAAGCCAGCGTCCTGTAGTGCCAGGTTAGCGGCAGCCAGGGCCAGTTGAGTATTGCGATCGGTGAGTTGACATTCGATTTCGGTCAGCCCCAGAGCGTAGGGATTGAAGTCTACGATCTCGCCAGCGATTTGCGATGGGAGCGAACTGGCATCAAAGCGTGTAATGTGCTTAATACCTGATTGGCCAGCGATACAGGCATTCCAGAAATGTTCTTTGCCGATGCCATTACATGCCAGGACACCCAATCCTGTGATGACGACGCGTCGCTGCATAAATCCCTCCTCTAGCTATTGATGACGTACATATCATGCTGTAATACTTCTGCTCTTAAGTATTGACCAAATTTACAAAATTTACTATGCATTGCTTAGCTTCTTCACTATGTATTAGCTCACTGTTGCGACCATCCTGGTTCTTATGATACCAGTCGCACCAAGCTTCCAGCATTAAGCAATGAAAAATATGTTGCAGTGTACTACAGATATATTGTACCCAATAAGCTGAGATGGGAGATGCGTTTCCACCAGCTAATTCGATCCCCCTTCACGTAAGCAACCGTAGGGGCCGATGGACACGGTCCACCGGCCCCTACACACTATTCATAGGGTGGGAACTATTCCACACATTCCCTACGCTCGGATATCCTTGCGTTTCAAGCCAATGCAGATGATGACTACGAGAACGATAATAAGCGCAACCAAAGCTCCCCAAGAGAGCAACATACGGTTGACGGAGTCCGCATGGGTGAACGTTGAGAAGAGCTGGCCATGGAAGGTGGTATCATTGCCAAACAGCTTGTCACCGCCTATCTTGTCGCTATGTATGCCGATAGAAGTACCCAGGGCAGTCATGGCCCAGCGTGTGGGGAAGATCGCCGCCACTGACTGTAAGAAGTAATCTTTAAACGGAAACTCGACTCCGGCGAAGACGATCTGGGGTATCAGCAGGAATGGCAACAGGCTGTTCGCGCTATCTTCGTTAGCGGCGAAGGCTGAGGCTGCCAACCCCACCATCAAGCCTGCCAGGGCCGTGAGTGCCAGGGTAATATAGGTCTCGAGTATGACTGGGAGGACGACGCCCTGGTGGAGCGGTTCAAAGAGTTGCACAACAATGAGTATGGCAGCACTTTGAACCAGGGCTAATATTCCTAATATCAGGAACTTTGAGGCCACATAGGGGAATATCCCTAGATTGACCGTACGTTCACGCCGGTAGATGGAGGATTCTTTAACGATCTCACGTGTACCATTGATACAGCCAAACAGCACAGCAGCAATGGCGATGATAAACAAGGCTGTTTGTGCGTTAACACTGTTACCGCCCTTGACAATGAAGTCTTGCAACGCGGTTTTCTGTTTGTCCGCCAGGGTCGCGCCACTGTAACTATTCACATACTTCTGTCCCGTCGAGTCGCTTCGCAGGAAAACGACGATCTGGTTGCAATCGACCGCATCAGTTTTGGTGGTATTCAGCCCAATGAATCCGCCAGTTTGCTGGGGCAAGGTGATTCTGGTTGTAGTGATCTTCGGCGCGCATTGCACCACATTTTTGGCGTCAAAGATGCCAGTCCCCACCTCGAAGTAGATCAAGAGCATCAACAGGAGCGCGATGAGCGGTGCCTGTAACAACAGGATAATCAAGTTACCCCGGTCATTGAGAAGCAGTTCCAGATTGCGCTGAGAGAGCAGTATGAACTGTTTCAGCGGATTGCCGTTCTTGGGTCGCCGGACTTCTTGCGTCTTGGCTAGACCGTTTGTGCCACCCACCTCTGCCGGGCTAGTTCTCATTGGTGCAATGACATATTCTTTGTACTGCTGTGAGACCTTGAAGCGCGATGAGGCCTCTTCCGGCACATTAGGATTTTCCTCGGTTGGTTCCAGGCTGCTATAAATTTCGGCGAAATCGGTCTTGCCGAAGTAAGCTTTGGCCTCTTCTGGTGGCCCGAAGAAAGCCA
Organism: Ktedonobacteraceae bacterium; assembly: GCA_051004815.1. GTDB lineage: Bacteria > Chloroflexota > Ktedonobacteria > Ktedonobacterales > Ktedonobacteraceae > JBBQXY01. The sequence goes on from JBPCJY010000065.1 coordinate 10,895, forward strand.
GGCGTCCTCCTTGACAGAGGAAGCAGACGTAGTCGCAGGTATTGATGTTGTTGGTGGCGTGCGTGACCAGGACGATAGTGTGTCCTTTGTCGGCAAGCCGACGCAGCAGGAACATCATCTTGCGATCCAGACCGGGATCGAGGCCAGAGGTTGGCTCATCCAGGAAGAAGAGGCTGGGGTTAGCCAGCAGTTCCAGGGCGATAGAGACACGCTTGCGCTGGCCACCAGAAAGTTTCTTGACTATGAGCTTGCGCCGTGCCGTCATTTCTACGTCTTCGAGCACTTCATTGATGCGTTGCTTAATTTGGTCTTCTGTGAAGTCGCTGGGCAAGCGCAGTTTCGCGGCATAATACAGTGCTCGTTCGACGGTCAAGTCGCGGTGAACGATATCGTCCTGTGGTACGTAGCCCAGCTGGGAGCTAAAAGCTGCCAGGTTATGGTAGTAGTCCTGGCCGTTATAAAGCACTTTCCCTTGCTGTGCTGGCCGCAGACCATTGAGCGCGTCCATCAAGGTTGACTTACCTGCACCAGAACCTCCCACCAGAGCCACAAATTTGCGCGGTGGAATGGTAAAGGAAAGACCGTCGAGCAGGGTCACATTATTGTTGCCCGACTTCTTGAGGTTCAAGGCATCAATACGAATGAAGTTACTCTCATCGTACTGGGTCAGTTGATTGGCCTCGTAGACAAGTTTGTACGGGCCAATGCGGATTTCATCGCCCAACTTGAGTAGACGGCTCGTGGTTAGCTCAGAGTTGACATAGACATGGTTGGTGCTATTCAGGTCCAAGATACGATAGGTACCGCCCTCGCGCACTAATTTGGCATGGCGCGACGAAACCTGTGGATGAGAGAGCACTAATGTATTGCCAGGTACACGTCCAATGGTGAGTTCAGGATCACCTAATTTAATCGGATGTACCGGAGCCAATGCTTGCTGTTGCGTTCCTGTACCGTCGTTGAAGGCGAGGGTAATCAGTGTCCCGTTCTCGTCGCCAATACGGAAAATATCGCCCGGAGCCAACGTCTTGCGGAAAGCTTCATCGCCACGAATTTTGCGCCCCTGATAGAGCAATCCGTTGAGTGTCTGTTGCTTGTCCGGGTGTGGATGGATCAGGATGAATTGATTGCCCTGGCGGACGATTTGAATATGCTGGTTGGAAACAATCCCACCATCGCGCACGGAGATGTCATTGGTAGCGTCGCGTCCGATGTTGATAACATCTTTGGTCAATGGATAGGACTGGCGCGCCCCATGAATATTGCTGCTGATTTCCAAAGCTGGAATGCCTATGGAGAGCGGCGAAGCGATTTGTGTTTCATCAGGCCGCCCTACCAGTCCCGTTGTATGATACCCTGGATATTGTTGCTGCACAGGTTGTTGACCTGGTACTGTCTGATAGTACGGCGCAGGTGGCTGAAACGATTGCTGTGGTGGTTGTGTTGGAAATGGTTGTTGCGGTGATACTGGTGGTGGTACTGCCGCAAACGATTGCTGTGGTGGTTGTGTTGAAAAAGGTTGCTGCGGTGTTATGTAGGGTTGCTGTTGCGGTGGGTATATGGGCATAGCTTGTGGTGGTGTAGATTGGTAAGGATTATCCGCCTTGATCAAGAAGAGGAAGGTGGTATCTTCTCCCAGTCCAATCGTGTTGCCATCCGCGATGGAGGTTTGTTGGACCTGCTGCGCATTCACAGTGACAATGTTCTGCTGCGAAAGCTTCTCAATACTCCACGCACCGTTACGCCAGATGATGCGTGCGTGATTTCTAGAAACTTTTTGATCACCCTTTACGATGATGTCGTTATTTGCTTCCCGACCAATGGTAGTGATCGCTTTATTGATCTGGAAGGTTCTACCCGCGAGGGGGCCGGTGAGAAATTTGATTGACCCCGCATCTGGTGATGTACTCGTTGCGGTCACACTCTACCTCCTACCTGGCTGACCTGTCTTGCCTTTAACAATCGGATCAAATAATATAGCCATATTCTCGCGCAATTATAATATAGAGTTAAGCAGATAGCAATAAGGGCGACAATATGAAGTGCGTTTCATTTTGTTGTAGGGACAAGGGGAAGATGTAGCGGCAGATGGGGGCCTTGTGCTTGTCCTTGGTGGAATGCAGAACCCTCCACCCGGACAGGCACAAGGCCCCCTCATCCCCACTCTGCCGCCCCCTGTCCCTACACCTATCGCAGAACGCCCTTATATCCTGTATCAGCTTAAACTGCTTGTCTACATTAAGCCGTCACCGGATCATTTTGAGTCAGGGCTTTGGCTATGCCCAAATGTGGTTTGGTGGCGACGTACATGCCATCGATAGCCGTGTCCTCCGACATAGAGGAGCGATGGAATACCTTGTTATAGACGCTATACATGGCTATGGCTCGTGCGGCCTCCTCAGGCGGCAGTTGCCCGGCCATATTTGCAATGGGCAGGTCTTTCGCCTTTTCTTCAATGTCCTTCACATCTTCGATACCAGAGACAACGTACACCCAGGCCTCGTTCATGGCCGTTGGATCATTATAGTCGTTATGGGTAAGCTGCTGCGCTTGCCAGAAGTAGGAACCCGCCCCGTTATACTGTTGATAGAGACCGGAAACGATGACCATCAGGCGCAGGTACGCATGACGATAACTGTGCTCATAGAAGGTGCGAGCCAGTTCCTCTGAAACTTCCCCACGTAGCAAGCTGGCCACGCTCGCCGCCGCCAGTGTGGCACCATGTGTGGCAAGATGGACGCCCGTTGAGAGCAAGGGATCGATAAAGCAGGCCGCGTCGCCTACCATGAAGTATCCAGGGCCGGATATGGCTTCCGACATGTAGGAGTAATCTTGCTCCGCTTTCAACTGCTTGGACACCAGGGTCGCGTCCTTGACCAGGTCAGTGATCAGTGGACACTCGTTCAGGGCTTCCTGATAAATTTGTTCTGAGGTAAGCCCCTGCTGCCGCTTCTCTTTGAAGGTCGTTTTGTGGAGCACCAAACCAACGCTCATCGTGCCGTCGTGCAGAGGAATCCCCCAGAACCACCCATTGGTGACAGCACCAACCGCGATGGCACCTTCGGGGGCAAAAGACATCCTGCCCGCGCCCTTCCAATAGCCCCAAATGGCAACGTTCTGGAACGAATCGTGATAGTGCCGGTTCTTCAGGTATTTCATGGCCATGACGCCGGAACGTCCGGAGGCGTCCACCAGGATATCAAAGGAGATTTCGCCGGTGTTCTTTGTACCACCTACCTCAGCCCATGTCAGGCTACGCGGCCTATCGCCATCGAAAGCAACACTGCGCGTTTCAATCCCTTCGTAAACTTTCACTCCCTGGCTCTTGGCATGTTCCAGTAGTAAGTGATCGAACTCCGAGCGAATCACCTGAAAACTATATGGATGGCGCAACTTGGTAAAATCCAGTTCCCATGAGTCTTTTCCCCATGCGAAATACCCACCATCCTTGCGTTGGAAGCCATGCTTTTCTACCTTCTCACGCGCCCCGATCAGGTCCAGTACCTCTAAACATGAAGGGAGCAGTGACTCACCAACGTGATAACGTGGGAAAACCTCTTTCTCTATCAACGTGACTTCGAAGCCCTCGCGAGCTAACAATGTGGCAGTTGTAGAGCCAGCAGGGCCACCGCCGATAACAAGAACCTGGGTAGAAGTATCCATTTTGTCTCCTTTGTGTATAGTGCATGCTGTGCTGTGTAGCTGCTTTCCATCCTCCCATCACCATAAGGATAGAAAGCATGAGATTTTGCGAATAGCTTTGCTGAAAGTAAGATGTGTGGTCAACTTGGATAAGCTCTTATCATTGGCCAACTGAAAGGATAGTGCAATGACACCTCTCCTGGCTTGTGCCAAAGGCTTTTGTAAACCTTGGGGAAGCGTTCTTGTGCATCGTAATCGCGTACTACTAGAACTGCACATATACTCCAGTATACGAATACGAAGTTGTTGTGTCAAGCTAGCCTTTTTCGGCTGGCTCTATGAATTCGTTGCACATCTCCTCTCTTACTTCAAGCATACCATGCCATGAGTGGCTCTGCCGTTAGTTCATTCACAAAAGGGGGGTGATAGACCTCACATTAGTTGTAGCTTCAGCAAATATGCTGAAAAGTTCGTTTCAGCATATTTGCTGGTACCGCAATCGGTCAGTTTTCTATCAAACTCTCCTTCGCCAGAAATTGCTGGATGATGCGAGTGACGGCGTCGGCTTGGGAATACATAAAAAAGCGTTCTCCGCCGGGGACAAGATAGTAGCCAGCGCAATTGGGTAGTTGTGTAGAGAGCCAGTGTGTTTTGGGTTCCGGTGCGAGCGCATCATCAAGTCGATTGATCAGCAGGATAGGCATTGTTAACGCGGCCAGCCGTTGACGCATATCATAGGAGTGGATGACGGGCAGCACAGAGAATTTATAGACGAACGGCCAGAGCTGTATCCGCTGAAACTGCTCTTTGATCAGATGGCGTGGGAGGCGCGGTGCAACTTTGTGTACTGCCTCTCGTGGGGCCATAATGTAGTTGACGACCGTCCGCCGCAAGAACCAGGCAGGCAAGAAATGCTCAACGGGCAGACGTGCAAAGAGTTCGTGTAGTAGCCAGATGAAAGGATGCGGTGCAATCTCATAGTCCGCTCCCTGGGCGATGATGCTGAGCGAACGGCAGCGTTGTGGATAACGAGTGGCAAATTCAAAAAGCACCATAGCCGCGTCACCGTGCGCGACAAAGTCAACCGTCTCTATTTCCAGACTATCCAACACCGAGCGCAACTCCTCAGCCCGCTCTGGCAGCCCTATCGCCTGTGTACGCGTCTCGTGACGACGATACATAATGACCCGGCGCGATTGACTCAATACGCGTATCTGACGCGCATAGACAAATTCGAGGTGCTCGAGAATAGGTACAAAGACCAGTGGCTCCCCCTTCCCAATATCAATCACAGGCATATCAGTTGTGCCAATTTTTTTCCGTTGCCACAGTGCTTCGATGTAGGCCACATCGGCATGAAATGTAGCATCGTCAATATATTCTGAGGCAGTTAATGTGCTCATACGCTCTCTCCCGTCTCAATGAAAAAAGTGAACTCTGTTGAAGAGCCTGTTTTCAGTATATAATATGGGCAAGAACCTTGCAGTAAACAGAGGAAAGAACTATGCAGATAGAAGAGAGTGCGATTGTTTTGCATCGTAGTATAGTCAACCAATGGATAGCCGCTTTTAATAGCCATAACGTCACCAATATTGTTGCCCTCTATGCCGACGACGCCGAACTCTACGACTCAGGGATGAGGCACCCCCGGCGCGGACGGGCAGAGATAGAGCATTGGTTTACCACGCGCTTCCAAACCATGCCCACCATTACGTATGAACCTGTTAGCCAGCTTTTCACAGGGGAGCAGGCGGCTGTCACCTGGACAACGCACGGGCAAAGCCCTCGTTTGCTGGGGCAACGCTGGCTTTCCCGCCCCTTTCAAGTTGATGGCGTTAGCATTTTTACGTTGCACCATGGCCGTATTCAAAAGCAACGTGGCTACTATGACCATCTCGCTACGTTAGAACAGGTACTTCCTCCACTCAAATGGCTGCTGCCGCGCAGATTATAACCTAGTCTTTCTCACTCTAAACAGGCCCTAATGGAGGCACCAGAGGTAGCTCCTTTAACTCATTTCGCCAAGACAAGGAGTGAAACGTTGTGATGATTGGGACACTTGGGACAGCAAATTTCGCAGGAGTAGTGCATCCGATAGGACAATGATTGGATTTGGTGATCGTTGGGACTTTTGGGACAGCGAGATTTTAATAGCTAGGCATCCGCTAAGACACTGATTGTGACTTTGTGACAGTTGTGACCTGAGTTTCTTCTTGGCATTGCATCCGAGAGGATGATGGTTGGGACTTTTGGGACACGTCTTTTTGGCTTGCAACACGGGAATGGATGCTGTTGGGTGTGTCGGGTTGCTGTGTCGGAACGTGTTGACCGTACACGTTCGGACAAGGGATGACCTGTATCATAACTTAGGGAAAGTATAGCATATTTGGGGGAAGCAAGCAAGAGGTGAGCGGGTCGGCCAGACGTTTGGAGATAAGGCTACCTGTGAGCGGGTTTGCAAGAGGTCCCGCCTGTCATCCTGAGTGAAGCGAAGGATCTCTCCGCCCGCCGAACCAGATCCTTCGTTTCACTCAGGATGACAGGCATTATCTCCAAATGTCTGCGGGTCGGCAATTATCATAGCCTCCTGCGTTTGTTTTAAAGGAGAGTAAATCAATGAGTACCTCTGGTTGGCATCAGATGGCTGAATGGTGGGATGAAAAGATCGGTGATGAAGGTGATCTCTGGCACCGAACATTAATTGATCCGCCATTAATTCGGCTGGTTGATAAGGTAGAAGGACTACAGTTACTGGATCTTGCCTGCGGTAACGGTTACTTGAGCCGTCGCTTTGCGCGTCAAGGTGCTATTGTCACTGGTGTGGATACTAATGCGCCGATTATCGAGCGTGCGCGTGGGCGGGAAGAGCGAGAACCACTTGGCATCACCTACTATGTTATGGATGCGGCTCACTTAAATATGCTCGCAGATGACTCGTTTGATCTGGTTATTTGCAATATGGCTCTAATGGATATTGAAAACGCAGCAGGGGCTATCCAGGAAGTCGCCCGTGTACTTCGCAAACAAGGCCGATTTATTGCAAGTCTCTCACATCCTTGCTTTGATAAAGTCAACACGTCCGGGTGGGCCATCGAGCAGATTTATCCAATAACAACCATTTGGCGAAAAATGAGCCACTACCGGGAGATAGCAGTCGATGTGTTGCCCTGGCTCCAGGTTCCTGGTGAGGTTGTTTTCACGCAAGCTCACCATCGTCCGCTCTCCTGGTATTTCCGCATCTTTCGTAATTCCGGTCTGGTTGTTGCCAGTTTTGAGGAACCAGAACCAACGGAAGAATTCCTCGCAAGTTCACCGCAAGGAGCCTGGATTGCCGAAATCCCACTCCACTGTGTCATCGAAGCCTGGAAGGTCAGGAGGGGATTGATACCAGACTAGCGATATCACTTATGCACAAGCCATTTGTCTTGCGGGCAATCCAGTCAAAATCTGAACGGACTGCTCATCAGGCTAATATTTACCAGGTTTTGCCGAGCACACGTACCCAGTTTTCGTGCGTAATCTTCTTCAAGGCCACCTCGTCGTAGCCATGCTCACGCAAGGCCGCGATCAGCTTAGGCAAACCTGTCACATCACCGATCTCCTGCGAAATCCAGGTGCCATCAAAGTCGGAGCCAAAGCCGACACTATCAATGCCCAGCTTTTCCACCAGATAGTCCATCTGGCGCACATACATCTCAAGCGGAGTGTTTCGCTCGCGTTGTGCATCGGCACGAATATCGCTGATAGAGAAGTTGAGACCAACCATGCCCTCTGACTCCTTGATGGCGTCCAGTTGCTTATCGGTCAAATTGCGGGTCGTTGGGCTAATAACATGAGCATTGGAGTGCGTCGCCACCAGTGGCTTAGCGGAGAGCGCAGCCACGTCCCAGAAGCCCTTCTCGTTGAGGTGTGAAAGATCAAGCAGAATGCCGAGGCGATTGCAGGCGCGTACCAGTCTCTTACCAGCATCGGTCAGCCCTGGTCCGGTGTCAGGTGAAAGAGGGTATCCAAAGGGGACGCCATGCGCGAAAGCATTGGGACGGCTCCAGACCAGACCCAGCGAACGCAGTCCCGCCCGGTAGAACACTTCGAGCGCGTTCAGCTCTGTATCGATAGCCTCAGCACCCTCGAAATGCAATACGGCAGCGATCACGCCATCGCGCAAACACCGTTGTACTTCCTCAACAGTGCGAACGACCTTTACCTCACCCTTTGACTCATCCTCCAGCCGAAAGAGAATCGCCATGACTGCAATAGCAACGCGCTGTGCATAATCCGGTTCAATAGCAGGCGGCATACGGACTCTATATCCTTCATTTGTGATGACCACATTGGCCTCCGGATCATCTGTCACCACAGGAGAAGGCACAAAGACCGCGAAGAAACCACCGCCAAAGCCACCGCTACGGGCGCGTGGTAGATCAATATGCCCCACTTCGCTCTGCACAAAGAAAGAACGCCCCTGCCCCCGTTCAGGAAGGTACAAATGTAACAACGTATCATTATGACCATCAAAAACTGGCAGCATGCCTGGAATCGCCATCATATCCCCCTTTTACTGGTACCTCGACAAGACTATCCATATTGTACCATAGGATCAGGTACCAGTTACTCACTTCGCTGCCTGTTTCCTTTAGCTCCTTTGAATCGTGTTATTCATTAAAGTGTGCAATTACTATGCAATGAGAAGAGGGAGCAATAGCAATACATGTATACGCTAGGCATCAACGCGGCCTACCACGACCCTGCTGCCTGTCTCGTGAAGGATGGCCAGGTCATCGCGGCAGCGGAAGAGGAACGTTTCACCCATATCAAGCACGGCAAGCGTCCCATCCCGTTTTCGACTTACAAACTGCCGTTTGCTGCCATCGACTATTGTCTGCGTGAGGCCGGTATCACCCTGCTCAATGTCGATCACGTCGCGTACTCGTATGACCCGTTTCTGCTGCTCGGCCAGCACCGCGACGAAGCAACCATTACCTTTCCCCTGGAACCGAGCGCACATGCTACCCCGACCGAGTGGGAATCCGCCTGGGATCCGTTGTTCTTGGCCTCCATCGTCAACGCGCCCCGCCACTTAGCAAGCGGAGTACCGCATCATCTCCAGGCCCGTTTTCGCGGAGCATGTGCCGATGGCCCCTATCGCTGGCATTTCGTCGAACACCATATCGCGCACGCCGCCAGCGCGTTCCACGCCTCGCCATTCTCTCAAGCTGCCGTGCTGACACTGGATGGGCGCGGCGAAAAGGCGACTACCAGCTACAGCTTGGGCGAGGGCAACCAATTGCGCTGGCTGGGGCAGGTGAACTATCCACATTCGTTAGGCTTGCTTTACGAGCAGGTCACGGATTACCTCGGTTTTCTTCCCTCCTCAGATGAGTATAAGGTGATGGCACTGGCATCATTTGGCAAGCCGCGCTACCATGCATTTTTCCGTGAAGTGGTGCAGATGGGCGAGCATGGTCTCTATACCATCCAGCCGTTGCACCTTGAGGAACAATTTGGCCCGGCCCGTGTGAAGGGTGGCCCTTTGGAGCAGCACCATTACGATATTGCCCATTCGTTACAGGTCGTATTGGAAGAGACCGTCTTACAACTTGCTGACTGGCTGTACGAGGAGACTCATGCTGAAAACCTCTGTATGGCCGGTGGCGTGGCCCTTAACTGCGTCATGAATGCACGATTGCGTGATCGCGGCCCCTTCAAACATATCTGGGTACAACCGGCGGCGGGCGATGCTGGCACAGCACTGGGAGCAGCCCTGTGGATAGATGCTCTTGAGCGCGACGATAACGAGCGTCGCTATTGTATGGAGCACGCGTTTCTTGGCCCATCCTATAGCGATGATGAGATTGAGCAATTCCTGCGTTGGTCAAAACTTCCCTATCGGCGTTTGAAGAACGTTGCCGAGGAAGTGGCCGACATTTTGGCACAAGACAAGGTCATTGGCTGGTTCCAACATCGCCTGGAATTTGGCCCGCGTGCGCTCGGTGCTCGTTCTATCCTGGCTTCGCCCATCTCTCCCACCATGCAAGCGCGACTCAACGAGATCAAAGATCGTGAAGATTTTCGCCCTGTCGCTCCAGTCGTGCTGGAGGAAGAGGCGACCAACTGGTTTGCCAACGCCGACGTTTCGCCTTTTATGCTCTTTATCTATGATGTTCTACCTGAAAAAGCCGCTCTCATTCCCGCTGTGCGCCACGTAGATGGCACAGCCCGTATTCAGACGATCAGGCGAGAGCAACATCCACTGTATTATGATCTGATCAAAGCGTTTCAGGCGCGAACAGGGGTACCTGTGCTGGTCAATACATCATTTAATACGAGAGGTGAACCCATTGTCTGCACGCCTCGCGACGCCATTGAGTGTTTCTGGACATCACCACTTGATGCCCTGGTAATTGGTTCGTTCCTATTAGAGAAAAACCAATTAGAGAAAACCCAACCAGCAAAAGACCAGGACATCTAACCTATGAAAGTAAGCGGTACCTATTGTGTTTCGGTTGTCGTGCCTACGTACAAGCGACCGGAGCTATTACATCGCTGTTTGGCCGCCCTTGTGGCACAAGATATTGCGCCAACGGCCTACGAAATCATCGTTGTTGATGATGCCGCCTGTGCCGAAACGAAACAAGAAATTGAAGCCTGGGCCGCACGCCTGGAGGAAAGTGGGCATATGCTGCGCTACATACCAGTTACGGCAACTCATGGCCCGGCTGCTGCCCGAAACGCTGGTTGGCGTGCTGCCTCCGGAAAAATTATCGCCTTTACCGATGACGATTGTCTACCCGATCCGGCCTGGTTACGAGCTGGTGTAGCAGCTTTTACTGTCGGTGTCATAGGCGTATCCGGTCGGCTCATTGTTCCCTTGCGACATACTCCTACTGATTATGAGCATAACGCCGCCCAACTTGCCAACGCGGAGTTCGTCACGGCCAACTGCTTCTACCGCCGTGAATGCCTGGCAGCTATCGGCGGCTTTGATGAACGCTTTACTGCTGCCTGGCGCGAAGATAGCGACCTTATTTTCAGTCTGATGCAGCAGTATTGTTGTGAGTGTAAAGAAAGTAGGAAGGATGGTAATGATCGCTCAGGCTCGTTTATCCATGCTCCCGACGCTATTGTTGTGCATCCCATTCGGTCGGCACCATGGGGCGTGAGCCTCAAACAGCAGCGCAAAAGCATGTTCAATGCCTTGCTCTACAAAAAACATCCGACACTGTATCGTCAAAAGATACAGTCCACACCCCCCTGGCACTACTATGGTATGCTTGGTGCGCAGATTACCTGCGTCTTTGGCTTGATAGGAAAGAAGCACTCTTTCGCTTTTATAATCGCCTGTTTGTGGATGTTCTTAATTGGGCGTTTCTGTCTGCATCGCCTTTCCCACACCTCGCGTCGCCCCTCGCATGTCGCGGAAATGTTCATCACCTCGCTTTTGATCCCCCCACTTGCCATCTACTGGCGCATACGTGGGGCCATCAAATACCGTGTGTTTTTCCTGTAAATCCTTGACTTTTGGGCCAGACTATTGTACTTTAAGATAGTACCGAATTACCTACAGGAGATAATCAAACAGTGACAACCTTCAACTAATCATATCACTATGCGGAATACATACAACAATGTGACAAAGCCACTGCTAAAAAAAATATGTCTCATTGTGACTATGTTTTGCGCTACTGGTAGATAGTAATGAAGGTTTTTTCATTGTTGTGGCCCCACTACCCATCTTATCCACAACGCATTCCAAAGCATCCCTTCTTAAACTCTATCTACCTATCTACTCAGAAAATTATAACGGTAAGTTAAAAGATAGATAAAGGAGTTCCCTATGCCGGAACAACCAATAACTGTGTTAGGCACAGAGCCTCAATCAAATACTATATTAGCGCGTGCTCCGCAACGCGCTATTCTTGTGGGCGTGGATATGCCCGGTGTGGATTGGCCGGTGGAAGAATCGCTGGACGAGCTGGCACAACTTGCCGCCACAGCCGGTGTCACCTGTGTTGATCGCGTCACCCAACGTCTGGGCCATCGCCACGCCGGTACGGTGATCGGCTCCGGCAAAGTGCAGGAAATCGCCGAGTTGGTGCGCTTTCACGATTGCGATGCCGTACTCTTTGACCTGGAGTTGTCTCCTGGCCAGCACCGTACATTGGAGCGCGAACTGGAGATACAGGTGCTTGACCGCACAGCCCTGATCCTCATCATCTTCGGGCAGCGTGCGCATACTAAAGAGGGGCGTCTCCAGGTTGAGCTGGCCCAAGTCGAGTATGACCTGCCGCGTTTGACTCGTCAATGGTCGCACCTTTCGCGTCAGAAAGGTAGCGTGCAGCAGCGTGGTGAAGGTGAGAAGCAGATCGAGGTAGACCGTCGTATGCTGCGCCGCGAGAAAGAGCAGCTTTTGGAAGAGTTGGAACATGTGCGCACGCATCGTCAACTGCACCGTGAGCGGCGCAAAGAGACCGGCGCACCGGTAGTTGCCCTGGTTGGGTATACCAACGCGGGTAAATCCACCCTGCTCAATCGTCTGGCCAGCACGCATAGCCTCGCGGAAGATAAATTGTTCGCGACGCTCGACCCAATGACGCGCCGTGTGCGTAATCCGGGTGGACAAGAAATCCTGCTGACCGATACCGTTGGTTTCGTCCAACGCCTGCCCACTACGCTGGTCGCGGCTTTCCGTGCCACCCTCGAAGAGGTGGCCGAGGCCGATCTGCTTGTGCATGTGGTCGATGCCGCCAGTCCTTCCATGCAGCACCAGATCGAGGCGGTCGAGCAGGTGTTGGAGGAGATTGGCGCGGGTGGTCGCCCCATGATTATTGCCCTCAACAAGGCGGATATGGTGCCAGCTGATGTCGTACCTGCACTGAGCGGCCCATACGCGCAATTACCCATCGTGCGCGTGTCCGCTTTGTTGGGAGAGGGCATTGACAATCTGCTCCACTGTATCAGCGAAAATCTCACGCTGCAATTTGTGCCACTCGACGTAGTGATACCATACAAACGCGGCGATCTGGTGGCCCTATTCCACCAGTTCGGTGCAATTGAGCATGAGGACTACGAGGAGCACGGAACGCATCTCTGCGGTCATATGCCGAGCAATCAAAGTGGAGCGTTTTTGGCGTTCCAAGTGCAAAAAGGGAGAGAGCATGGCCGCAAAAAATCATGATGTACTGGTGATCGGCAGTGGTGTGATCGGTAGCTCGATTGCCTACCACCTGGCTCGCCAGGGTACCAACGTTCGCGTCATTGAGGCACGCTCAGCGGTTGCTAGCACACCTGTAGCTTCCTGGGCCAGTGCCGGAGGCGTGCGTCGGCAAGGGCGTCACCCGGCGGAGGCGTCCCTTGCCAGCGAGGCCATTGCTCGCTGGCCAACGCTCGAACAGGAGCTTGAGGCCGATGTCCACTATCGTCAGGGCGGCAACCTCCTGCTCGCGGAAAGCGAGGCCGAAGCACAGCAGATTGTCCAGTTTGTGCAAGAACAACAAGCAATGGGTTTCTCCGATGTGCGGCTCGTAGACCGCTCAGAAGCTCTACAGATTGTGCCTGATCTTAACGACCAGGTAGTAGCTGGCAGTTTCAGCCCCGCCGATGGGCAGGCTGATCCAGCGCTGACTACTCGCGCCTTCGCTGCTGCCGCCCAACGCCTGGGGACAAGCTATCAGTTTGGTACAACCGCTCTTTCCCTCCTGACAAGCGGTACACATGTTACCGGCGTGCAAACCGACCATGGTGATATATATGCTCAACACATCGTGTTGGCTGCCGGTGCCTGGTCGGATACCCTTGCGGAAAGCATCGGTCTTTACCTACCCATTCGCACTCTTGCGCTCCAGATGGTGCTCTCGACTCCGGCGCAGCCAGGTCTGGTGCAACCCGTATTGAGTGCTCTCAACCGTGCGCTCTCACTCAAACAACTGGCGGATGGTTCATTTCTACTTGGTGGTGGCTGGCTCGGCGACATCACATCAGATCGCGCCTCCTACACAATCCGTCCCAGTAGCGAACAAGGCAATTGGCAAACTGCCTGTGAGCTTGTGCCAGCTATAAGCCAACTACAAATAGCGCGTAGCTGGTGTGGCTTGGAAGCCGAAAGCATAGATGAGATACCGTTTGTTGGTGTCGTCCCCGGCTGGGATGGTCTGACACTTGCGCTAGGTTTCTCCGGCCACGGCTTCGCTATTTCCCCAGCAATTGGAAGAGCAATGGCTGATCTGATCAGTGGGAAAGAGATACGAGAGTTAGAGGGGTTGAGTCCCGAACGGATGGAAGGGTTTGGGTCATATCCTTATCAAAGGACCATCACTATTCTATGAACAACTCTTCAACAGACGCACCGCACACGACCGAACATCATGCTACCGTCGTCATTGTCGGTGTCGGCCTCGCTGGCTTGTCCGCCGCCCGTTTCCTAACCGCCTCCGGCGTCGACGTAATCGTGTTGGAGGCGCGGGACCGTGTGGGCGGGCGTACATACACCGTATCGGCTAGCGATGGTACGCTGCTCGACCTTGGTGGGCAATGGGTTGGACCAACACAGCACCGTATCGCGGCCTTGGCACAGGCTGTGGGCGCAACCACCTTTCCTACCTATGTCGCCGGGCAAAATATCGAGTATCGCCATGGGCAACGTTCCGCCTACTCTGGTGCCATCCCCATGCACGACCCAATTGTGGCGATGGAGGCCGTCGAGGCCATGCTCGACCTCAATATCATGCAGGGCAGCAGCGAAGATCTGGTTGATATCTTCTGGTGCGATGCCAATCCCGCCTCCAACTATATGCAGGGAGCCATTAAAACCAGGGGCGCACAGGACAATGTCATGCGCCTCGACGCCATGTCCCTGCTCATCCATTTGGAAGTCACCAAGCAGAAATAGGTCACTTGCCCCATGCGAACACCATCCTGTTGTGCATATAATACTGTTCAGATAACGGTTGGATACATCGTGTACATCGGATACAACTGCTACAAGTGATACAACTGATACAAGTGATACAACTGCTACAAGTGTCACATTGGACACAGAGAGTGTGCTAGAAAGACAGGTTGGATACTTAATGCTACCAGTTAAAATCGCGGGCCTGGGTTGCTACCTGCCCGAACGTCGCGTCACGAACGCCGATCTTGAGGCGCAACTCGGCATCCCAGCAGAGTGGATTGAGCGTGTGACAGGCGTACAAGAGCGACGCTACGTGACTGATGAAACAACCGTCGGTATGGGTAGCAATGCTGCTTGCATGGCTTTGGAGGCGGCGGGATTGCATGTGGGCGATGTAGACGCCATTATCAGTGCCTCGACCGCGGTACAACAGGCCATTCCCTGTACCGGCGCCTTCCTGCAAAGGGAGCTGAACGCTCCGGAGGGGAGGAGTGCTTGCTTCGATGTGAATGCCACCTGTCTGAGTTTCCTCTTTGCCTTGCAAACCGCCGCTCATCTCGTTGCCGCCGCTGCCTATCGGACTGTATTGATTGTCAGCAGCGAATTTGTGACGAGTTCACTCAATCCCCGTGAACGCGAGAGTTCCGTCCTTTTTGGCGATGCCGCCGCCGCCGCCGTAATCACTCGTAGCCAACCAGGAGAGGCCAGCGCGATCTGGCACACACAGTTCGAGACACACAGCAGTGGTGCCGATCTGACCGAGATAGTTGGCGGTGGTACGCGACACCATCCCAACGCCCCGGAAACGACATCTGAGATGAACATGTTTCATATGCGCGGCATCGCCGTCTTCCGTCAGGCTACGCAGCTAGCTGAGCCATTTATGGATAGCTTCTTCTCGAACTTACAGTGGGAGCGTTGTCAGGTTGACGCCGTCGTTCCCCATCAGGCCAGCCGCCATGCCATCGATCAACTCACTTCTCGCCTCGGTTTTAACAGCGATCAGGTGGTGAAAAACCTCGCTCTACGCGGCAACTGTGTAGCCGCCTCCATTCCGCTTACCTTGACCGAAGCCGTCTACAGTGGGCGTATTCGTCGTGGAGACCGCGTACTACTGGTAGGCACCGGTGCCGGTCTAACTATTGGTGGCATCGCGCTCACTTTCTAATATCTAGCTAGAAGGAACCTATGAATATTCTTGTTACTGGCGGAACAGGGTTTCTGGGGCAGCACCTGGCGCAAGCTCTGCTGGAAAAAGGGTACACCGTCCACCTGATGGGTAGAAACTTTACACAGATGAGTGCTTTGTTACAGCGAGGTGCTATCGCTGTGCAGGTTGATTTGCGTGACTCTGCTGCCGTAATCATGGCCTGTGCCAATATGAACGCGGTCTACCACGTTGGAGCACTTTCGGCACCATGGGGTAAAGAGGCCGACTTTCACGCCATCAATGTCGGTGGTACACAGGCTGTGCTAGTGGGCTGCCTCATGCATAACGTGCGGAGGCTGGTCTATGTCTCTTCGCCAAGCGTCGTCTTCGATGGACACGATCAGTACAATGTCACGGAGGATGTACCGTATCCACGCAGCTTTGCCTCAATCTACTCACTCACGAAAAAGCTAGGCGAAGACCTCGTCAATGAATCTCCTTCCAAGCTAGAGACGATTATCTTGCGACCAAAGGCCATCTTTGGGCCAGGAGATCAATCTCTTTTGCCACGGCTCATTACTGCCGCACGACAGGGGCGTTTGCCACAAATCGGCACCGGATGTAATCTCGTTGACTTGACCTATGTAGAGAATGTCGTACAAGCCCTGTTACTCGCTCTCAATGCAGAGGCAGCCGTTGGCAAAACGTATACCATTACCAATGATGAACACATCCCACTGTGGGAGGTGATATGCACCGTACTGCAACAGCTCGGCTTACCAACGAACTTGCGCAAGATTTCACTGCCAGTCGCTCTTGCTGCTGCCCGTACTATGGAATGGCAAGCGGCACTGACCGACAAAGAACCATTGTTGACGCGCTACTCCGTCGCTATCCTGGCAAGAACGCAGACCTACGATATTTCCGCCGCCAAGCGCGATCTGGGTTATACTCCCTGTATCACTCTTGTCGATGGCATTGAACGTACCTTAGCCGCGTTGAAAGCAAGTATATGAACAAAGCTTCCCCCTCTTTACCCACTCTGCCCACCGTGCAATGTCATATGCTTGACACTGGCTACTGCCTGGCCTGGGAAAATCATGTTATTCAGGGCGGGCAACATCGTCGCATTCATTGTCATGCCCTGGTGGCATTGTTGCGGCATCCTCAGCACGGTTGGACGTTGTGGGACGCGGGCTATGCGCCGAGGTTGCTGGAAGTCACACAACATCTCCCGTTTTCCCTGTATCGTCGTGCGACCCCACTCTGCTTACAGCCAGAACTTGCGGTCATCGCTCAATTGCCACGTTTTGGGCTTGAACCAGGCGATATTGCGCGTGTTATCATCTCGCATTTTCACGCCGACCATATCGCGGGACTGCGTGATTTCCCCCGTGCCGCATTAATAACGTCGCAAATAGCCTACGCGGATATTCTCCCACGTCGTGGTCTCAATGCTCTGCGCCGTGGCTATATTCCTGCCCTCTTGCCTGACGACTTTGGCGAACGCGCTACGCTGCTGCCAGCTTTTACGGGAGTAGCATTGCCGGGGCTAGGCGCAACGCATAACCTTTTTGGTGATGGCACACTACAACTCGTCGCATTGCCGGGGCATGCCCAGGGTCAGATAGGCATGTTGGCGCACACCGTTAGTGGCGATATCCTGTTTGCCGCCGATGGCTGCTGGCTGACGCGCTCAATCTATGAGCAACGTCCACCACACCGCATTACCTCCCTGTTTGTAGATGACTTCAAGGAAGTACGCACGACCATCAACCATTTACATACCTTTGCGCAGTCCTATCCTACTGTGCGCATTATTCCCAGCCACTGTCCAGCGGCCTTTGCACGAGAAATGAAGAGGGAGCCATGAACGCCCGTAACTTGTCATTGATTGCCACCAACTTTATACAAGCTCGCTGGCGTTGGCATCATTTGCGCGGAACTGCCCTGGAACGTTACCAGGAACAC
The DNA here is from genome assembly GCA_051004815.1 of Ktedonobacteraceae bacterium. Lineage (GTDB taxonomy): Bacteria > Chloroflexota > Ktedonobacteria > Ktedonobacterales > Ktedonobacteraceae > JBBQXY01. Next base: position 28,546 of record JBPCJY010000065.1, read on the forward strand.
CATGCACAGCGTATTGTACAGTATGCCCTACAGCATGCGCCATTCTATCGCGAACACTGGTCTGGATACGATGTATGCAAATGGCGCGAGTTGCCCACGGTAGACAAACACCTGATGATGGAGCATTTCGATACCTTTAATACGCGTGGTATTGCGCGTGAGGCGGCGATGAACATTGCGCTACAGGGCGAGCACAGCCGTAATTTTGCGCCAGTGCTCGATGGCATCACGATTGGTTTATCCTCCGGTACCTCCGGCCATCGCGGCTTGTTCTTGGCCAATCCATGGGAGCAAGCGGCATGGGCTGGTACCATCCTGGCACGAACACTGCACAACGTGCGACCTCGTCGCTTGCGGGTTGCCTTTTTCTTGCGCTCCAATAGTAATCTTTACGAGCAAATAGGCGGTATGCTGATCCAGTTTCGCTACTTTGACCTCATGTTGCCATTGCCAGAGGCTGTCTCCGCCCTTAACACCCTTCAACCTGATATCATCGTAGGGCCACCTTCGCTGCTTGGTTTCCTGGCGGATGAACGCGTGCAGGGAAAACTACGCATCCAGCCAGAACGGCTGATTTCGGTGGCGGAAGTCCTGGAGCCGCACGATAAGGCGCGTCTAGAGACGGTGTTTCAAGCACCGGTGCAGCAGATTTATCAGTGTACGGAAGGTCTGCTGGCGATAAGTTGTGCGCAGGGCGCACTGCATATCCAGGAAGATGTCGTTGTCATGCAATTCGAGCCGCTATCTGATCACAATGAAGATGGCGTACGGGTCATGCCCATTGTGACAGATATGTGGCGGCGCACGCAGCCTATCATTCGCTACCGCCTCAACGATGTGCTGCAATTAGAAAGTCAAAAATGTGTGTGTGGCTCTCCATTTCGCGTCATTCGCACCATCGAGGGACGCTGTGACGACATTTGCTACTTCGAGTCACACACAGGCGGTACGCGTCCCTTCTTCCCCGATACTATACGCCGTATGATCCTGCTCGCCAGCCCTGCTATTGGAGATTATCAAGTCGTACAGGAAAAACCTGGACAGTTACACATCTACCTCTCATTATCACCCGCTAGCTCAACCTCGTTCGCCATTGTCAAGGAAGCCGTCCTGGAGAGCGTGAGGACAACGATAGCACAATATGACTGTTGCCCTGCGACTACCATCATCGAACAAGGTTTACGGGAGCAGGCTCTCGGTGCCAAACGGCGCAGGGTACAACGCGTACAGTAGTCAATAGTGCTTTGTCAAACCCTTGGAATTCCGCTCTCGAAGAGAATGGTTGTGACGGTTGTGACAATGAGAATGTGTGATGAGTAGGACGGTTAGAACGCTTGAGACATTGGAGGCATTGGAGACTTGGGACATTTGAGACCTCTTTACTGGTCTGGTTCTCAGGGGTTCAGTCCATTGAGACACTTGAGACTTGGGGACATTTGAGACACTTCTTTTTGCTGGTTGAACTGTCAAAGGATGATGGTGGGAGAGACCTCGGCGTGTGCGACGGGTTCTGACGAGGGCTGTCTTAGGAAGAGTATAGCATATTTTGGAGGAGCAAGCAAGGGGTGAAAGAGGGCGTTGTTAACCTGCATTACTAGACCATCCATTTTGTCGAGATAATTGATATAATGTAATCTACCCGTTATAATTGCCTAAGCCTCGCCATAGTGGCAACATGGTAGTTCTGCCAGGGTAGAGCCTGCAACAGAAGATATTTGGAGAGAAGAGTTCCCGTGAGCGGACTTGAGAGATGTCCTGGCTGGCCAGAGATTCTTCGCTCCGCTCAGAATGACAGCCAGGACATCTCCAAATATCTGCCTGCAACAGAAGGAAGATTGACATAGGAGGGTGACAATGAGCGGTCAAGACCAAAATCCAGGCTCAAATGACGATGCGAACCAGAATCCCAACCAGCAAAATCAAGCCACTGGCACACCGCTAGAGCAGACTCCATCTACAGGTGATGCGAGCCAGAATCCTCCATCTGCTTCACAACCGCCAGCACAATCTAGTTCTGACAACCCATCCGCACCAGGTGGAGGGAGTGGTGGCGATCAAACACAGGGTAGTGGCGGAACGCCCATCCCAGTAAATCTGCCTCCGCAGCATGATGATGCCTCTGGCGGCAATACGTTGCTCAGTGACAAAACGTTCCAGGCACTGCATGATGCCTTCTTGCTGGGTTGGAACTTGTTCGAACTGCGCAGTCGTGTTCTACTGGCAGCCCTTGATGTGAAGTTCCAGCGAGCGAATAACCAGATTGCAGCCTTTGACCTCGTCGATGCGGTACTCGATACATTATTGCCGGAGAGTACCGACAAAGATGCTGACCAACTTGCTATGTTGCCGACCTCCCGTCCCGGTCTTCTCAATAGCGACCCATTCGCAAAACTGCCGGTAGAGCCGAGCGATGCTGTCTGGAATACTAGCGTGTGGCGAGCCATGTTCAATCGTATCGTGGGGCTGCAAATCAAACTGGTCACGACGAACGATACCACGGGAACCATCTACGAGGTCGCTATCCCTGCACAAGACGCATCGAGTAACGCAACTTCTCCCTATTCCTATCTCTATATTCCCAAAAACGACACCGATCTCTTTACAAGCATTGGCATCAGTAGTAGCGACGTGATGAGCAACTCGCTTCCTTCTAGTTATGAACTGTACGGCATCACGCGCCGTGTATTGAACTGCCTGACCCAATTATATGTCAGGCCGAACGAGGTATTGGACCCGCAAAGGATTAAGGCCAATCGAGATAAAATAGTCCCGGTCATTCTGGGTGCCGCTCCCGCTATCATCCCTGAAGACAAAGGTGCGAACTCACCGCGTGATGTGCTCGTTGCGATCAAACGCTACACGGGCTTAACCGTCCGCTTCCTGGAAGCCTGGGATGGTTATGTGCGCGAAAGCTTGTATGTGGGACAAAACTTTGAGAATTACGAGATTGCCATGGTTGCCTACGAGGCTGGACGTGCGCTCTGTACGCTCTCCTGGGGGGTCGCTCTCTTCGTTGTTCCCTTAGAAAATGCCCTGGATGCTCTCAAGGATGATAACACAGAAGCTGGTCATAGTCAGCAAAAAGTACTCATGCACAAGCTCTACAGTGCCTGGCAAAGTGTCTTTAATCCGCGCGATATTATCCATATCCAGCATCAGATCTCGGCTCTCAGCAGCTCAATGGATGGAGCCTATTATAGAATTAAAGTTGCGAACCAGAACGCACAGAATCAGTCATATGGCCCACCCTACGGCCCCACGAACCAGCCGTATGGCCCTATGAACCCGGACGAAGAGGATGATTGCTTGCCAAGCAATGCTCTTAACTCCATCAAGCATAGTCTCGATTACTGGCAGGCGGCTGTCGTTTGGATCGGTGGCCCCAGGGCGCAGGAAACCATCTGTCGTGCGCATACAGTGGAGTATAGGGAAGATGCGCCGTCAATGATGTCACGAGAGCTTTCATGCCAATTGCGTATAGCCTTGATCGAGCAGGCCGACGTGTGGCAATCTCTCATCACAGGCCAGCAAAACTTGCGGTCGATTACGACGGAGGCTGTGACAGAGTCTATTTTGAGCCAGTTTATGCAGGACTGCGAAAAAGCCTTTATATCGGATGTCACTGACGATGTCAAAACAGAGGTAGAGCAAGTCAAGAAAAACACAGAACAGCTACTCTGGCGCAATCGTGTACTCCTTACTGTGCTGATTGGCATCGCGGTGATTGTACTGATCTTATTTGTGGCGGCGGAAGTTATTGCCTTTCTATCACAAAGTCAGTTCGCGAATTCATGGCTTGGTAATGCCATTATTACCCTTGCCAGCTTCTTAGGTATTGGCATGGTCGTGCATAGAACTACCCAGGCTCAGAGCTTTTCAACAGGCGCAAATACAGGTCAACCTTCACCACAAACGAGCACGTTCAACTCGTCAGTGAGTAGTTCGAGCATGTTAGACAATATACGCGGCTTTTTCGTCTCGTCGGGTACAGGTATTGGCGACCTTTTTTCGGCCTGTCGCCGTGAGATACAGAAGCAATATAACGACCTCAATCGTAACGCCTCCGTCTCTTATCCCCTGATAGAGGTCTTTGTGACAAACTCGCAGCCACAATCGACCGAAAAGAAAGAGGAAAAGAAGGAGAATAGCAAGCCCTCGCTCTATGATTTTGGTATGAACAATAGCTATAGCTTCCTCACCAGCGTCATTTGGACGAACCAGGATCGGGCAGAGGAGATTCAGAGCATTGTCCAGGCCACCTTTGGCCCCCTCGGCGAAATGATTGGCTCATATGGTGCGCGGTTTCATCAACAAGACGGAGGTGGTTCCCCACAAAGTTAAGGTGGAGAGCAAAGGGTCAGTGTATCCAGATGGTACATCGGCCCTTTGCTTTCTTAGCGTGAGAATGTTATGCACGTTTCAATAATTCGTCGTGCTCGGTCTTGTAAGGCATTAAGCGGCCTTCCGGCATCATCAGCAATGTATCGGGTTGCAGGTAGCGCACGAATTCTACATCGTGGGTGACAGAAATGATGGTGCCGCGATAGTCGCCGAGGGCTTCACCAATAATTGTACGTGAGAGGACATCGAGGTGAGTCGTTGGCTCGTCAAGCACTAACAGGTTTGGCCCATCAAGCACCATCTTGGCGAGGGCGAGTCGCGTCTTCTCACCGCCACTGAGTGTTCCTATTTGCTGAAAGACGCGGCTTCCACTAAAGAGGAAACGTCCCAGGATGCTGCGCACGCGCTTTGAGTCTTCTGGCAAGATTGCCGTAGCCTCGCTCAAGAGGGTGTTGTCGTAGTCGAGACCCTCGTTCTCCTGGGCATAGTAGCCCAGGCGCACTCTATCGCCCATCGTCACTTTTCCCACGTCCAGTGGCGTAATGCCCAGCAGCGTGCGCAAAAGCGTGGTTTTACCGGCACCGTTCAGGCCCACTACTACCAAACGCTGTCCCCGTTCGACCTGAAAATTAATATTGGTGAAAATCTTCCGATTACCATATTGCTTGGCGAGGTGTTCCGCATGCACAACTAACTGTGAACTCTGCTGGCGCATAGGAAAATCAATTTTGATGCGCCGACTGTTCTGTGGCAATTCGGGCTTGCTCACTTCCAGGGTAGCGATACGTTTATCGACGGCGATACGCTGGCTGACACGGGTCGCGCCATAGCCACGCAGCTTAACGGAGGTTTTGCGCAAGCGGGCAATTTCACGCTCCTGCTGCGCTTTGGTGCGCTCCATCAGGGCCAAGGCATCACCCGCCAGCGTGATGTAGCTGGAGTAGTTTCCGCGATACTCCTCAAGCTTGTGCGTGAATTCGTTGAGCCGTAGTACCTTATTGATGCTGTGATCGAGCAGATCCAGATCGTGCGAGATGATTAAGAGGGCACCGTTATAGCGTTCCAGGAATTCCATCAGCCAACCTGTGGCCTCGACATCAAGGAAGTTGGTTGGCTCGTCGAGCAGCAACAGGTCAGGAGCTTGAAAGAGCAAACGCACCAGGGCCAGTTTCGTCTTTTGACCGCCACTGAGTGTATGTACCGACCGCTCGAGCGTGACTCCGCCCAGGTTCAGCCCACTGATCAGTTGCTCCGCTCGTGCATCGGCATCGTAATAGCCCAGGCGGTCAAGTGCGTCCTGGGCCTGTTCAAAATGCTGTAACAGAGTGGGCAAGCTCTCGTCATTGGCGGCTTCCGCGATTTTATTGGTCAATAGCTCATAGCTTGCAATAGCACTATCCAGACCGGTGCTGCTGAAAATGAAGTCGCGCACGGTCATGCCTTCGGCAATAGACGTTTCGTGTGCCACGTCCTGCGAGAGGTAGCCATAACTCCGTGGCCGCATCACGTTGCCGCCGTCGGCCTCCTGTACTCCCGCAATTATTTTGAGCAGTGAACTTTTACCTGCTCCATTTACCCCGATCAGCCCCGCTTTTTCTCCGGGTGCCACCGTAAACGAAATGTGATCCAGCACGAGCCGCGGTCCATAGGCCAGTAAGATGTTGTTAACCTGTAGCATTGTACTTTTATCCTTTTATCAACAAGCATTGTTGGTATGTATTAGCACATGTGATCAACCATGAGACAGCAGAACGCTGCTAGCGGGATGTCTTGTTATGGGCCAAATCTCGTACCTGGATGGAGCGTGTGACACAATGTATCACGGTGCAATTGGCTACGAGGAAATGAGACCCCGGCGCAATACGCCAGGAGTATCGTGAGGGAGGAAGAAAGCGGAATAGATGCGCATAAAGGTAATAAAGTTCACTGAGCGTGTACTATATGGAATATAAGTACTGTCAGTGAGCGGATGCATCATGAGGTAGGTCATGGTTCCTACCCGGTGCCACTTCCTGCCGTCTAAGCCCGGCGTGATCGCTTAAACGGCAGATGAGACTGCTTGAAAGATTGTCGTATTGAGCAATTTCATTGAATATTCCCTGCGTTCCTTAATTATATAGTTTGAGTTACGTGTCTTCACGCTTCTATACTACCATGAGGACATATTGGTTGTCAAATGAGTTGTACCTGGTGATTACCCATAAGTTGGCCAGAGATTCTTCGCCGCGCTCAGAATGACAACCGGAAGGTCTGTCATTCTGAGCGCAGCGAAGAATCTGTCGTGCGCCTTCGACCAGCAGACCCAACTCATGTCACCTTCATGTATGGGTCATCACCAGAGTTGTACCTGTGTACTCACATGAAAAGCCTCTGAAACAAGCCCTGGATTTCGACATTGGAAAGATCGAGTGTGGCATCGCCAACGACCAACTCGAATTTTTGGTAGGTAGGGATTATCGTCGGGGTCAGTCCTTGGAAGAGCCATATACCTGTTTCCTCGGAGATGTCGAGGGCATTAGCTTGCAGTTTTTCCCGTTCGCCCCGTAAAAAGACATGCATCATATTTGTGTGTGGCGGATTGGGTACGATCTCAATTCCAGGGATGGCAGAGAGGATGGCAGCTATGTCTTTGGCCTTTGTATAATAGGTCGCCATGCGTTCCAGCCGTTTGTCAAGCCATTTGTGTGCTGAGAGAACATAGGGATAGAGGTGGATAAGATTGCCGCCGTGGCGACGTTGCCATGTACGGGCCTCGGCGATCACATCGGCTGGTCCAGCCAGAGCTGCACCGGCGATACCCCCGATGGACTTGTAAAACGAGACATAGACCGTGTCAAATAGGGCGGCAATCTCGGTATAGGGACGACTATAGAAAGGTTGACTTTCCCAGAGCCGTGCTCCGTCCATGTGCGTTGGGATGCCGCGTTGTCGCGCCCAATCAATGATGGCTGTCAACTCTTCCCATGTGGGTAGTTGCCCACCGATTTCGCGCTGTGGCAGTTCAATCAGTAAAGCTGCTAATGGCTCGCTTATAGCCTCTACATCTCGCAGCGTCATTACGTGGTCTCTTGAGCCTACCAGGATGCTGGAAAGACCATGTAAGTGTTGGTACGCCTTTTGCTCGTGGATTTCCAGGTGGCAGGTGGGATGGAAGGCTATGTTTGGATGTCCGCGCCGCTCAGCCCAGATGCGTAAGGCGATCTGCTGACACATCGTTCCACTGGGCATAAAAACGGCGGCCTCTTTCCCCAGGTATTCCGCGATATTCTTTTCAAACCAGTTGATATATTCGCCCTGCCCATAATGATCCATGTCCAACTCAGCTTCGGGCATGGTGGCCAGTTCGCTCAATACCTGTTGCGGCGTCTGCCGGTAATGGTGGGTCAAAAAGCGAGTACATGCTTTATAGATGCGATCTTTTTCTTTTGTATCCATATAACCTGTTGTCCTTACGCCTCTTCTCCACTATATTCTCGCGCTCGTACGAGAATCTCCTCGACCATTGCGGTCTTGGCATCGGCGTAGTTTTGCGTGTACTTCCAGTTCACACGTGCAAGCTCCCGCTTGGTGCGCTCGTATAGCTGACGATCCGCTGCGTTGCTGCGCAACCAGTCGCGGAAGAGCAGCATACGCTCGATCTCTGGACTACCCGAAGAGAAGATATGGAGGTTGATGTCCGTGTCCGGTCCATTGAACAGGCGGTGCTCGTACCAGTCCGGTTCTCGAATGCGCAACACATAGCCGGCAGCTTCCAAGGCTGGGACGTAAGCTGGCTCGTCTGCCGAGTTCGCCACCACGAGCAGCACGTCGATTCGTGGTTTGGCAGCCAACCGTGGCACCGAGGTCGAGCCAACGTGTTCGAGCAACAGCACCCGGTCGCCGAGTGCGGCCTGTATCCGCCTCGCCTCGCGTGCGAAGAGGCGAGGCCACTCGGGATCGTAGTCGGCAATTTGGATAAGCCCGACCAGTGGTACCGGTGGCACTCCCACGTAAGCGGCCTTGATCTGCTCCTCAGTTTTTATCTCAGGCATGCCCCCGGATGTATTGCCAGTCCCAGGCATGGGTATCTCCTCTCGCTTCTTCTTAACCTACAGCGTTTTGCCAACACCAGTATATCATGTTTGGCTCCAGCAAGGACAAGCATCAGGCCCAATACAATTCACGTAAGCTGTGAGGGTGGCGTGCGTAGGGACAAGGGGTGGACGGGGCCGGTAGATGCTTTCACTCGTAGGTTTTTTGGAATGGAACAGAGAAAGTGGGAACTGTCATTCTGAGCGCAGCGAAGAATCTCCGTGCGGCCCGACGAGAGATTCTTCGCGGCGCTCAGCATGACAGTTCCCCTCGCCGATGCCTTTCCCCAAAAAACCTCCCAGTGAAAGAGGATGCAGACCCCCACCAGGACAGGCACCAGGCCCCCTATACCTGTCCCCCAGACAGGATTCCGCATCCCCGCGTCCCCCTGTCCCTACGCACGCCGGGACACTCTTGCCAAAAAGTGAACTACACCCTGTACATATGAGCCGAAACACCGCGCTTTTTCCGCTAAAATTTACAGCACCATAGACCCGGACAGCAGGCAATGATATACTCAATGATAGTTGTTTATAGTTTTATGGAGACCGTATGGATCATAATGATCACGTATTCTTGCTACGCAAAGGTATGCCCAACCCTGGTGGGATATGGGCTGATTTCGGCTCAGGCGCGGGAGCATTTACACTAGCCCTTGCTGACCTGCTTGGCCCAACTGGCAGTATCTACTCTGTGGATAAAGATCGTGCTGCTCTGCGGGAGCAGGAGAGAGCTATGCGCTCGCGCTTTCCTGACACCACTGTCTCATACATCACCGGGGATTTTACGCGCCGTATGGGGCTACCGCCCCTTGATGGGATAGTGATGGCGAATTCGCTGCATTTCTTGCGCGAGAAAGATGCCATGCTGCAATTGGTGGGCGGCTACTTGAAACCGGGTGGGCGGCTGCTCATCGTGGAGTACAGTGCTGACCACGGCAATATGTGGGTACCCTATCCCTTCTCTTACGGCACATGGGAGAAGATGGCACGCAAGAACGGCTTCTCGACGATTCAGCAACTGGCTACGGTGCCGAGCCGCTTCTTTGGTGGAATGTATTCCGCCCTGAGCATGTAAATAGAGCTAGATTGGCAGACCTTCCATCTGCATGATTTTCAGTGCATTCGTGGTTGGGCAGGGGCCGCTACGTAAGATGTAGTCAAAGACCATCTCTCCATCTACCACCTCTTCCCGGAAATGATAATTGTGAATGTCCGGAAGTTCATCGGCGATTTTGACCAGTTCCAGGTCATGGGTCGAAATCGCGCCAAGGCAGTTTTGCCCGACCAACGCCCGGATATAGGCACGACTGCCGATTAAGCGTTCGCGATTGTTGGTGCCTTTGAAAATTTCGTCAATGAGAAAGAAGAGAGGCAAGCCATCTGGTTTGAGTGCTGTCAGTAGTCCCTTGAGGCGTTTCACCTCCGCGTAAAAGTAGGAATAACCATCCGTCACGGAGTCACTGACCTTGATACACGTATAGAGTTTGAAGAGCGAAGCGTGGAAGTCGTGAGCACAGACCGGCGCACCCGCATAAGCCAGACAGAGGTTAATGCCCATAGTACGCAAAAACGTGCTTTTACCTGACATATTGGAGCCGGTAATAATGATGACTTCACCCACGTTGTGCAACGCGAAATCGTTGACCACCCTCTTCTCTGCTACAAGCAAGGGATGGCCCAGACCTCGCGCCTGAAAGAGCGTGCCATTATCCTCGTTGGAGGATGGAACCACAGTGGGTAGAACATATTCAGGGTTCAGGTAGGCGAAATTGGCGAGTGAGCAGAGAGCTTCCAGTTCAAACCATGTGTCTAACCACGTCGGGAGTAGAGTTGCGATCATCTTTTTGTAGCGGTTGAGTTGTTGTGCAACGTAAATATCCCAGGGGATCAGGGCATTTATTACTAGCCAGAAGATCTGGTTCTTTTCAAGCGTCGCGGCCGATGCCAGACGTGAAAGCTGTTTGAGCAATGTTGAGGGACGTTGTGTCTTATTAGTAAAGAGAGGTTCACAGAGCTTTTTCAAGTGTTCTTGCTTGCCATAGGGGTATTGTTCCAGGTATTCAAAGACGGTGCTCAGTTGTGCAAAGGTGTCGCGCAAGAAGTAGGCGTCCTCGAATAAATCGCCGCGTTCCTCGCGTTTGGCCAGGAACCAGCCAAGGGAGACCAGGAAGGCCACCACCCAATAGGCGACAGGCAGCACTCCAAAGATATTCAAGAAGATGAACGTAATCAGGATCAGTGAGAGGGCGCATGAGGTCCAGAAGGTGCTAAGTATTGGTTTGGCTGTACCCTGCTGAGCAAGCCAACTCAAGAGGCGTTTCCCTTCCAGATGCTCAGCAGCATTTCTTGCTGCCAGCATGGACTTCATGGTGAGCTTGTTGCGAAAGCGCGACAACGGAGCAAGTTCTTGCACGAGGGTCTGACGTTGGCGGATGATGGTCAGGTCCGGTGTAGTATTGAGTAACCAATCGCGAACACGCAGGCTTCCCTCGTAGGAAATTGCTGTGTTGATGAGTTGATGCAGTGAGCGTTCGCCGGTAAGATCGAGGTCGGTTTCAAACGGGTGAGTGGTGGATGTCCCCTTTGGAAGGACGGCTGGGATATGCTCCCAGTCTAATTGAATGCGGGCGATGTGCGTCTTTTTGATGTGCAGCCATAGCTTGTGGCGTGTGATGCTGCGCTCCACAACACGATGATAGTACACAGCAATGCTAAAGGCAATGACGACGATAACGGCCAGGATTAGCCCCCAGAGCCAGCCAGCCAGGAAAAAGAGCAACACTGCTAGCATCGCGCCAACCAGAAAAATAGCCAGCCGTATCCATGAATAACGATCACTGCGTCCACGTAATATGGCTAATCGTCTTTGCAAGTGTGTTACCGAGCTTTCGAGCGCGGCTAATCGTTCCTGTTGATTACTCACTACACATGTCCTTTAAGACCGTTTTCAGGGATATCCGGTAGTTGCCAGTTAATCTCCTGTTTCCCTTGCTGCTGCAATGCCTGGTTAATTGCTGAAAACGGCTTGCTGCCAAAGAAGCCATTGCGAGCTGAGAGCGGAGACGGATGTACAGATTGCACGACACTATGTCTACTGGTATCGACCAGTGCGAGCTTTTTCTGTGCGTAGCCGCCCCATAAGACGAACACAACGGGACTCTCTTTGGCGTTGACCTGACGAATGATGGCATCGGTAAAGGTTTCCCAGCCGTGATTCTTATGCGAATTGGGGCTATGCGCCCGTACCGTCAATACAGCGTTCAACATCAATATGCCCTGCTCTGCCCACGGTACCAGGTAGCCATTGTTGGGTATGCGAAAGCCAACGTCGGTGTGTAGCTCTTTGAAGATGTTGACCAGCGATGGTGGCGGCTTAATACCTGGGCGTACCGAAAAACACAGCCCATGGGCCTGGTTGTCATCATGATACGGGTCCTGACCGAGCAGTAGCACCTTGACGTTATCATATGAGGTCAATTTCAGGGCCGAAAAAACGTCTTGTTCCGGTGGAAAGACGGTATAGTTTTGCCGCTCTTTGTCCACAAATTGTTCCAGCTTTGTGAAATAGGGCTGATGGATTTCTTCAGAAAGTAGGTGTAGCCAATCAGTCGGTATATCTACCAACATAACTATGGATATCCTTTCTTACGATAGCTTTTTGCCTCTGTTGGGATTTCTCGCCGCCTCCGGCGGCGAAGAAGAGAAGGAGACTGGGGCACAGCCCCAGACCCCAGTCAAGGGGCAACTGCCCCTTGCATCCCCGTTTGCCACCAATAGATGATTCTTACGAACTGCGTAGCAGTTATGCTAAGCCAGCCAGAGCAGGTACCCCTGTACCAAGTGCATTTTTGGCTGCGCGGCCAGCCTTGAGTACCAGCTTCACATTAGCAGGATCAGCTATTTTGCTGATATCGTTCAACACGTCGCCAGCGACGATGATGATATCAGCCAGTTTACCGACTGCAATTGTTCCCAATTGATCATCCAGGTGTAACAATTGAGCGGCGTGTATGGTGCTGGCCTGGATAGCTTGCATGGGAGTCATGCCGTTCTCGACCATTAATTGTAGCTCTTTACCATTCTGCCCGTGTCGTCCAACGCCTGAATCGGTACCCATGGCAATTTTGACGCCGGCATTTACTGCCTTGCGGAAACTTTCTCTATGGGTCTCCACTACGCTAATAGCTTTCTCCGCCATCATGGGTGGCAACAGGTCGGGATGCTCTTGCGAAAACTCGACGACTGCTAGCGGTGCGATCAGTGTGGGTACAAGGTAGGCATCCTTCTGTAACATTAATGCAATCAGTTCGTCGGTTAAATAAATACCGTGTTCGATGGAGACGACGCCAGCCAACAAAGCATTTTTAATGCCCTGTGTCCCCTGGGCATGGGCCATGCAACGTTTTTCCTGGGCGGCAGCCTCGTACACGGCGGTCTCGATCTCCTCCAGTGTCAGTTGCGAGGAGGTGGGCGCGTCGGCGGTCGAGAGTACGCCGCCGGTGGTAGCCAGCTTAATCCAATCGGCCCCTGCACGCAACACCTCGCGCACAGCCTTGCGCACCTCATCCACGCCATCGGCGACGCCATTCGGTACATCAGTGAAACTCCCGCCAAAAAAGCCAATATCCACACAGCAGGGATAGTAGCCATCACCATGGCCACCGGTCTGCGAAATCAAGGAGATGGCAACCTGCATACGTGGGCCAGCGATTATGCCGCGCTCGACCGCTATCTTTAAGCCAGCAGGCGAACCTGCCGCGTCGCGTACCGTCGTTACTCCTGCTTCCAAGGTTGCTTTCATGCGTGGAATGGCCTGTAGCAGGCGTAGCGAGGGTGGTGTCAAAAGGCCGCGCAGGACATCGGGATACTCCATCGTAAAATGGACATGCGTATCGATCAGCCCAGGTAGGATACTCCCACCCATAGCGTCAATGACGGTTGCTCCCCGTGGTATCTGTCCATCACGACTGATTGCTGTGATGCGTTCGTCTTCAATGAGAATAGTCATGCCAGTTCGTGGCTCATTGCTGCTACCGTCAATCAGCGTCCCGTTGGTAATTGCCAATGTCACGGTTGTATCTCCTTTTAGCTCTTTATGGTGATTACTATCCGCCGTATTGTTTTTGATTATAGCCTATTCCTCATTGTAGCACCACTGCTAGTGGTCGCCCGATCACCCCAGGGTTCCTCAAAAGTCGCTCTCCTACTACCGGGTGGTGTTTTCCCGATCGCGCATGGGTCTTTGCCAGGTTCTCTGTTGTGATGTGTCAGTTGTATCACTTGTATCAGTTGTAGCGGTTGTAGTGGTTGTGTCAGCCAGTTTTTTTGAGGCGAATGGGTGACGAAGGTGTGAAGTGGATGGACTGAAAAGTGACAAGCGAGCAGGCACTGTGGAAAGTATACCATCCAAGGGGAGAAATTACAAGCAGTCGTATTTACTCTCTTGACTTGTGAGAAGCCCTACCGATCACCCAGGGCGGGCGTGACATTTTGCCTTGTAGAGGATATAGTTTAAGGGAACGGATATTTTTAGCGAGGAAGGAACACGTATGCAAGTAGAGAACAAAGGCGTTTTGATATCGGGTGGCGCATCGGGACTTGGCGCGGCCTGTGCGCGATTATTGCATCAGGCTGGCGCAAAGGTCGTCATTGCCGATTTGAATAACGAGACCGGTGATGCGCTCGCTGCCGAATTGGGCGACTCAGTCCTATTCGTCAAAACGAACGTAACAGACGAAGAGTCCGTCCAGGTCGCCGTCAAAGCGGCAGTTGATACTTTTGGCAACCTGTCCATCGCGATTAACTGCGCAGGTATTGGCACGGCTGAAAGGGTGCTGGGAAAGAATGGGCCAGGTAGTCTGGCTTCGTTCACAAAAGTTATTCAGGTAAATTTAATTGGCATGTTTAACACCATTCGCCTGGCTGCGGCAGCCATGGCGACGAACACACCCAATGAAGGCGGCGAACGCGGCGTCATCATTAACACTGCCTCGGTAGCCGCTTTTGATGGGCAGATAGGGCAAGCTGCCTACTCGGCCTCCAAGGGTGGCATTGTCGGTATGACGCTGCCCATTGCACGCGAACTGGCTCGCCATGGCATACGGGTGATGACGATTGCTCCCGGTATTTTCGATACCCCACTACTGGGTACTTTGCCGGAATCTGCCCGCCAGTCACTCGGACAGCAGGTACCGTTCCCGCCACGCCTGGGTCGCCCCGACGAGTACGCGGCTCTTGCGAAACACATCATCGAAAACGAGATGCTGAATGGCGAGGTGATAAGGCTGGATGGGGGGATAAGGATGCAGCCGCGCTGAGGTTGAGTATCGTTATCGCTGTATTAGCTTGTAAGACTTCCTAAATCTCATAGAGCTAACAATATTAAGAGGAAGCCACTAATGAAGAGTTGGGCTTCCTCTCATAAATCTTATTGCCATTCATGTAAGAGGAATGGCAATATCTCATGAATGTGTGAATGATGTAGAAGTATACGTTGTAGCACCGATAAAATTATTTTTCTCGAATACTTCCATTTATTCTTAATTCTGTAGTATACTGACAATGTTTAAAGGGAGCAATTTTTAAATAGCGGCATTATTAGCTGAGTTTTCCAAACTTCTCTTTCACTCTTCTAAAAAAGAGGGGATGATGAGAAAGTTATGGCAAAGCTTCAGGAAGGATGTATATATGGCGTTTTTAACTGCTCTTGGCCTTTTAGTAGGACTTTTTAGTGGTGGCCTGAGTATCTATGAGTTCGCTAAGTCTCGTCAACGTCCAGGTGCTGTACTTGCGATAATTGCTATAGGCTTGTTAGTGGGGGCGTTTTTACTGGGAAACATATCATCTTTATTCGGGAATGGGCGTACATACGTAAACTTTACTCCCACAACAAATGGTCAACAAACTCAAACAGGCTCTTCTCTAACACCGACGCCGCAGACTTCTACATCGATACCCTCATCAACTCAAGCGCAGCAAACTCCTACACCGACTCCCTCACCAACACCTTCAACCTATGAAGCAGACTCAACATGGAGTGGATGGAATGGAACAGCAGACTGGAAAGTGAGTGGTGGACTGCTGTTAAATGATGGAACATATGCAGATTATAATGCAGGAGCAACTATTGTCGCGCCCTTTCAATCACAAACAGCTGACTACGCTGTGGCTATACAGATGCAAGTAGTGAGGCCTTTTACTACTGGAACCATTTATCCTTGCTTCTATATTACCTTTCGAGGAATGGGCTTATCCAATGGATGGCAGGGATATGCTGCGGCCGTATGCGCTAACTTAGGCCACGGCCCAGCAGTACAAATTGTAGCGATTGACAGCACTAATAATGTTTTTGATGTCCTAAGTACCACTCCCTTCGATCCTCAGAACGCGTGGCATAGCTATCGTGTAGAGGTAAAGGGAACAACAATTAAATTTCTTGTAGATGGCGGTCTTTTGCTAAGTGCAGATGATAGCAGATTTCTAGGTGGAGGCCAAATTGGTCTTTTGAGTGAGTATATGCAAGTCAAGCTAAGTAGTTTCAAGATTACTGCACTGTAACTATCTAGCCGTTTGATGAATCTACTTCTTCAACGAGGCAGGAAGTGTCAGAGCAAAAAGCTCGGCTAGTTCCTGATGCATCTCTTTCAATCCTGCAAGGTCAACTGTGAAGTAGTTAACAACGGCTGGATGGTGCGATAAGGATGCTCCCTCGCTGATTTTGAGCATCCTGCATTGGTTTGTGGTGCTTCGTCAACACCAATATAGCCAATCACATCAAGGGGAAGCCACCAACCGAAGGGAAGGCTTCCCTCATTGTCCTTCACATGAAACTCAGCCACATTGGTATGTCACGGTTGCGACATTTATTACCTGGACGCTCTGGCTGTGGGCAAATTCCCGTTGGCTGGGGTAAACTTGGCTGCTCTATCGCTGCGCGTAAACTAGTGCAGCCCTGTCAGTTCTTTAGTTGCGCCGCTCGATTTGAGCCACGACTTCGGGACGGTAAAATTTTTTGTAGAAATCAGCGTCCAGGTGGTGGGCCTGGTAGGCCATTAATGTGCGTAATGGTCCGTTCGTTCCTGGTATACGCCCATAGCGTGAGTAGATGTACTCGCAACAGGCAATAGTCGCAGCGATGCACTGATCGGAATATTCGGGAATGCCTGCCTGAATCATTGCGCCATCCTGCCAATTGCTAGCTGCTCCACCATCACGGAGCGTACCTTTGCCCTGGGCATATTTGTAGTCCACAAACGCCAGGACGGCCTCCTCCATGGTGCGATAGTAGGGCGGGCAGAACGGCTTGATGAGTACCTGATGATCCCGTTCTAGCCCAACAGCCGTCGGTACGGGAATATCTTTTTTAAGCACGCGTAACAGACCTTTCATGAACGGCCCGGCCCCGATAGTACGCGAGAATGGAATGTCCGCCATGCGAAAGCCGAGTGCCTGGAACCAGCCAAAGGGATGAGATGCCAGGTGTGGAAATCCGCCAAGTCCCAGGGCTGCCGTCATGAGTGCCAGATTCTGAAGCATAGCTCCTTGCTCGACGGCAGCAAACTCGTATACCCAGGTGTCGAGGTAGCTTAACGTCGCCGCACGGCCTTCGATGAAATTGTCGTGCAGATAGCCTCCCTTCGAGCGAGCGAATTTGCCAATGCCCGCTAGTTGGAAGTTATTGCGCTCGTCCAGTACGAAGTACGCCACATCTTCGTTAAAAGCTGCCAGCAGGATATTGATAAAGAGGCCACTGAGTTCAGCAACGGGGAGGAAGTAGGTGCTGCCATGGACATTCGCCGACCACTTATTGAATGGAGGTACAAATGGGGCCTCGCGCGGTACGTCCAGCCGTTGATCGGCAATGCGCGTGCGGCTTTGTTGGTACAGGTCCACCCACCTCTGCTCGTGTGCCGCTTGCACCAGTTCAGGTACTTCCATGCGTGGATAGTCCTGGGGTCGCTTGAGCAGCCAGACGCCATCATCGTTCATGACGAAGACACTGACCACATGCGTGGCGTCCGCACTGAACACCGTTCGGCCAACAAAGTTCACGATGATATTGCCGCCCCCAGCCTCAGCAACATTGCCCGTGTCATACGGTAGTTCAGCCATGGTATAGCCGGTAATGCCGCAAGCGGCAAAAGCGAGTGCCGCTTCCTCTGTCAGGTTCAATGGTGCCGGTTCGTGCGTGCTGGCATAGGCCAGTGGCCCTCCATTTAAATGCATGCCTTTGCCGAAGCGGCGGGAACGGCGGGCGAGCAGCGCATCAAGCAGGGTAAAGTTCGCCAGTTGTTGCTCCGGTTCTGGTGACGCGTGAAATACTTCTGTCGTCATGCCAACCTCCTGTATAGGTATCCTGTTTGGGGTTACATCATAAGCCATTCTCTTAACTTGGAGAAGTTTTTCTGCCTCGTGCCATTCTGTACGGTGAAAGTGCTATGGCGGATTACTTAGTGAAGCGAATGAATTGCCTTGATTTCAACACCAACATATACTGTAGGTAATCATGACGATTAGTTGTATTCAGGCCAATAGTGAAAGATTAGCTCTCAGGAAGCTAGTTTATTCTTTCTCTTCTTTTTTGGGGGGTTGCCAGGTATACATTTGGAAGAAGCGATTCATCATATTCTGGTATTGTTCCAAGGAGGTGGACCAGAATTTGAGGTAGTTTTCACCGGCCTCGGTAATCGAGTACATGCGGCGTGCGGGGCCGCCCTCCGAGGTATCCCAACTGGAACTAACCATGCCATCCTTCTCCATCTGGCGCAATGTGCGGTAGAATGTGCCAGCATTCATTGTACTGAGGCCATACTTCGCCATATTCTCCATCAGCTCATAGCCGTAGGAATTTAATCCGCGTAGCATAAGCAGAAGGACAGGTACCATCCAATTTTTGGACCACGCTTCGGTGGCAGGATTAGGTGGGTTGGCGGATTCTTTTGCTTCGTCTTTGTTCTCTTCAGTCATAGCGCACCTCTTTACCGGGGGGACGATGCAGCAACGTTTCTTGCAATCATCTCACGTAACATACCTGCATTCTACATCTATATGGGGCAAATGCCAAGTATTTTCACTTTTGAACTGGTACTGATGGTGCTCATCATTCTTGTTGCTCTAAGGGAAGTGAGATAGAGAAGGTCGAACCTTTGCCTTCGGCGGACTCGAACCAGATACGGCCACCGTGTCGTTCGACCAGCTCTCGACTGAGGTAGAGGCCCAGGCCAGTGCCGCCAATGCCATAGGCGCGAGCATTGTCCGCCCGTATAAAGCGACCGAAGACGCGTGCCTGCTGCTGTACGGGTATACCAATGCCCTGATCTTTAATGCTGATAAGCGCAAGCTGCTGTGTGCAATCCTCGCTAATGATCACATCAATGGTACCCCCTTCCGGGCTATATTTTATGGCATTGCCGATGATATTGTTCAATACTTGCTCTATACGCCTTGTATCGAGGTTGACAACAAGGTGTTCCAGTGCCGTGTGGAGGCTGAGCGTATGCTGTTCTGTCGTAATACGTAGTCTGCCTATGACACGACGCGCCAGGTCAATGAGGTTAGTTGGTTCAATATATAGCTCCAACCGTCCAGCTTGCAAGCGAGTCACGTCGAGCAGGTCATCGATCAGTTCCACCAGGCGCAGCGTTGACTGATCAATGCCATCGAGAGCCTCAATCTGCCAATCGGTGAGTTGTAGGCCCTTCCCACGGGCAGTCTGTACAATCAGTGTTTGGGAAAAGCCCTTAAGTACGGCCAGAGGGTTGCGGAGTTCGTGGGCCGCGATGCCGATGAACTCATCTTTGAGTGCTTCGGCCTCTTTCAGTGCGCTGACGTCCTGGTGGACGACGATAGCGGCGGGTTCAGGCTCCGCGGTGGTCGTTTGGGCTGTATCCCAGAGCGTCAGATTGAGATCTGACGCGCTGATGGGTATTGCATTGACCAGGACAGGGATAGTCGTACCATCGGCGTGGCGGATGATCTCTTGTTTGCTGTACACTGTTTCATGCTGCCGAATGGCTTGCAGCGTAGCCAGTTGTGAGAATTCCATTGGATGCCCGTCGATACCGACGATGCGAATGCCATTTTCTTTGAGGAACGCGCTCATTGGTTGCCCTGGCATCCAGGTTGCACCCCAAACTGTGGTGAGGGCGCGGTTAGCTAATACCAGGCGAGCATCGTGACCACGCACAAGATAGACACTGCTCGGTAGCTCATCAAGAATGCGTTGCAACAATGCCCGACGTGCCTCCGTATCGGCATGGATGCGCTGTTCAAGAATCAAGCGACGCGCCTCCGTCACATCATGCCAGATAACCACGGCCCCTGTCACGCTGTTGGTGCCGTTATTCTGCGCGTTTTGCAGGTGTGGTAGGGGGCCGGAAGATGTTGGCGAGTTGAGCGGCGAGGCATTGACAAGGTATTCCCGCTTCTCATTATGCTCATCAAATGCTGTAACAGTGATATCCTGGACGATTTCGCCTTGAAGAGCCTGCCTTGCAGGTTCGTTGAGGAGGGCCTCCAATGCCTCCAACGTCTGTTGCTGTTCAGGTCGTTCTAGCAAGGCTCTACGCAAGCGGCGGGCCGTACCATTCTCGCTTAAGATAGTGCCATGACTATCTACTAACGTGATGCCATCGGCGATACTTTCAAAAATCGCATTAAGCTCTTGCGCCCGCATTTGCACAGCATTGTATAGCCGGACATTCTCCAAGGCGACGGAGGCTTGCGCCGCCATACCCACCAGCAATGTCTCATCATCTGGCGTAAATTTGTCAGGTTGTGTATGGCCCAACAGCAGACCACCGCGCACTTGATGAGTGCGGTCGAGGAGCGGTACACCCAGGAAACTGCGTATGATCGGGTGTTCACGGGGTACGCCCATAGAAAGTAAACCTTCCGCGGAAATTTTCCCATGGGCGTAGGCAATCGCAGCCTCGCGTGCAGCCTCTTTCTCCTGTGGAGCATGCAAGCTCTGGCGTTGATGTATGTGGGCGAGCGCATCAGAGACGCGCACGGGGACGCCCTGGCGAAATATGGGGGCCAGCAACCCTTCTCCACCCAAGGGCATGCGGCGAAATAACGCCTCTTGTTCTTTTGTGACACCGACCACGGCGGCGAGATGAAAGAGATTTCCTTCGGAAGCAACAAGTGGTTGCCCTTCTTCGTTGACGGGGCGCAAGGTGAAGGCGGCAAAGGTTGCGCCGGTAAGTTCACAAGCGGTCTCCGCGATCATGTGCAGTAAACGGCTCTCGTCTAACTCACTCATCAGGGCCGTTCCTATGCGACTCAATGCCGCGAATCGTTCCGTCATACGATGTTGTTTATTGCTCTCAACAGGCTTCATGCCTTCCTGCCTCTCAATGCTCATGCTTGCCAAACCGGGTAGCCTCTGTGCGTCTAGTGCCGACAAATTGATTATTGCTCACTCCTATGATACAACAACTCGTGCTTTATACCAAAGAGAGACATATTTTTTAGCAGTCTTTCGTATTGTGCAGTATTTTGTGATACGTTTGTGATGTTGTATTCTTTTTTGTGCCTTGTCTGTGAGTAGTTTTCCATATAATGAAGTACAAGCACATTTGTTGGGGATGCTGGGATAAAATGTTGGGAATAGGGGATAGAATCTCTTTTTTCTCCCGCCAACGCAGACTACAAGAAAAGAGAAAACAGCTAGGAGTAAGATGGAAGCACAATCTGAGCAGATTCGTGGGTATGTACCCACTGAAATTATAGCCGCCCTCAACGATCTGGCTCGTCTATCGCAACAGGTTGTCTCTGGTGTCAACAGTCCTGGCGCGAGAACTATGCTGGAGCGACTCTTACGCCTTTTTGGAGTACAGCGTGGTGCTTTGCTCCTTACTTTGCAAAATCCGCGTGGGACAAGTCAATCCTCCAGGGTTTCCCGTAAAAAGACTATTCGTCCGTTTGCTCTGCAAGGTATGAGCGAGGAAGAGGCGTTGAAGAGACTTGGGCCATTCACTTTTGGTGGTACTGACGTGCAAAGCATTGTGGTTGCGCCCGGTTGGATTATTGGCAAGATACCTATTGTGACGTCTGAAACTACCATGGAAACGGGTCAACGCTCTGGTGCTTTCCCCCTCTATGCAATTTTGCTGCTGGGATGGACAGGAAGGGATAAAGTGGTGGCGGCTGAACATGGACGTGATCTCTTGCCGTTGGTGGCTGATGTTGTGGGTACCGCCATTGCTAATATGTTATTGGCGGAGCGGGTACAGCTACTGGAAAATAGTAGCAGTCGCAGTGCTATTCATGAGATGGAATTGCTGAAAGCCGAGCTTTTGGCGACGATCAGCCATGAACTTCGTAGCCCTTTGGCCTCGATTAAAGGCTATGCGGCTACTCTCTTGCGGCATGAGCAGCGCATTTCATTTGAGGAACGGCACGAGTTTTTGCTGGCCATTAACGAGTCGAGTGATCGATTGGCTGTCTTGATTGATCGGCTGCTGGAAATGTCCCAATTGGAGACGGGTAGCATCGCACTTGAACGAACCGAGATCAACCTGCCCCATCTTGTACGCGAGTCTATGATGGCGTCAGGTCAGCGTTTAGGTGGTCAGCATCTTGTACAGCCTGATGGTGAATACCCGACTGATACAGCCAACAACCATTCATCTGAACAGGTAACGTTTACGTTGCGCATGGAGGACGTTGATGGATTGCCGAGCAATGCGGAACCGATTATAGAGGCTGATCGGCAACGTCTGCGCGAAGTATTGGATAATCTGCTAGAGAATGCTAGTGTCTACTCACCCGATGGTGGCATGGTCGAAGTTGTATTACGTCCAATTATCGTGCGCGATCCTGTTGGCAAAGCACGAACATTGACCGGTAATGAGCGTGCAAATGGTAGAGCAGCCGCTCCTTCCCGTACAACAGGAAGAAAGCGGCACATGATCGAGATACGCATCCGTGACCAGGGCATAGGTATTCCCAAAGAGCAGCTTGAGCGCGTCTTTGAGCGTTTTCACCGCCTCGATACCCGTCTCACGCGTGAAGTGAATGGGTTAGGATTGGGGCTGGCAATCTGCAAACGCATTGTTGAACTGCATGATGGTGTCATTTGGGCCGAAAGTGAGCCTGGTCAGGGCAGCACATTTTATATATGGCTGCCTGTGCTCCCCTACTAAGAAGGATAAAATAGTATGTCTACAAAAGAGAAAACAATTTTGACGGCTGATGATGATCCTCAGTTGCTCAGGTTAGTGGCGCGTAATCTTCAACTGGAAGGCTATGAAGTACTCACGGCCAGCGATGGTCAGCAAGCCCTGGAACAGATAGAAGCTACACGGCCAGACCTGGTGTTGCTGGATGTGATGATGCCCAAAATGGATGGCTTTACCGTCTGCCAGCGCGTGCGTGAATTTTCGACGGTACCCGTTATTATGGTAACGGCTCGCGGACAGGATCAGGACAAGGTTCGTGGTCTTGATATGGGGGCAGATGATTATCTCACCAAACCGTTTAGCGTCGATGAACTGTTGGCTCGCGTGCGAGCTGTCTTACGACGCACAAATTATACGTCTAATGAGAATAGCGCAGCGCGTGCCGCTGTCACTATCGGCGATTTGCATATTGATTTTACCCAGCATCTGGTGACTATGGCCGGAATAGAGCTCATTCTCACTCCGACCGAGTACCGTATCCTCTCCTATCTGGCGCAAAATGTGGGTCGCGTCATTACGCAAGATCTGCTGCTAGAGCGAGTTTGGGGTGCTGAGTACGTCGGTGAAAGCCATATGTTGCAAGTCAACGTCAATCGCTTGCGTCGTAAGCTAGAGGTTGATCCCGCTCATCCACGCTACATCCTCACCAAGGTGGGCATTGGCTACCTCCTGGCTTCCCACTCCGACGCACAAATGGCTCAATAAGATATGTGAATGATTGCCGAGAGGGGCATGGCGGTTACCAGGGCGAACGAAAAGGAGCGCCCCCCCCGCCCCCGAGCGAACCCTCCTTGAAAAACCATTTGTAGCGGGGGGGATTCTCTCTCTTTGCCCCTCCCC
>JBPCJY010000066.1:0-8255 GCA_051004815.1 Ktedonobacteraceae bacterium
CCCCTCCTACCAACTCAACTTGAGCGAGCAAGGTAAAGGCTTCATCTCCCAGCACCATCGACACCGAGAGCGTTTCCAACCGTGCCGCGAACAGTCGTGCCCAGCGCGGCAACGGCAACCAACAACACCCATCCCATAACGCCCGACCGTACACTAACCCATCCACACCATACACACATCCCATTCGTTCGGAAAGCCACAAGGCTAACGGCGATTGAAAGCATGCCCCAGGTTTCCCCACTGGTTCAAACTCTTTAGAACTCAGCCACGCACCAAAGTCTTCCAGGCGTATCTCCACTGGATACACAACATCACCCCCTTGAAACAGCAAAGGGCAAGCGTGTTTGTCAACAACGGCTTGCCCTTTGATGCTATGCACAAACGCACGACAGTCACCATTGCCTACAAAGCCAACAAGGAACACCACCTCACCACCAGAGATAGACCACGTCTCCTCATAGCCCCTTCATCCATCCGTCACAGCCATCCTCACCACTTCCAGCCCGACCTATCCCAACCACCACCGATCAAATAGGGGTCATTGGCAAGCCATTAGCCATATCCCTTGAGTCAATACCCGCCAGGAGACTCTTCACTAGTTGCCAATGTTCCTACGCCCTTCCTCGCTTCACTCGCTTTGCTCTCACTCTGCATGGTCGGAAACCTATCGCTTTCTGATTCAGAAAACTCATTCCCTCGGCTCTCACCTGTGCTTGCGCTGGCAGCTTCTCACGTCTTACCATCCATGCAGCCCATAGCTCCTGTGCTCGGCGCGGTTGTAGGATATTTTTAAGAAGGGAGCCGGAACAGACCCGGCTATGATTTCCCGTTGTCCTATGGTGTTGGAGCTTACGCCCCCGCCGTACACCTGTGTTCAAGTTCTATGCATAGAATACTTGAAGCAATAGGACTCTTTAACCACATAGCAGGACGTTTCAGGACGTTTTATGGTATACTAAAAGTGTCCTATGTATTGCAGGAAATGGAGAAAATCATGGCAAATGAACGACTCATTAGCGCAATGGCAGAAGCACACATTGATATTGAAGCCATCACAGACGAAACCGACGTTGACCCAAAAACTGTTCAACGTTGGTTAGGAGGACGTGTACCACATGCACGACATCGGTGGAAAATTGCGAAACTATTGAGAGAGCGAGAGGATTATTTGTGGGCCGACAATGATACAAAAGTAGCAACTACTTCTGCCCAGACTGCTGAGATGGTTGCTCTTTATACGCATCGCGCACACGTACCAGTAAATCTCTGGTGGCAGCTTTTTACACAGGCACAAATCCAGATAGATTTACTTGGTTACGCCATGCTATTCTTACCAGAACAACATCCAAACCTTATAACACTTCTGAAAGAAAAAGCACAGGCATCTTGTAAAATACGAATTGCTGTAGCTGATCCAACATCTATTGATGTACAAAGGCGCGACGAGGAAGAACAATTAGGAGGAACATTACCGGCTCGCATTCAATCAACGCTCTACCACTTTCGTAGTCTTCAAAACTGTGAAAATATCGAAATGCACTTTCACACAACACCCATGTATAACTCTGTTTTCCGTTTTGATAATGAGATGTTCGTCACACCACATCTCTACGGTTTACACGGTTCAAAGGCCCCGCTCATGCACCTGCGTCATCTAGGTCCATACGGCCCGTTCGAGAACTTTGCCGCACATTTTGAAAATTTATGGGCGACGACTACACCAGTGGAAAATATTTTGCCGTATAATACGAGGGATACGACAAAATAAACACGCAGGAGCAAGATGTATGAGAGTTGATTATCTCAACAACCCGAATGCCCCAAAAGCAAATTCTTTAATTCCGGCAGCTTCCGCAGTTGTTATGAACAACGAAGGGAAAATATTGCTTCATCGCCGCAGTGACAGTAACACATGGTCACTACCGGGAGGAACAATGGAAATTGGAGAAAGCATCAGCGAAACAGTCAAACGCGAGGTAAAAGAGGAAACAGGACTGGATATAGAGCCAGAATATATCATTGGTATCTATTCAAACCCGGAACATATCGTCGCATATTCAGACGGCGAGGTAAGACAGGAATTTTCCATATGTTTCTCATGTAAAATCGTGAGAGGAAATTTAAAGGTTAGTGAGGAATCTTTTGAATTAGCGTTCTTTACACCTCAAGAAATCGAACAACTGAACATGCATGAAGCAATGAGGTTACGTATCAAACACTACCTTGAACACAAAAATCATCCAGTTATAACCTGACTCTCTACCATCAGCCCATGCTTACGCAGCCGAAGTTGAGTGCGCCCGACAGAAAGAGAAATATAGGGCAAAGCCTTATGAAGAGCTTGAGTCACAACATCAGCGTCACCATAACGAGAAAAAATATCGGCTAAACGCTCTTTGAGAGTAACAGGTAAACCTACAGAATTCGTTGTCATATCGCAATAAGTTAGAGCATCAGCTACTACCGAACGCTCACAGGTAAACTCACTCAAAGCCTTTTCAAAACCCCGTAATTCAGCTTCAAAATAAGCACTTGAATGATAGGCAACAAGCGACCCAAGCCGCTCATAACCTAAAGAACGTACATAACACGCCCCATCGAGAGGATGAAACCCCGTCTTTTTAAGGGATGGAGCATAACCAATATCGTGCATATAAGCCGATGCAATCAAAAGTGCCTTATCTTCTGCATCAAAAATTTCACCTATCCAACGCGCTCTCTCAACAACGCCTTGAACATGCAGCCAGCGATTCCCAAGCGGAGCCAACAAGGATTCCGCATTCTCGGCAGCCCATTCAACCAAACTTATATCAACTTTCACAACCGTACCGCCTTTATGGCAAGCCATTAACCTTCATATGGATTAATGACCAGCACAATCACTTTCAGTTTTCCTCTTTATCGTTCAACAACTTTTTCACTTTATCCGACAATTCATTAATGGGCATACCTTCAACAGATTGACGCACAAAACGCTTGCGGAGAGCAACGCGAGCTTTTTCTATCTCTAATGATTTTTGACCAAGAAAATGCAATATTTGCTCTTGCACTTCCTCAATTGTTTCACCTTGAAACGTATCAGAAGTTTGCTCTAATAGCTTGATATTCGCCATCCAAACGCCATCATGATACTTTGGCCCTTCATATTGATATAAGGCAGTGTCCTCATGCTCATTATTAACCATCCTCTACTCCTATCGTGAATTTAGAAGAATTGTACCCTAAACCGCCCAAAGAATACAACCAGATAAGCCAAGTACTGGCAAAGCCATTATCCCAAGAGTGCCATTATTTCCCAGTCCAAAGAGGCATTGTGTAGTTGTAAGACAATTTGTTGGTTACATCCGACAAGAACTGCTTGGTTCATTCCCAACTGACATGCATATTCACCAATTTGTAGAGAGCACACAACAACGACTCTTACCAATGACAGCAACGGCTAAAGTCAGCTAAATCTTTACGAAGATGCTATGAAGGAGGTCGATCAAGGAAGAGCAGCCCACCAGCGCACTCTTCACACTGCATCTGACCGCCATGCCATTGTTCAAGGCACCAGCGTCCCACCGCCTTGAGCTTGTCAGGAGTAAACAACTGCTCGTGTCCATACGCCAATTCAGGTTCCCCAGGTTCGTATGGCACGCCAATAATAAGGCGATGAGAGGCAATCTCTAGTAAGTTCGTCAGCACCCGATACATGTCCGATTCATTGAAATGCTCAAGCACATGGAGCACCGTGACCGTATCAAATTGTCCCAACGCACACACATCATCAGTCAACAAATCCGCTTGCACGTATTGCACAGCCGTCAAATGCCGTTCGCTGGCAATAGCCCTGGTCACGGGAAACGGTTCTGTCCGAATATCGGCCCCAACCACTGTTGTCAGTGTGGGGACCCGTTCAGCAACCACCAACGGCAAAAAACCAAACGAGCAGCCAGCATCCAAGAGACTGGCCCCAACCACCAGTTTACAGACACGTCGATATAAGGTAGCAAAGACATCGACAGGAGAATCATAGTGAGGCGTATGACTATTGGCTGTGAGAAGGGTATGATAACGTTGCAGCGTATTGACGCCGAACAAGTGCCAGGCTTGTTCAGGGTTTTTGGGGCAGATCGAGCCGACAACAGCCCCGAAAACATCACCAAAACTCTCGACATTCGCCAGGATGCCAAGCGGTTTCAACTCTTCCATGAAATACTGTCCCAGGTCGCTATCAATCGCTTTTGGTGAAAACCAATGGACAATCATTGTCGGCGCAGCAGTTTTTGTGCAGACGAGAAAATGCGGCGTTTCGTGAAGAGCATATTCCCCATCAATAAGACGTTGCTTCAAGGCTATGCGGTTAATGCGATAGGCATTGACTCCGATCATTTTGCCCATGGGAAAGGCCCGTTCCTGAAAACGCACCTGTTTGGGAGTATCGGCATGAGACAGTGAAGCGGAATTGCTCAAAAGTTTCTCCCGGAAACCTTTTGGAATAGTCATGATCTTCCTCCGCATATTGTAACATACGACCGTTCTGACAAAGGTGAAACAGCATAGTACCAAACACATTTCTATGCTATTATAAGCGCAACATTCAGCAAACAGATAAATAGGTAGGGAGTACGTGTATCATGAGTCCGCAGCCCATCACCCAAAACACCCTTTTTTATGGCGACAACCTCAACATCCTGCGCGAATATATTGCCAGCGAGAGCGTTGATCTCGTTTATCTTGACCCACCATTCAACAGCAACCGCAACTACAATGTGCTCTTTAAGGATGAACAGGGCATCGACAGTGAATCACAAATCACCGCCTTTGAAGATACCTGGCACTGGAACGATATTGCCGAGCAAACCTATAATGAGCTAGTGACCCAGTCACATGATACTGTCTCCAAGATGATCGCATCCCTTCGCGACTTCATCGGCAGCAACCAGATGATGGCCTATCTGGTAATGATGGCAGTTCGCTTGGTGGAATTACATCGTGTATTAAAGCCAACAGGAAGCTTATATCTCCATTGTGACCCTACGGCTAGCCATTATCTCAAAATCATCTTAGACACCATCTTTGGAGTACAGAACTTCCGCAACGAAATTATTTGGAAGCGAACGAGCGCACATAGTGATACCAAACAAGGCAATGTCATTCACATGGGGCGCATTCATGATGTCATTCTTTTCTATACCAAGTCAGAGACAGCACGACGAACTGAAATTTACCAGCAATATAACGAGAAGTACGTCAATAGCTCCTACCGCCACATTGACGCGAATGGACGCCGTTATCGCTTAGATAATTTAACCGGCCCAGGAGGAGCCGCTAAAGGAAATCCCCAATATGAGTTTCTTGGCGTGACTCGCTATTGGCGATACAGCCAACTTCGGATGCAAGAACTTTATGAGCAAGGACGAGTTGTACAAACCAGACCAGGAGGAGTTCCCGCCTATAAACGCTATCTTGATGAAATGCCAGGAGTCCCCTTACAAGATGTGTGGGATGATATTTTTCCTCTCGGTTCACAAGCGACTGAACGTCTCGGCTATCCAACGCAAAAACCGCTTATGCTACTTGAACATATCATCAACACCAGTAGCAATCCAGGAGATGTAGTGCTGGACCCCTTTTGTGGATGCGCGACCGCAATAGCCGCCGCCCAAAAATTAGGACGCAAATGGATAGGCATTGATATCACTCACTTGAGTATTGCCCTGCAAAAATATCGGCTTGAAGCCATGTTTCCAGGCATTCAATTCAAGATAGTAGGTGAGCCATCTGACCACGGAGCAGCCAAACAACTTGCCCAGGACGACCGCTATCAGTTCCAATGGTGGGCCTTATCGCTCGTCAAAGCCAAACCACTGGGAGGCCAGGAAGGCAGTAAAACAGGCAAAAAAGGGAGCGACAAAGGCATAGATGGGGTTATCAGCTTCATAGACGACAATACTGGCAAACCAAAACGAGTGCTGGTACAGGTCAAATCAGGCCATGTGAAATCAGGTGATATACGCGACCTGGTCGGAACGGTGCAGCGAGAAGATGCTGCTCTCGGTGTTTTCATCACATTGGAGCCACCGAGCCGTGACATGACCACCGAGGCAATCAGCGCAGGATACTATGAATCATCAGGGTGGAACCAGAAATACCCTCGTATCCAAATACGCACCATCACGGAGCTACAAAAAGGCGCAAAGATTGATATGCCGCCACAATTCGGAACGTTCAAACAAGCAACAAAAGTGAAGCAGGATAAAGGGCAACAATCAGCGTTAGAGTTCTAACGGCTTGCCATTTTCCTCATAACAGAACAAAAAGAGACTCAGGGTCAATAATGACTACCCTGAGTCTCTTTTTGTCTTCAATCCCAGACGGGAAGCCGCAGCCCTTTAGACTCCCCTGTAGCGTGTTGTGGCGCATATCCATACGGATGGTTTCAATCCCAGACGGGAAGCCGCAGCCCTTTAGACCAGTCCTTGGACTGGCACTTCAGGGGTCACTGGTGGGTTTCAATCCCAGACGGGAAGCCGCAGCCCTTGAGACCGAAGAGTGGCTCCGAGAAACTGGATTGTAGATTTGTTTCAATCCCAGACGGGAAGCCGCAGCCCTTTAGACTCGGCCACTGTCTCGGCTACAAACACACCCGCCACCGTTTCAATCCCAGACGGGAAGCCGCAGCCCTTTAGACCATGCTGATCTTGTGGTGGGGATGCACCAGCGTGTGTTTCAATCCCAGACGGGAAGCCGCAGCCCTTTAGACGAACATGCGGTAAAAATAGCCACTGAATTCCAAGCGGCGTTTCAATCCCAGACGGGAAGCCGCAGCCCTTTAGACTTGGTGGGGAATTCAGACGTTCCAGACGGTTACGCCGTCGTTTCAATCCCAGACGGGAAGCCGCAGCCCTTTAGACTCAGAAGTCGGATAACCTTGCAACGAGCCGCTGTGGTTTCAATCCCAGACGGGAAGCCGCAGCCCTTTAGACCAAGGACAGTAGATTGGAGGATGCATTGTATGCTCGGTGTGTTTCAATCCCAGACGGGAAGCCGCAGCCCTTTAGACTCTACTGGTGTGCGAACAGCGCAGATGAGATCGAGCAGTTTCAATCCCAGACGGGAAGCCGCAGCCCTTTAGACCAGCGATCACTCCACTGCTACGCAGAGCAAACCGAAGTTTCAATCCCAGACGGGAAGCCGCAGCCCTTTAGACGGTTCCAAGATGTAGGCTCGCTGGAACCATCGGCCGTTTCAATCCCAGACGGGAAGCCGCAGCCCTTTAGACGTGGGATGCCTCAATGCTTGCCCAAAAAGATGAGGGGTTTCAATCCCAGACGGGAAGCCGCAGCCCTTTAGACACTTTGATTTTTGCGGAATTCACCCAAAAGCCCTTGAGTTTCAATCCCAGACGGGAAGCCGCAGCCCTTTAGACTATCGTTTCAATCGCTTAGGCTTCGCGGAAGAAAAGTTTCAATCCCAGACGGGAAGCCGCAGCCCTTTAGACTACGCGTCCATTTGTACACCCAATCCTTGCCAGGTGTTTCAATCCCAGACGGGAAGCCGCAG
Source organism: Ktedonobacteraceae bacterium (assembly GCA_051004815.1). Classification (GTDB taxonomy): domain Bacteria; phylum Chloroflexota; class Ktedonobacteria; order Ktedonobacterales; family Ktedonobacteraceae; genus JBBQXY01. The sequence goes on from JBPCJY010000066.1 coordinate 7,549, forward strand.
CCCTTTAGACGGCTGGTGAATATGCCATGTATAGCGCGTGGCTGGAGTTTCAATCCCAGACGGGAAGCCGCAGCCCTTTAGACTGAGCCAGGCAGTACGGTTGTACGTTACTCCGTCAATGGTTTCAATCCCAGACGGGAAGCCGCAGCCCTTTAGACGAATGGTTGCCATGATTACCCTTTCTTTTCTCATTTAGTTTCAATCCCAGACGGGAAGCCGCAGCCCTTTAGACTGCTGGACCTGGAGCGGACCAGTGGCGATGCAAGCGTTTCAATCCCAGACGGGAAGCCGCAGCCCTTTAGACGCTGCGGAGCACCCATGACGAGAGAAGCACACGGTGTGTTTCAATCCCAGACGGGAAGCCGCAGCCCTTTAGACGCAAGGGGTAATTCATCCCAACGCGAAGATGAAAATTTATGTTTCAATCCCAGACGGGAAGCCGCAGCCCTTTAGACGGGCATTGTTTACTAACTGGATCACATACTTTGTGAGTTTCAATCCCAGACGGGAAGCCGCAGCCCTTTAGACGTTGAGTATGTTGATGGGTCACACATCCGTCAACGTGTTTCAATCCCAGACGGGAAGCCGCAGCCCTTTAGACCGAGCACCTACGAGAGAGGGCCAGAAGAGTGAGGCGTGTTTCAATCCCAGACGGGAAGCCGCAGCCCTTTAGACAGTGGTATCAGTCGTTGTAGTCGTGCCTGATG
>JBPCJY010000067.1:0-32238 GCA_051004815.1 Ktedonobacteraceae bacterium
GTTCGTCGAAGCCTTTGTGGATGTTGTCCAGCAACGTTACTTTGTCCATCTGTTCTTCCATGGTGCTTGCTCCTTACGATTAATAGGTCGCTGTTTTTGTGGCCAGGGTCTGTGAATTATTGCCAGGACGACCCTGGCGGTCGCCCTGGTCGTCATCATCGCATCATCAGCAATAATTCACAGACCCTGGAACTAGTAGCGTCGCTACCTTACGCATGTGATATACTCAGATATCATTGTCGATTGGCGGATGTGGTCAGAAGCCACTTGCTGTAAAGGAGCGACGTTTAATGGGACGACTTGAAGGGCGTATTGCCTTTGTCACTGGAGCGGGTAGAGGTATTGGGGCCGCGACGGCCTTGCGTATGGCCGAAGAAGGTGCTCGTGTTGCGCTGGCAGATGTGGATACGGAAGGCAGTAAACAAGTGGCCACGGAACTGGAGCGTATTGGCTCGGAGGGCCTGGTGGTATCTTGCGATGTGTCCGATAGTGCGAAGGTGCAGGCTGCAATCGATCAAACGGTGAGCCATTTTGGACGCCTGGACATCCTTGTCAATAACGCGGGTGTGCTGCGCGATAACTTGCTTTTCAAGATGTCGGAAAGCGACTGGGATACGGTGATGGGAGTGCATCTCAAGGGAGCATTTCTCTGTAGCCGTGCGGCGCAAAAGTACATGGTAGAGCAGAAATATGGGCGTATCGTCTCGCTCTCTTCTACCTCTGCGCTGGGCAATCGCGGCCAGTCAAACTACTCTACGGCCAAAGCCGGTTTGCAGGGGTTGACGCGCACGCTGGCTATTGAGCTTGGCCCATTCGGTATTACGGCCAATGCGGTCGCACCTGGCTTCATTGATACGGAGATGACGCGTTCAACGGCTCGTAGACAAGGGCTTAACCCCGACGACATTATCGCGCAAGCCTCGAAGACGATTCCGGTACGGCGCGTTGGTCAGCCGCGTGACATCGCCAACGTTATTTGCTTCCTGTGTTCGGACGAGGCCAGCTTTGTCAACGGCCAGATCATCTACGTGGCGGGTGGGCCACGCGGTTAAAGACGTAACACCAACACCGCTCGCGTGTAGTGGTATTTGCGCCCAGAAAGGGAAAACATGCAGTCCTTGGAACGCCGACAGGCGATCATTGTGCTTGATTTTGGCTCTCAATACAGTCGGCTGATCACCCGTCGCGTGCGTGAATGCCATGTCTATAGCGAACTTGTGCCAGCAACGACTACCTTAGCGCAGTTACAACAGAATGAGCACCTGGATATCCAGGGCTTTATTCTCTCTGGTGGGCCATCCAGCGTCTATGATGAGCAGGCACCATCCTGCGATCCGGCTATTTTACAGAGTGGCTTGCCAGTGTTGGGCATCTGTTATGGTATGCATTTGCTAGCGCACCAGCTTGGTGGGCATGTTGCCCTCTGGCATGGGCAGCGTGAGTACGGCCCCGCGACTATCGAGGTACTGGCCGCTAGCGCGAGCAATTCACAGGCATTGCGTATTTTCGAGGACATTACTGTTTCCCCTTCACAGACAGACCAACTGGCGGTGCCAGTCGCTGATGCACCGCTGCGCCTCCCCGTATGGATGAGCCATGGCGATAGTGTCGATGCCTTGCCGGAGGGTTTTGTCACACTGGCTTGCACGGAAAGTACCCCTGTCGCCGCGATTGCCAATGCAGAGGGCATGGTTGGTTTGCAATTCCATCCAGAGGTGACGCATACACCGCAGGGCAAAGAGATCATCCGTAACTTCCTCTTCCGTATCTGTGGCTGCACGCCGAGTTGGACGGCGACTTCGGTCATTGACGAGGCCGTTGAGCAGATTCGGCAACGTGTTGGGCATGAGCGGGTCATTTGTGGCCTCTCCGGCGGAGTCGATTCGGCGGTGGCCGCTCTGCTTGTCCACAAGGCTGTTGGCGAGCAGTTGACCTGTGTTTTTGTCGATACTGGCTGCTTGCGTGCCGGTGAGCGCGAACAGGTTGTCGATACCTTCGCGAGCCATCTGCACATTCCACTTGTTGTTGTCGATGCACGACAACGCTTTCTGAGCCGTCTCGCGGACGTTATTGATCCAGAGCAGAAGCGCAAGATTATTGGAGAAGAGTTTATTCGCGTCTTCGAGGAAGAGGCTCTACAGCTACAACAAGAGGGTGGGCCGATTACTTTCCTGGCACAAGGCACGCTCTATCCTGATGTGATCGAGAGTACCAGCCACGATACCGCCTCCACGGCGACACGCATCAAGACGCATCACAATGTTGGTGGCTTGCCGGAAGATATGACCTTCAAGCTGGTCGAACCGCTGCGCACGCTTTTCAAAGACGAGGTACGCGAGCTTGGTCTGGCTCTTGGTCTGCCAGAAGAGTGGGTCTGGCGTCATCCCTTCCCTGGCCCCGGCCTGGCTATTCGCATCATTGGGGCCGTTGATGAGACCCGCCTGGAAACATTGCGGGCGGCAGATACCATTGTCATTGAAGAGATTCGCCGTGCTGGCATTTATCGCGAACTGGGACAAGCCTTTGCCGTGCTGACGCCCCTCCAGAGCGTTGGCGTCATGGGCGATGGGCGCACCTACGCCAACGTAGTGGCGGTGCGGGCCGTCACCACCGGCGACTTTATGACGGCTGATTGGGCGCGACTCTCGCCCGACCTGTTGGGGCGCATCGCCAATCGCATCGTCAACGAGGTGCCCGCCGTGAACCGTGTTGTGTATGATATTACGTCGAAGCCTCCGGCGACTATTGAGTGGGAGTGAGAGGGATAGGCTTTAACCAGCTCTTCCACTCTCGCGAAAACTTTTTATCTGCTCGTAGTGTTCCTGTGTATGCTTATATACCATGTCGATGAAATCGGCCAGGCAGTTCTCTGGCTTATACCAGGGCATCGTTCCTCGTTGTTGGATGGTCTCTTCAGGGATTTGTTGCAAGAGAGACGTGGCTTGCACCTGTATATCCTGGTACTCACCTTCAACGTGTTGGGCGGTTTGGTATCTTCGTGCTTCAACCTCAGTCTTGTTAAATTCGGCGGGTTGCTTGATCCAGCGTAAGACATAGGGAGTGGGTTCGCTGCCCAAAAAGGTATTGAGTACATCAACAATGACATGCTCATACGAAGCAAGATGGGCGATGATATCCTTCACCGACCACTCACCACATGCGCCTGGGACATCCCATGCCGTTTCAGTCAGACCGTCAACCGCCTGGATAACCAGCAGATTACTATTTTCAAGCATGGTAGAAGTCTTCAAAGGTTGCTCCTCTCTCCATCATAAAACAATGTGTACACTTCATGACACGCGGCAAAGTGCTCATTCGTTTTCTTCGTAGTACATCCATCTGTTGAAACTCGTCAATGGGAGCAATAATACGGTATACTACTACTATGCTTGAATTTGAAATACTGGCCCGTGGCCTTTACCGACCTGATCAGCTTGATATCAGCTATGATCCATCCTTGACTATGCCGGTTACTCCAGCTATCCAGGAGTGGATGGATGTGATGTGGCGGGAGAAACTGGCTGAGGCGAAAGCGCAGGACTTTCGCCTGTACGACTCGCAGCTCTTTCGCCTCATTCACGCGGAAGCACGGGCTGATGGGAAACTCCATCTGGTGATAGGGAATACCAGCTATAAAGAATATATAACCAGCAGTATGCCGGAATTTGCCAATGGGCGCACACGGCAGGAACTGGGTAACGCCCTGGCGGTCTGTTCCGTGGTGGAAACGACGGACGGCTACATCTTGTATGAGCGACGACAGAAGACCGCCATTCACCTGGGACGGTATCATGTCATCGCTGGTTTTTTTGAGCGTGAGCGTGATAGCGATAGAGCAGGGCATCCAGACCCGTTTGCCGCCATGCGCCGGGAGTTGCGCGAGGAGACTGGCATCACGGCACAGGATATCCAGGAAGAATATTGTCTCGGTGCCGTCTATGACACCACCAACCCACATGGTGATCTTTGCTTTTACACCAGCCTCAACATCACCCTCGCCGAGGTGCATACCCGTGTCCCCGAAGATGACGAGATCCAACAACTGCTCGCTCTCCACGTTACCGAAGAGAGTCTGCGCGATTTCTTGCTCAGCAATCATGGTAATATTTCCGCCACTGGTGAACCCAATCTGCTCATGTATGGTGCATTGCGCTTTGGCGAACTCTGGTTCCAACACTGCTTGACTAACCTCTAGTTAACGTCTACACTTATACATACAGAACCCGTAAACAACGACGTGACGGTATTTTAATGGCTTTGATAGATAGATGTGTATGGAGTAACAACTATGGCTCTTATTCACATTCCTTGCGCCCCCAATAGTAACGCTGGAGAGCAAGTTACGCGCAATTTTCTCATGCAGCAATTGGGTGATATGGATGGAATCTTGTTGACCAACTATCATCTTCCGTCAGGGAATAGTACGCTGGAAATGGACCTCGTGCTCTTCAACGCGCGTGGCGTTTGGATCTTGGAGGTCAAGAACTGGCGCGGCTCTATTGATATTGATCAAACTGACTGGCGACGTGACGATGGGTTTATACAGCATAGTCCACTGACCAGTGTAGAGATGAAAGCCAAAGCTCTACATGGCGTGTTAGAAAACATTGGGCAAGCGAGCGTGAGCGTTGTAGGCTTTGTGGTGCTATCGCAGGCAAATACATCTTTGCGAAATACCAATGATGTGCAAAGTAGGGATCCGCGCGAAGACAGAGTCTTTCACCTGGATACTCGCCTGCTTCGCGCTTTGACTGGTGAACACTTTCTCCATCATAAAGCCGGAAATAAAGCACTGGATATGGCTCTTATCCGTTCCATTGTAAAGAGGCTTTTACCGCTCAAGGTGGATCCAGGGCGGCGAGTTATTGGCAATTCGTATCGCATAAAGTATGATCTGGGGGCGGGTGAAAATGACAACTTCCACGCGTACCAGGCGGAACATGTAACCATTCCAGGGCGTTATGCCCGTGCCAAGAAATATCACGAGCTTGTCATCTCCACCGGTGATCTCTACGACTCTATCGAGCGGTTCCAACGTGATATGCAGGCGTTAAGCAAAATGGAACATCACCCCAACATCTTACAGGTCTATGATTACCAACCTGACCGCGATAGCGATGACATCTACTGGTTGCTGCTAGAATGGACAAAAGGTATCACTTTATACGAACGCTTGGATGGGCCACCCATACTTTGGCCGGAACAACTGCGTATCCTGAACTCCGCCCTGGCGGCACTGGATTGCTGTCATAGCAACAACATATTGCATCGTAACCTCAGCCCCTCCTGTCTCTACCTGGCAAACGATGGCACAGTCAAACTAGGCGATTTCGATTTTGCGCGTGTACCCAATTTCTCTAAAACGCTCACCATAACCGACCAACCAGTTCCCTGGAAAACCAATCGCTATATGGCTCCTGAATTGCAGGTGAATGCACAGGCAGCCGATGCCCGTTCAGACCTCTATGCCCTGGGAGCTATCTGGTACGATATGGCAGTGCGTCCGGAACCAGATGAAGTACTCGACCTCTCACGGCTAGAGAAGACTGGGCTTTCTGGCGATGCTCGCGACTTGCTGAGCAGACTGTTATCTCATGATCCAGTTGAGCGGCCACAAAATGCAAAGGCTGCAAAAAAATGGCTGGAACAGGTTTAGCATTGCGAATATTATTATGAGCGACTGACAACACTCGGCACCGCGTGGGACGAATAGAGGAATTCGCCAGGGAAGATACCCTGAGGGTCCCACTGTGCTTTCAAGCGGTGCATCACGTCAATGGCTTGTGGCTGATAGCCCCACCTATCCAGTGTATGGTACCCGGTCGCAGGCGTTTCAGGCATATCCATCACCATCGCGTACCCATTGAGAGCCAGGGCTGGTCGGCGTAATTGTTCCAGCCAAGCATCTGGCTCCTGAGCCTCTTGTACGTCATGGGGTGCCAGCATCGCATAGAGTAGGCCGTTACCTATATCGGCCAGGAATGTACCCGTATGCAGTAGCGCGGCCTGATCGTTGATGTAGGCGGGCAGGTCTTTGGCGGGAACACCGACGCGCACTATTACCTCTCCCCCGGAGAGGGTGAACATTCCTCGCGTGTTTCCCAACATCGCCGCCCAGATAGTGCTGCCAGAAGGAGCCGCGACCTCGTTTGGCTCCGCACTGCCCATTGCTCGCACTGTTTGACGCACGTCGGACAACTCGGTCTCTACGTCCGCTGGCGTGCCTTCGGCGGTATAGGCCAGTGTGTAGGTATAGCCACTGTCCGGAATCCCCTCTACAGTACCTTTGTAAAGCACAATAGCGGAGGCAACCAATGCCATGGGCGACAATTTCCGCGCCAGCAGCAGCCCTTGTCCCAGGTTTTCCACGGGTAGCAACAGGGTGCGACGAGTGCGTGGCTGAATCACCAGCTTGAGCGTCACATCGGTAATAAGGCCGAGTGTGCCATGGGAGCCAACAAATGCCTTGGTTAGATCGTAACCCGCGACATTTTTGATGACCGGTCGCCCTGTACGAAGGACGCGCCCATCGGCCAACACAACGGTGGCGCATAAAACGAGGTCGCGGATTGCCCCATAACGCATGCGCAGTGGCGCGTTCACATTGGCCGCGATAAGTCCACCGATTGTGGCTGTCGGCCAGGGAGAGACAAGCGGCACCTGCTTGTGGTCAGCGGCAAGGAACGATTGCACGTCTGTCAGGGATGTGCCTGCCCCAACGGTGATAGAGAGATCGTCCGGTGCATAGGTTTTGACGCCTTGCAATGCGGCGGTACTCAGGACTATACCCGCATCGTTGGTATCCTCCGCCCTCGCTGAACCACGGATGTATACCTTTTGTTTTGCAGCGGTGAGCGCGACCAGTTCCGCCGCAGCCTCTTCGGCAGTAGCGGGTGTGAAGAGCTTGTCGGTTGGTAGTTTTCTATGACTAGCCTTAACATTGGAAGTATCTGGATGTACTGGCTCTTTAGTGTTTGGTCGTGGTGTGGGAAAGATTTTTCCTGGATTGAGCAGGGCGGTGGGATCGAATGCTCGCTTGATATCAAGCATAGCCGCTAACTCATCGGCGTTGTGCATCAAGGACATATAGACACGCTTCTCGATACCGACGCCATGTTCACCGCTCAGGCTACCGCCTTTGCTGACGGCCACTTCTACCATCTCGCGACCAGCATGATGTACCCGCTCCATCAAAGCTTTGTCCTGGTTATCCGGTATCAGAACGAGCGGATGCAGGTTGCCATCGCCGGCGTGAAAGACATAGCCTACACGCAAGTTATAGCGGTCACAGATAGCATTGACCTCGCTCAAGGTCTCCACCAAACGACTACGCGGAACGGTAATATCTACCGTATAGTAGGAGGGAGTCAGGCGCGTGACCGCTCCGGCGGCACTCTTGCGGGCAAACCAGATCTGATTGCGCTCCTCCTCCGTGCGAGCAACACGCAGGTCGCGGCCACCGTGTGTAAGCAAGAGGCTGGAGATCTCGTCAATCTGGCTATCCAGGCTGGCGGCATAGCCATCTACTTCAATGATCAGAATGGCCTCGGCCTCGATGGGCAGACCCGCGTGGGCAAAATCTTCGACAATACGTATGATTTTCTGGTCCATCATCTCCATCGTCGCTGGCACCAGGCCAGCGGCAATGATCGCCGAAACCGCCGTTCCCGCCTGTTCAACAGAGTCAAAGACGGCCAGCATGGTCTTGATAGCGGGCGGATTGCGTACTAAGCGTACATCGATGGCGGTCATCAGAGCCAGCATCCCTTCGCTGCCGGTGATGAGGCCGGTGAGGTCATAGGTTGGATAGTCAAGAGCCGCACCACCAACCTGCACCAAACGACCATCGGCGAGCACAACGCGCATGCCGGTAACATAATTCGTGGTAACACCATATTTGAAACAGTGCGGGCCACCGGAGTTTTCGGCGACGTTGCCACCGATGGTTGAGGCGCGTTGACTGGCCGGGTCAGGTGGGAAATACAGGCCTTTCTGCTTGACCTGTTCATCGAGCAATAGATTGATCGTGCCAGGTTCAACCACGGCACTGCGCCCATGCTCGTCAATAGCGAGGATATGGTTCATGCGCGAGAATTCGATGATGATGCCACCGCGCTCCGCGACTGCTCCACCGGAGAGTCCGGTACCCGCCCCGCGAGCCACCAGGAGAACGCCGTTGGTTGCGGCCCAGCGGACGATTTGTACAACGTCCGCGGCGGTATGCGGAAAGACTATCCCTTCCGGCCTACCCCGATCCAAGCCAGCGTCAACCTCATAGCTGATCAGTGAGGCAGCATCGGTGAAAACCTGTCCCTTTGGAAGCAGATTCTTTAAGGTGCGGATTTCGTTCTCTTGCAGCATTGCATATACCTCTACAGGGGCCGAGCAACACAAAACCTAGATGGCTCGTCCTCCGGTAATCTCCAGGATATGGCCGGAGACATAATTGGAGAGCGGAGAGGCGAGGAAGAGCATGGGGCCAGCGGCCTCTTCCGGTGTGCCTGGGCGTCCCAGGGGAATGAGCATGGGAGCCATCTGACGCATCTGGCTGGGGACGCCGAGGGCGATCTCCTCGCCGTCGCGCTCCACCTTCTCGGCACTCTCCTTAGCGGCGGTCAGTCGTGTTTCGATGAAGCCGTAGCAAACACAATTGACCTGCACATTGAACTGTCCCCATTCTTTGGCCAGTGTTTTGGTCAGACCGGTGATACCGGCCTTGGCGGTGGAATAATTCACCTGCCCGGCATTGCCATAGACGCCGGAGACCGAGGAGACATTGACTACCTTGCGCGGATTAGCGTGACCGTTGGCAGCTATCTCTTTCCTGGCAGCTTCGCGTATGAAGGTCGCGGCCTCGCGCAAAATGCGGAAAGGAGCGGTGGTGTGAACATCCATCATGGCATACCACTGCTTATCAGTCATTTTATGAATAACGCCGTCCCAGGTATAGCCGGCGTTATTGACAATAATGTCAATGCCGCCAAAGTTTTCGAGCGTCGCATTGATCAACTGTGCTGGAAACGCCTCGCTGGTGACATCACCCGCGACAACAATCGCTTTGCCGCCTACATTGCGAATGGCTCCGGCTGTCTCCTCCGCCGGGTTGGGGTCGAGATCACTGACCACTACCGCAGCCCCTTCCGCCGCGAAGAGGCGTGCGGCGGCGGAACCGATACCGCGCCCCGAACCGGTGATAATGGCTACTTTGCCATCTAACATACCCATGATTGGCTTGCCTCCCTTTTCTGCTAACTTCGCCTAACCGCGCCGTGGCACTGCCGCCACAAATGTCCCGCTAACTTTCAGATCGCCATTCTGGTCGGTGGCTTGCACCTTGCCAGCGATACGAGTCTCGCCATCCGCCTCGTATTTCTCGGTGATGGTGCCTGTGCAGGTAATGACATCATCCAGGTGCGTCATGCCCTTGAAGCGCACACCAAATTTGCGCAGAGCCGTCGGGCCGACATAATCGCTCAACAGCTGTCCCACGAAGCCCATAATGAGCATACCATGGGCGATGATACCGCCGGTGCCAATCATCTCGCCAATTTTGGGGTCGGTATGGAGCGGGTTGAAGTCGCCGGATGCCCCGGCGTAGCGCACCAGTTGCAGGTGCGAGACGGAGGACGTGGTCAGCTTTGGAATGGCATCGCCAACCTGCACATCTTCATAGTACACCTTGGCGGGTGTCGAAGCATTTGTTGTCATTTGATATCTCCTGAAAAGCTATTCACGCACGATAATCACTTCACGCGCATTCAAGACAGGTTGACCGTGCTGGTTGGTATAGCGCACCTCGATTGTCAAAATATCCATGGAGGAGCCACCTGTGCCAGAGCGTGTTTTCCCATCGACCAACGTCATGACGCCGGTCAAGGTGTCGCCTGGGTGAATGGGGTTCAAGTATTCGTATTCTTCTTCGCCATGCAGAATACGCATGACGTTAACACCCATGCTGACGAGCTGGCTACCCATTTTAGAGTTGCCCCAAAACGTAAACGTGGTAGGTGAGGTGGGAAAGAGCGGCACATCGTCATAACCAGCCTTCTGCGCGGCTTCACGGCTCTGGTAGAGCGGGTTATCGTCGCCCACGGCGAGGGCCAATTCGCGAATTTTGCCCCGCTCAACCTCGATGGTGAACGGGGGGAAGCTCTGGCCGACCTTGCTTTTATCAAACATGCGGTACCCCTTTACTGTTTCCTATATACTGTGAGGCAAGTCGTAGTACAGACAGTATCAGGTTTTGACGCTGGGGTTGTCAAGGGTCAAAGGAAAATGCTTCAAGGTCTGTGAATGTTTGCCAGGGCGACCGCAATCATTCACAAGACCTGGAAAATGCTTGACAGTAATCTGAACAAGGCGTACTCTACGTAATAACCTCGGTACCTTGAAGCATTGTCTGTAAACGTTGATTCACTACCTTGCGGGAGGCTATTTATGGGCATAACTACCGATGGCCTGTCCTACTGGCAGGCGGAGACCTCTGACATCCCACTTTTAGATGTGACCATTGGCGACCTGTTAGATCGTCGTGCGGCAGAGATGCCCACGCACGAGGCGGTGGTCTATTCCTGCTATCCTGAATTTGGCGAAGCTCTGAATATTCGCTGGACATACAGCGATTACAGTACGCTTGCCAGCTCGGTAGCGCGTGGGTTAATGGTCCTTGGCTTGAACAAAGGTGAGCATATCGCCATCTGGGCCGCGAATCTCCCTGAATGGCTGCTCTTATATATGGCCGCCGCTAAAGCGGGTTTGGTGTTAGTGACGATCAATCCTGTTTTGCGTGCGCAAGAGGTGGAGTACATCCTCAAGCAGGGAGATGTTGCCGCACTTTTCTTCATGGGAAGGGTACGCGATCACGACTGTTTGGAGACTATGCGCTCCTTGACGACGCCAGGAGCAAAGCACGGTGAAGTCACAAGCGAACGCTTGCCCGTACTGCGTTACACATGCCTGGTAGGCGCACCTCCGACTGGACTGCTGCAGCAAGAGGGGTGGCGACCAACACTGTTCCGCGAGATGGTTGCCGGTGGTATGGCGGTGAGCGAAACAGCTTTCAAGGAGCGGCAAGCCTCTGTGGAGCCTGCGGACCCCGTCATGATGCAGTATACTTCTGGCACCACGGGCTTTCCCAAAGGCGTCGTGCTATCGCATCACAACATTCTCAATAATGCCATGGCTTTCGCGAATTGCTGGGGAACGCGCCAGGATGATCGTGGTTGTACTGCTATGCCCTATTTTCATGTTGGAGGCTGCGTCCTGGCTGTCCTTGGCTCCATCTATGCTGGTTCGACGATGCATCCGCTAATCGCCTTTGATGCACAAAAGATGATGCAAATCATCAGTTCGGAACACTGTACTACCCTTGGCGGCGTACCAACCATGCTTCTAGCGATGTTGCAGCACCCCGAATTTGGGAAGTACGACTTCTCGTCTTTGCGTACAGTGGTCAGCGGTGGTTCGCCCGTTCCAGTCTATCTCATGGAACAGGTGAAAGAAAAAATTGGAGCGGATGTAGCAATCGTTTTTGGCATGACCGAGGCCAGCGCGGCTATTACCTTGACGCTGCCGAACGATTCTTTTGCCTTGAAATCGGCCACGGTTGGCGTCCCCCTATCCTATACCGATGTGAAAATTATTCATCCTGCCACCGGTGCAGTGGTTCCTACTGGTGAGCGCGGCGAGTTGTGTTGCCGGGGCTATCTGGTGATGCAACATTATTACCATATGCCGGAGAAGACCGCCGAAACCATCGATAGCGATGGCTGGTTACACAGCGGAGACCTGGCTACGATGAATGAGCGCGGCTACGTCAACATTGTCGGGCGGCTCAAGGATATGATTATTCGCGGCGGCGAAAACATTTATCCGCTCCAGATCGAGGAATTCCTCATTCGCCACCCCAAGATCGCCGATGTGCAGGTACTGGGTGTTCCCGACAAATTCTTCGGTGAAGAGTTGCTAGCGGTGGTCATTCCCAAGGAGCCTGTGACCGAAGACGAGTTGCGGGCCTATTGTAAAGGGCAGATCAGCCATCAGAAGATACCGCGCTACTTCCAGTTTGTCGATGCTTTCCCAATGACGGCCAGTGGCAAAGTGCAGAAGTTCGCGCTACGCAAGCATGCCATCAAAGCTTTGGGACTGGAGCAAGATGCGCAGATCAAAACGGCATGAGGCAATAGGCAATGATACATAATGAGAAAAACAAAAAAGTCGCCCGCTTTAATGGATTGCAACGGATTGCATTGTTATTTTGCCTCGTCTTGCTACTGGGTGGTTGCTCATTGACGCCTGACACCTCAAAAGGTGCGTATCTTGCTCCTATTCCAAGTGGCACATCGACAGCACAAGTTATTAATCTCGCGCCCCAGCCAACTTCGCCGCCACTGACCGATAGCCAGTTGGCGATGCACATTGTGCAGGGCATGAGCCTTGCTCAAAAATTGGGACAAATGGTCATTGTCGAGTTCTATGGTGCTACGGTGAATACCGATCTCAGCCAGATGATCCAGGGCAACCAGATTGGCGGCGTCTTGATCGAGAATAAGAACGGCAATGCGCAATCGCGCACACAACTGGTCTCGCTCAATGCAGCGATGCAGAAAGCTGCCGCCGTTCCGCTCTTTATTTCCACCGACTTTGAAGGTGGGGTGGTGAACGAGTTACGCCAGATCACCGGTGAACGCACCTCCGAACAGGCTATCGGTGCGACAGGCAACCCCACGATGGCTTACAATGCCGGTCGTAGCGCGGCGACTGATTTGACTGGGTTGGGGCTGAACGTCAACTTTATGCCTATCGTCGATGTCTTGACCAATCCCAACAATCCTGGTCTACCCATGCGTACTTTTGGCTCAGACCCCACGCTGGTCACGAACATGGGCCGTGCCTATCTCAAGGGGCTAACCGATGGCGGCGTGATTGGTTGCCTCAAGCATTTTCCGGGGCTAGGCAGTGCCAACCTCGATCCACATCTTGCGCTGCCCACCATGAATCGCAGCCTGGCAACCTTAAATGCCGTTGACCTGGTACCCTACCGCACCATGATTAATGAGGGTATTGTACCGATGGTCATGGTAACGCATATCCTCAATCCGCAGCTCGACCCCAACCTGCCTACCTCGCTCTCACCAAATGTGGTCACGGGCCTTTTGCGCAAGCAACTCAACTTTCAGGGCGTGATTATCAGCGATACACTCTGGATGGGCGGTATCAGCAATACCTACAGCCTCGCCCAGGCGGCGGTGCTGGCTGTCAAAGCGGGAACAGATTTGTTGCTTGGTCCACGCGGTCTGGCCGATACCCAGCATATGATTTATGGCTTACAGCAGGCCGTGATGAGCGGGCAGATCTCACAGGCGCAAATCGATGCCTCCGTTACCCGTATTCTGACAATGAAACTCCATTACAAAGTACTTCCTCACGACAAAGCCTTGCAACTGGCACGCAATGCTGTCAATGTGGGCGTGGGAACTATTTTGCCGAAGAGTGAGGTTACAGGGGTGGTGGTGGCAAGTGGTGATGAGGATGTGAGGAGAGGCTAATAGGGCAACGCCACTGGACAATCACCCTTCCCCCTGCTAGGATTAACTATATAGCTTTGTCAGAAAGGACATGCGGTATGACGCAATTAGAAACGTATATTACGGAAAACGAGGGGCGTTTTCTCGAAGACCTGAAGGGGTGGCTGCGCATCCCCAGCATCAGCACGTTGCCGGAACACGCGGGCGATATTCGCCGGGCGGCGGAATATGCTGCCGACCAATTAAGACAGATGGGCTTTGAGCGCATTGAGCTTATTGCGACGCAAGGCCATCCTCTTGTCTATGGCGAATGGCTACAGGCCAGCGGCAAACCAACGCTGCTTATTTATGGGCATTATGATGTACAACCGGTTGACCCGGTGGAGCTTTGGATTTCACCACCATTTGAGCCGACCGTGCGCGGCGACAACCTGTATTGTCGGGGAGCCTGTGATGACAAAGGGCAGACTATGCTGGTGCTCAAGGCTTTGGAATCGCTGATGACAGTCAATGGGGCTTTGCCCGTCAATGTCAAAGTGCTCATTGAGGGGGAAGAAGAGGCTGGCGGCGAATCCATCGCCCATTATGTCAACACGTATCCCGAACGATTGCAGTGCGACGCATCACTAATTTGTGATACGGGCATTCCCGCCAAGGATATTCCCGCCCTCATCTATGGCTTGCGTGGCATTATCTATACCGAGGTTGAGGTGCGTGGCGCACAACGCGACCTGCATTCGGGAGAGTTTGGTGGCGTTGCACCCAATCCACTGCACGCGTTGGCCCTGATTATTGCAGGCTTGAAAGATGCCGAAGGACACATTCATATTCCCGGACTGTATGACAAGATGCACAAGCCGACGGCAGAGGAACTGAAATTCTGGAATGCAGACCCACTCCACATCAACGAGTCGCTGCTGCATGAGATGGGCGTTTCGCAGTTCACGGGCGAGGCCGAATATTCCCCTATGGAACGTATGTGGGCGCGGCCCACCCTGGAAGTGCATGGCATCATTGGTGGTTTTGTCGGTGAAGGGGCCAAAACAGTCATTCCCGCCGTGGGCAAAGCCAAGATCAGTCTGCGCCTGCCGCCTGAACTGAAATCAGAAGAGGTATTTGTGCTCTTCGAGCGTCAGGTGAAAGCACTCGCGCCAGCTGGTGTCGAGGTCATTGTCCATAATGTGCATGGTGGCGAAGGCGTCATGGTTGCGCCGGATTCGCAGCCCATGCGGGCCGCGGTGGAAGCATTGCAAGAGGTCTTTGGACGTGAACCCATCCTTATTCGCGAAGGTGGCTCTATTCCGATAGCGGCCATGTTTAACGAAGTCTTGAACGTGCCAGTGGTGTTGATGGGCTTTGGTCTGCCCGACGATAACCTGCATTCGCCCAATGAAAAATATTCTCTGACCCAATTTTACCGAGGCATTCGCGCCGTGGCGAGTTTCCTGCAACGTTTAGCATAGCACAGTATAGAAAGGAAACACGTCCTGATGACAGATACAGTAACAGCTTATCTTGATGACCATGCTGGCGAGGCGCAAGCACTGTTGGAGCAACTTTGTCGGCAGCCAAGTGTAGCAGCACAAAATTGGGGTATGGCCGAGATGGCGGATATGGTCGAGTCCTTGCTGAGCGAGGTGGGTTTTTCGACGCAGCGACTACACGCGGAAGGTGCGCCAACCGCCATTTATGGTGAACTACGTGGTCGTAGCCCCTATACTATCTTGCTCTACAACCATTACGATGTGCAACCGCCGGAGCCATTGGAGTTGTGGCACTCGCCCGCCTTTGAACCAACCGTGCGCGATGGAAATTTATACGCACGCGGCGCATCGGACAATAAGGGTGAAATTGCCGCTCGTCTGGCCGCCATTCGCGCCCTACGCGCTACCATTGGAGAATTGCCCATCACGCTGCGCTGGATTATCGAGGGTGAAGAGGAGGTTGGTAGTCCGCACTTTGGGGCTATAGCCGCGAAGTACGCGTCTCTGCTACAGGCTGATGGCTGTTTTTGGGAGGGCGAAGGCTTTGGCCCAACTGGTCGCCCGGAGTTGATGCTGGGTACCAAGGGCCTGCTCTACATACAACTCGATGTGCAGGGTACGGGTATTGATGTCCACTCCGGCTCGGCCCCGATGCTGCCCAGTGCCGCGTGGCGCATGGTGCAGGCTCTTGCCACGTTGCGCACTCCCGATGGACATGTACGCATACCTGGCTTCTATGATGCCGTGCTCAAACCATCAGAGGCGCAGCTAGCCGCTATTGCCGATCAACCCAATATGGATGCGGAACTGCGTGAGGCTTACAAAGTAGATCACTTTGTCGATGGCCTTTCAGGGGTGGCCCTGGCTGAACGACAATGCTTTACCCCGACCTGCAATATCGCGGGACTGGTCAGTGGCTATACTGGCCAGGGGTCAAAGACGGTGCTACCGGCAAAGGCCATGGCAAAGATTGATTTCCGCCTCGTCCCTAACCAGGAGCCAGAGGATATCCTGGCCAAGCTTCAGGCTCATCTGCATGCTGAAGGTTACGATGATATACGTGTTACCGTCTTCAGCAGTGCGGAGCCAGTGGTAACACCCATTGACGAGCCACTGGTGCGGCGCATTGAGGCCATCGCCGCCGGATACAATGGCAAGAAAGCGTCGATCAATCCTATTGCTGGTGGGACGTTGCCGCTACTCGGTGCGCTGCGTCGTTACGTGGGGGTGCCGGGACTGTCTGTGCCGGGGAATCCGACCTACTGGGCCAATGGCGCACACGCTCCCAACGAACACATACGTCTCTCTGATCTACAGGAGGCTGTGCGTTTCAACTGCTATATGTTCCAGGCGTTAGGTCACTAAACACTGTAGGATGAAGAGAGTAGGCGCAATCGCGTTTGCTCTCTTCATCCCACCATCTACTTTAATCCTTGTTCGTCCGCGATTTTGGTTAGCTCGTTGCGAACTTCCCACAGTTCAGGATAGAAGACATCTTTGAGCGTGCGCTCCAACATCTCCATTGGCGTGCCGCCTGTGCCGATGGAGCCAGGGCCAATCATGCGCTGCGCCAGCTTGAGATGCTGGGAGCGAAAGATTTGAAACACCTCATCATAATCGGTCAGTGCTTCGGCAAAGGCCAACAATAAGGGATGTTGATCTCCATGCATGTAGATATCAACTAAGGCAACCTGTTCGTGTGCCAATACATTCGCGAAATCGTCCCAGAGCAGTGGCGAAAGTGCCATGAGGACGTGAAAGCCGGGTGAATCCGTGCCGGCCCCATCGTCCAGGACCTTGCGGAAGCCATGAAAATCCCAGGGGGACATCGTTTCCAACATGCGCAAGTTGTCCAGCATCAAGAATTGAATGCGGATAACACGCTGCATCAAGTGTATAGCCTGATGCATAGTAAACTGTTGGAGTAGGGTACTGATGCTACGGATTTCAAAGGCCGCTTCTTTCCACCACAACTCAAAGACCTGATGGACGATTTGAAACTGTAGTTCGTCATGGTGTACTAACTCATCTTCTGGCTTTTGTAGCGATAGAAGTTCTTCTGTGCGCAGGTAGCGTTCGTAGACGCTCTGACCCGGCGCGTGTTTCGAGACATGTGGATGAACGTGTTTAACCATGGTTGGTTCCCTCTTCTTTGAAGGATGCTCCTCTACTATTGTATATTCCGTGTCTGTTCAGCTTTTTGTGGCATCATTGCCCAATTTCCGTAGATACCGCTCGACCTCTTCGGTCGTTTGCAAGGTAAACAGCGTGCTCATGATTTGGTTGAGACGTGCAACATCTGTAATGAAGCCGATCTGCTGCTGTGCCAGAACGATCAGCTGCGGGAAACGCGTCTCCACATAGATCAGCAGCGTTTGATGCAGGGCTTGCTCAATCCCTTGCTTCCGACCTTGTTCCAGCCCCTGTTCCAACCCCTTCTCCAGTCCCTGTTCCAACCCCTTCTCCAGGTACTCTTGTCCAATCTCTTGATACACCCAGGACTCGCGCAACACATCTTGATACATCCTGAACCTCCTTTGGAACCCTTCTCGTTCCGACTCCGTCTGAAAGACCAGTCCTCCCACTACACGTACCATGGCCAAGAGATCATACGCTTTGGCCTCGGCTAACCGCTCGATCATGCCGGTAATCACCTCGGGCCGTTTCCCATCCTTCGTCAAGGGGACTAACGGCCAGATCCCTCGGCCCATTTGCAGGATCGTCTCCGCCTCTTCCTCCCACACTTTCACGATCTTATAAAAAAAGTGGTGCACCTCTTCGTCGTCGAGAAACCTCCGCGTATAGGGCGAAGTCGGAATCTCTCCCGCATTGATGAGGTAGATGACCGTGCTGGCGACCGGCAGCTGGTATTGGCTGAAAGCCATCACATTATAGACCAGTAAGCGTTCGGCCATCTCAGGGTCGTGATACGTTTGAAATTCAATGTGCCGCAACCCGCGCTTCGTGCCTTTCGCAACGGTTAAGAGGGCGTCGGCGTAGCGATGCTGGTTTTTCAGTTCAACGTTCTCTGCACTGATGAAGGTGGCATCGGAGCTCAGCCAGTTGACAAAATGTTCAGGGTTGGCCCCAATCATGCGCTTCATGATACTATCCCATGGACCTGCCATCCCAATGATTCCCCCTACCATGCCTATTCTTTTCCTAGTGTACCATACATAGTCGGGCCTGTCGAGTGGATTTGGAAGCCCATCAGGGCTATTCAATTTTTGTTGTGCAGAGCAGAACGTTGGTATCTTTTTGTTTAGAAGTTGGGACTTATAGTATAGGAAACAGGAAATAACGATAGCACGGATAAGATGACATGGAGACGATACATTCATTGGTGACTGCCGCTCAAAGTGGGGATGTGGAGGCGTTTGGAGAAATTGTGAGACGCTTTCAGGATATGGCCTATGCCGGGGCGTATGCGATGGTGGGCGATGCCCAACTGGCGGAAGATGTCGCACAGGAGGCTTTTATGGAGGCCTATCTCAATCTACCGAAACTGCGTGAAGCGGCGGCCTTCCCCGGCTGGTTCCGGCGCATCATCTTCAAGCAAGGTGATCGGTTGATACGTGGCAAGCATGTTGCCACAATGCCACTCGATACCGCTTTTACTGTGCCTCTGGCGGAACTCAATCCGGCACTATTGGTCGAGAGGCAAGAGATGAGTGAGACGGTGCGGCACGCGGTCGATGCACTGCCGGAACACGAGCGTATCGTGACTATCTTGTTCTATAGCACCGGCTATGCCCTCAAGGAGATCGCGGATTTTTTGGAGGTGCCAGTGAGCACCGTGAAAAAACGGCTCTATAACGCACGACAACGTCTGAAAGAAGATTTGCTTGAGTTGGTACGCGAATCGCTGCACGAGCATCGTCCTTCCGCTATCACGGATTTTCCTGAGAGGGTACAATTGCTCATCGCGGCGCACATCGGTGATATCGCCTGGAGCAAGATGCTGCTCAATCGACAGCCCATGCTCATCAATGCGCGGGCAGAGCGGGGCGATCAGGTTGCGCCATTGGGTACGCTGCTCTCGCCTGGACATACCGCCTTACACGAGGCGGCGGCTAACGGCCATACGGCTCTGATAGAGGTACTTATCGAGTATGGAGCAAATATCAACGCTATGACTAGCAACGGCATGACGCCGCTGCATAGTGCGACTCTGTACCATGCACAGGCAGTAGTGAAACTTTTATTAGCACACGGTGCGAATGCGAACGCGATGTTCGCCAATGGTCACACACCTTTGCATTGGGCAGCAATGAGAGGCTACGCGGATAGTGTTGAACTGCTGCTTGGTTCTGGCGCGAATGTCAACGCTCGGAGCCATGGAGAGCGAACGCCGCTCCATTGGGCAGCACTCAAAGGCCACGTCCTGCTCGTCAAGCTATTATTGGAACACGGCGCGGACAGTTCTGCTCGCGACGAGTTGGGACACACACCCCTTGATTGGGCTATGGAGAGAAAGCACACACAGGTAGTAACCCTGTTGCGGAAACAAAATAGGGTAGAAACAGCACAATAAAGAAAGAGCATTATTATGAATACACAAATACCTGACAGCATTCCCGTCGGCACACACGTTCTTGGGCGCATCCTCAATGGCAGAGGTGAACCCATTGATCAGCATGGCCCTATCAGCGACGAGGCTGTGCGTGTGCCAGTATACTTTGTATCGACAACGGATAAGACACCTACTATGCCTGGCAAGATGGTAGAGACAGGCATCAAGCCCATCGATCTGCTGGCTCCTATTCCCCGTGGCGGCGTTATTGCCATGCTGAGCGAACAGGGCTTAGGCAAAATGGTGGTCATGGAAGAGATCATGCACAACTTTAACACGCATCAGCACGGCTACATCGTCTTTGTTGGTGTGAGTGAGAGCACCTACGAGGCCACTGAACTGCGTGACATGATTCGCGATATCGAGGTGGAAGACAAGGTCGTGATGGTCTATGAGCAACGTGAGCAAGGTACCGGTCAGCAGCAACAACAACTATTGCGGACGGGCTTAACTATCGCGGCCTACTTTACCGACCAGGGGCACGAGGTAATGCTAATCCTCGGCGAGGATGTGATTGCCAAGGGCAATCATGCGCTCCTAGCTGAGTTGCAACAAGCGGCCAGGGCCAAGGGAATTACTACCTTCCTCTTTGGGCCACAAGGCGATATCAATCAATTGGCACAGAACAGCATGCTCAATGCAGTAGATGGGCAGATTGTCTTCAGTCGTACTCTGGCAAAGCAGGATTTGTGGCCAGCTATCGATCGTTTAGCCACGCGGTCACACCTGCTGGAAAGCGGCTTCGTCAATGCTGAACATGTGCAGGTCGCGCAACAGGTCAAGCAATTGCTGCAACAAGCTGACGCGGGGCAGCTTTCACCTGTCGATCAGCACGTAGAGCATCATGCAACGAAAGTGCAGTTCTTCCTGACACAGCCTTTTTCGGTCGCGGAAGCCTATACTGATCTTCCTGGAGCATACTTACCAGTAGAGGAGACCGTCAAAAGCTTCAAGGCATTGTTAGAGGGGCGTTACGATGCTGTGCCGGACGAGGCCTTCTACTTTGTTGGCACAATTGAGCAGGCTCTGGCGAAAGCCGGGAAATAGGGAAGCTGGGTTGATGGGAACACAGCGTGCCGCGTTTCCGCCAACCCAACTTCATTCCTCTTGTAAAAACTCGCGTACTAGTTGGATGGCTCGTTCGGTATCGTTGCCTTCGAGCCAGGCGATGCGCGTATCTTTGCGGAACCAGGTTAACTGTCGTCGTGTAAAGTCGTGAATGGCATATTTCAGTCGCTCAACCATCTCCTGTTCGGTGGCAAACTCGCCACGTAACCAGCGACTGATAAAGCGATATTCTAGCCCCAGAGCTTCTAAGCGTGCGTGGCTGATGCCCTGGTTTAGCAGATCACGCACCTCTTGCACCATACCTTGCTGCATACGTTCGTCAACGCGCTGGTCGATGCGTTGATAGAGCACTGCACGCGGCCACTGGATACCTAATAATAAGCTGCGATAAAGCGGTGCGGCCACACGTCGCTGTTCCGAAAAGGGTTTGCCAGAGGTAAGGCACACTTCCAGGGCGCGAATGACGCGACGAGGATTGTTGCGGTCAATGACCGCCGCGCTTTGTGGGTCTAACTCCTCAAGTTGGGTCAGTAGTTCGGCCAGAGGACGCATTTCAAGCTCCGCCCGTAATGCTGGCTGCGGGGGAATGGCGGGAATAGCCAGGTTATCCACCACCGCCTGGATATAGTGCGGTGAACCGCCAACCAGGAACGGCTGCTTGCCATGTTTTATGATAGTGTTAATGGCTGAGATAGCTTGCTGCTGGAATTGCGAGACGGTATAGACCTCTTCCACATCGGCAACATCTAACAGATGGTGCGGCACAAGAGCCTGTTCTTCCGGCGTCACTTTAGCCGTGCCGATATCCAGGCCACGATAGACCTGGCGTGAATCAGCCGAGACAATCTCGCCATCGAAACGCTGTGCCAGGGAGATGCCCAATGAACTTTTGCCAGAGGCGGTGGGACCAAGAACGACAATCAATGGTGGGGTAGTCTGCTTCATCATCGTCAATTATTCTGTTTGAGCAAACGATCAAGTTGCAGAACGAAGGCAAGCGCGACGCCAATGCCCCCCGCGATACCAAGCAGCGTAAAGCCGCTTGGTGGGAAACCAATTGCCAGGATAAAACCCAGAAAACCGCCCACGAGCACGGCGGCAATCATCACTGGTCGGCGCATATATTCCATGGCAAAGAGAAAGCGCTCGATGATCTTCTCGCTGACGGAAGCATTCGTACAGACGCTACTCGACAGGGCCGCTAGCAAGAGCAGCACAAATAATTGCAAGGGCGGTACCTTATTGTGGAGGAAGGTTTGCCAGAGCAGTTCACTGACGCCGAGCGGAAACAGCGTTGTATAGAGGCCTGTGCAGAGGCGACTGAGCGTCTCCTGCACACTCCAGCGACGATTCCAGTTGACGGCTAACGCTCCAATGGGGGCAGCCACCACGATGCCGAGCAGGACAACGATAAA
The DNA here is from genome assembly GCA_051004815.1 of Ktedonobacteraceae bacterium. GTDB lineage: Bacteria > Chloroflexota > Ktedonobacteria > Ktedonobacterales > Ktedonobacteraceae > JBBQXY01. Next base: position 22,067 of record JBPCJY010000067.1, read on the forward strand.
CCAGGCATTGGGCGACAAGATGGACTGGTGTGCCAGCAGTGGCAACCTTGCCAGCACCGTATAAAACAGGCTTGCAATCATAAACGAGGCAAACACGGTCAAGATGCGCTGTAGCCAACGCTGTTGCAACGGTGAAGCCTGTATCGGCTCCCAGCCGCGAGAAGAGGCGTTTGTATTGCCCGTGTAGAGACCATATTTCTTCGTATACTCGTCATATTGTTCGCTGCTATAGCGAGTGTTTGTTGGCGGACTGCTGTTGGTGGCACTGGGCGGAGACATGCGCATACTCCCGTTCGCCCTGGCAAGAGGGATGTCGTCCTCTTCATCCTCCTCGTCATCATCTTCGTCCTCAAAAAGCGCACTGCGCGACGGGGCTTTCGTGCTGGGCCTGGTAAAAGAAGAAATATTGCCGAGCACATCTACCTCGACTCGCACGGTGATATCTTGCTCTTCGTCATCCTCATCGGGGATCACAAAAATGGTGCCAGTATAGTGCATCGAACCGCGTAGGCGGGTAGCATCAATCTGAACGCTCACGTCGGTACGTACACCGGAAAAACTTGCCTGATCGAGCACCATCCACTCTGCGGAAGCGGCGATAGTGCCGCGCACAACGTTTCCTCGATTGCTCGTAATGGAGAGCAGTAGTGGTTCTGAAAGACCAGGATGCACCTCTCCAAAATCGAGGACACGCGGCTCGACCTCGATGTCTACCACTGGCACGCGGGTTATCCGCCCACGATTGCTGCTCTCTACCCCTGCTGTAGCTGATGGGACGATAGCAGCTATACCGCTCTGGCTACTCTTACTCATCGCTTTATATTTGCCTGTATTGGTACGAATATGAATGCTCGGGCCAAGCACTGCCTCTATAAATTGTTCAACGACCGCACGAGGATCATGCACTGCCGCGCACATAGCTTTCGTGGTACCTGCCAGGTCAGTTTCACCAATCCCTTCCAGCCAGGTTGCGATCTCACCAGAGAATAAGTAGTCGGCGGCCTCTTCCGGGAAACGTACACAGAGTTCAGCCAGTTCTTCCGGGTTCGCAGCTTGCTCACCGTTTTCAAAAACAAAGGTGCCTTCGCCGAGCAGAGCACGGCGGAATGCCTCCACGGTCTGAAAGCGATCTTCTGGTTTAAGGGAGGTAGCTTTTTCCAGGGTACGCGCTACATGGAGCGAAATGCTGGGGTTGACCGCGTGAACATCTTGCAAACCAAAGCCCTTTTCGGAGAGCGTGTTGGTCAACAGTTGAAAGAGTGTCATCGCCAGGGAGTAGATATCCGAGCGTTCATCGGTCTGGGCTTTGCCATATTGCTCTGGGGGAGCGAAACCAGGCGTACCCAGCAGTTGTGTATCCTGCGAACTGGTATGGCGGAAGAAACGGGCGATGCCAAAGTCAATCAGTTTGACACGCCCATTGCGCATCAGCATGATGTTGCCCGGCTTCATATCGCGAAAGATAATGGGCGGGTGCTGGCTATGCAGGTAGGCCAGGACATCGCAGAGTTGCTTGGCCCACGCCAGGACGCGGCGTTCAGGAAAAGGCCCATTATTGTGTTCCAGGAACGCGTCCAGCGTCATCCCATCGACATATTCCATGACCAGGAAATGCCGAGTACCCTCGGTAAAAAAGCCTGAAAAGGTGGGGAGGTTGGGATGGTTCAGGCCAGCCAGCATCTTGGCCTCGGCCTTAAAATTCTGCACCGCCTTCACACGGTCTTCTGCTGGCACCATCGAAAGGCTCATCTCTTTGATGGCACAGTTGGTCTGCCGCCTTAAATCACGCGCCAGGTAGACAGCTCCCATACCGCCATGGCCAATAGTGCGCTGTATCATATAGCGTTTTATTAAAAGCGTGCGCCGCTCTAAACGTCCCGTCTGGGCATTTTTTGGGCTATGGCCATGCTGTAGGTCGATGATGTCCCTCCATTTGTCTCGTATCGCGTCAGGTTGCTGCATCGCTCCCATGCCCCAGTATAGCATACAGTTTATAGGAGATACTACCTATAATGAACTGTATTTGTACGGGATGTTTCCATGTGCATGGTACAATCGGCTCATGTCCAGTTTTTTCAAAAAAGAGGCCGAAGATCGGCCCCATAGACATTCACTTAAGCGAGGCAACGTGTTTTCCAGGGCGATCCCTTGCGGTCGCCCTGGTGGGGTGGCTCTCCAGGCTCATCCGCTTAACTTCATGTGTTACGATTCGACCGCGATGGTCTCTGGTACCGGAGCAAGCACTGCGTTTGACGTGTCATGTTTATTGGGGGTGCTCTCATCGAGAGGTGATAAGAGCTGAATGGTGGGGACGACCGGCAGATTGCTTTCGACGATGACACCGCCATCCAGGTAGAGATGATAGGGGAACATGGCCGGATCAAAAGCACTGCTGTGCGAAACCAGTAAGACCTGTTCAAAGTGCTGACCGAGTATTTCGCCGGTTACGACATTGACCAGGGCCTGTGTACGCCCACGATCAAAAGAGCTAAGTGGCTCGTCTAGCAGGACAAAGCCGGGGGCAGTAGCCAATTCGCGCGGGAGGGCGGCAATGGCGAAGGCGAGGCGCAAAGCCAACGAGAGCTGGTCAGCGGCCCCACCGGAAAGAGCGGACTTGGGAACATATTCACCGGCGGCAGTATCCCAGACGCGCAGTGAAAACGAGCCACCGCTCATCGTCTCTGCTTCTTCTTCCGTGCGAAGGTGAACATCATGGTAGCGTCCACTGGTCAGCAGAGGAAGGATTTGTTGCATGTAGTACTCGGTATGCGGCTGCATTTTGCGCAGCAGGCGTTCATTGACGGCATTTAGCAGCAAGTTGCCATGTTTCTTCGTCTGATAGCTGCGTTCCTGTTGCTCCAGGCGTAAGCGAGCTTGTTCCACATCCAATTTGGCACTGCCTGCCTGCAATTGCGTACTCAGGGTCAGTTCTTGCTGTTCCAGCTGTAGCAATTCTTGTTCGAGGATTTGCCGCTCCTCTTCAAGGCGATGGCGATCCTGGGCAGTATATTCGCTGACCAACGGCCAGACGGCCACGATGCTTGTAAAGGTATACTCTTTTGTAATAGGGCGACTACGCTGTACCAGCATGGTCGCGATACGCTCATGCGCTTCCTCGATTTCCTGATGACAGAGGGCAATTTTGGCTTGTGAGGCGCGTTCCTGCATGCGCAATTTTTCCAGTTCCGCCAGGATGCCGCTTTCATTGGCGTCTTTAATCTCTTGCTGGCAACGTGTCCGCAACGCCACGAGAGCTTCCGCGAAAGGATTGAGGGGAACAATCCAGCTCCCCAGAGAACCACTAAGCTTGGCAAGTTGATTATAGTGGCTGGAAAGTACATCCTGGCGATCTTTGAGCTGTGTCGCATAGCTATCGCGACGGCTTTGCAGGTCGATGCGTTGGCCGAGAGTGATGTGCAAGCCCTCCAGTTGTTTGTGCGCAACTCCTTCGGCATTGCTGATAGCCGTTTGCCCGAAGGTAACACCCAAAGGTTTGACGCGTTGACGCAGCGAATCCTGTAAGCTCTGCAAGGCATTGCGCAAGGCCGGTTGCTGCTCACGCGCACGTTCCAGCTGTTGCAGGGGATGCTGCGCCTGAAAACGCTCATGGTGCTCAGTCACTGCATGCTGACGGGCCAACAAATCATCCAGGGCGTCCTGGTAGAGTTTCACCTGTTCAGCCAATGCCGGGGCCACAGCAAGTTCTCCATCCAGGGCAACAATCTCGCGCTCGCTAACTTGAATAGCTTCCGCTACCGCCATTTCAAAATCCGCGCTGGTGGTAGAGAGAATACCGCTGGTGGACGTAGTGAAATTGGGAATAGGCAAGCCTTCCTGACCAGCCAGGGCGGCTATTTCGTGCTGCTTATCCTCGATAGCAACACGGTCCATGCGAAGCTTGTTTTCGATGTCGTCCCAATCCTCTTTTTTACGCTGTTCCTCTAAATGTGTTTGCTTATCGCGCAAGGAGGTCATCGCCTCCCTAGTCACGTTGAGCTTGTGATGCGAAGCCTGAGCGGCATTGCGTTTTTCGGTGACGCGCTGTTGAATAGTGGCCAAACTCTCGCCATTATCAGCTACTTGTCGCAGAAGTTGCTGAGTTTCTTCGCGGGATTGCGGCACAGTTCCACCGAGGGAGCGAAGCTCGTGCTCAACTTGTGCCAAAGCCTCACGATTGCCACCCTGGCGCATGGCCGTTTCGCGGGTTGCGACCGCGTTGCCAACCTGACCAATAGCCTCCTGCATACGCTGATTGGTGATGCGTTCCTCGTTGTGGGCCTGACTATAATGTTGCATGCCGTAACCAGCACTGATCAAGGCAGCCAGGGCCAACAAGCCCAGAATCGAGGCAAGAATAGCTTGTTGTGAAGCAAAGAAAAGTGCCACAACACCCAGTACCAGGCCAAGGACACCCGTAACAATGGCGAATAGTAACCAACGACTGACTGTTTGTCGGGTCGCTAAGTGTGAGACGGTCAACTTCTCCTGTTGCTGATGAGCAACGCGCACTTGTTGTTCAGCGTCAGAGAGTCTTTGCGAAAGTTCTTGTAAGTGTTGCCAATTTTCTAACTGACGGCGAATGCTCAACTGACGCCAGTAGTTTTCCAGCGCGTCAACCTGTTGCTGCGCCCGTTGTGCTTCGGCCTCGGCCAATGAGCATTCTTGCTCTATTTCGCGCATATCCTTTTTGATTGTGGTAAGTTGCGCACTATTCTCTGCTGCCAGATCTTGTTGCGTAATGCGCCGTGTATAGACCTCTTCGGCTGTGTGTAGAGCGGTGACATACTTATTGAGTCCTTGCAGCCGCTGTTGGCGGGACTCCAGTTGGGGATGACCGACACGCCGTCGCTCCTCTAGTTCGTTGAAGGATTGGCGGGATTGCTCCAATTGGAGGCGTGCGCTAATGATTTGCTCGTCCAAGTTCGCGCTATCTTGCACAATTTCCTGATGATTTTTTAGTGCTTGTTCCAGTTCTTTGATGGTGCCAACGGAGGCGAGAAGGTCATTGGACATGCGCTCAAGAGTGCCGAAGGAACGGGTCAGTTCGGCCAGTTCGTGGACACGTTTCTCCAGAGCAGGAAGTTCTTCGCGTTCGCGTCGATCCAGTTCAGCAATGGAGCGATTAAGCTCAGGCAGTTCACGCTGCGCCTCAGCTATCGTATCGTAGGCTGAGGCAATCTCAGCCAGGGTGGCATCGGCCTGGCTCAATTGTTGAATGCGCTGTTGGCGGTTTTTGAGTTCTACACGTCGAGCGCGAATAGCGTCGAGCGAAAGCTCTTGCTCGGCGATATCTGCCTCTTGCTGGCTAATCTCAGCCAGGTCTTCCGAGACGGTCACGGCGTCTAAGCCCTCTTCAAGGTGGCCTAAACGCACACTCTTCGTAGGAATGAGCGTCTGTATCTCGGCCAGTTTCAGACGCTCATTAGACTCTTGTAACATCTGCTCATCATGCTGTGTGAGTTTGAATTTTTCGGTCAAATGCAACATCTTTTCGAGCCCCAGCAGCTTACGTACCGTCGTCTCTCTCATGCTGCCCGGCAACTCTTCCAATCGATTCAAGCCTTTTTGCTCGATGAAGCAGGAGTTGCGCAGAGACTCGCCGTCCAGTTGTCCAAGCTCGGCAACGATACGGTCATTGGCTGTGCTAAGTTCTGTGATAGGCTCCTCTTCCGGCATACCCAGCTTGCGTACCAGTAGCGAAATGTGTTGTCCGTTGCCGCGCTCGATTACCCGCGTAATAGTCAACTCGGTGACACCAACCGAAAGCATAAGGGTCACACATGCCTGTGATGCGCCATAGAGAATCAGGTCATCAAGACTGCGATTGTCGCGGTTCGCGGTCAGTGGTGTGCCATAAAGAGCGAAATAGATACTTTCAAAGAGGGCGGATTTACCAGCTTCGTTAGGGCCTTGAATGAGGATGCTGCCGCGTTGTGGAAAGTGCAGGTTAATCTCTCGCAAGAGCCGGAAACGCTCAACCGTTAAATGTTTCAGTATAATCATCGAGATACTCCGTTACCTTCTACTTTTGACCTCGTCCATTGCTGCCAGTAACTCTTCTTTTGTCATGCGCAAGGCTTTTTTCTCTTGCTCATTGTTGGCTGCCGCGATCCATTCATCCGCCAGGGTGATTAGCTCTTCGCGAGGAGAAAAGCGTTCACCTGTCTCCAGGACGCTGAACGCTTGCTCAGGCAAAATTTCCAATCCACTATCGTCAATGACTAACGAAAAGCATTGTTCCGCGCCATAGCGTCGTATCTGGTTGAGATCTAATTGATGGTACTGGCTGCGCGTCAGCTCTCCTTCGAGGCGCAGTTGTACCATAGATTGCTTGTTGCAGAGTGGACGCAGCCGCTCAAGAATGGTTTCAGTTGGGCTACTCTTAGCAGACTCATTTATGGCAGTATCGCTCGACCAAAGCTCGTCGGTGCATATGACCAGTCGCGCTAACGCCAGGGCATCGACAGGGATATGCTCACACCAACGCACGCCATCGGCGGCTAGTCCAAGGAAGACAAAGCCTGGCTCCTCAGCGGGATTAGCAAAGTCGATATGCTGTGTAGCTCCGGCAATGACCACTTCGCACGAACCAACGCGCAGATGGCGATAACTGTGCTGGTAGCCAGCCAGAATGTAACGGAACGTGGTTTGGTTTTCAATGCTGGCACGACTCACTTGAGCACGAGTGTCCAACAATGAAGTACCCGCGGAGAGGCCCTCGATAGGCGCGTGTAGCACAAGGAGCGGGATAGTGGCACGCTCAATATCATCCTGCACACGAACGCGAGTGAAGGGATTACCCTCCTGACCAGCCAGGACACCGAGGCCACAAATACCCACTGACATTTCTCGGACAGTAAACAGCACGGGTGCAAGTTCAGCGGCGTGCGGAGCAAAGTAATGCATTACCCCTAAATGGTCATAACTGATTTGCGGAGCAGGGGTTGTTTCGCCCAGCCAGGAATGTGCCTCGGTGGGCGTATCATGGGTACCGCCCAGGGCAAAGACGCGCACGCCGGCATGGTGCAACTGGGCCAAACGAGCCGCCACAAAGCTGCGATCCAACTCATGCGGTGTCGTGGTATCAAAGAGATCACCCGCTTGCACAAACAGGTCAACGCCCTGCCCTATCGCGAAATCCGCGGCCTGTTGAAAGGCGCGACGCAAGCGTTGCTGCTGCTCCTCACGCTTTTGGGCCTGCTGACCAAAGGCCATATAGCCAAGATGGTTATCGGCGGTCAGCACAACAGTGATACAATCGTCGCTACGCTTTGACTGATCCACGATACCATTCTGTTCGATGGTGCCTTCGTCATTCTGCTCTGTCATATTACACTCCGGTAAGATATACATGCCCTATCAAAACGAGTCTATCACAAACTTTGGTGTAACAAAACTAACTGCTCTATAAGAGGGACTATTTGGGGGATAGCAAGACGAATTTAGGCCGATGATACAAAAGTACCGATTGAGCGATAAGCATAGACAGAGCTTCCCATTTGCTATTAGTATAGTGTGAGCTTGCCATACTATTGAAAGCTTGCTTTTTGCGAAATTTACAACTCGCTTGATGCACAAACGTATGTAATAAAGGGAAAGAATCGCATGTTTGATGATGGGGGAACACAGTGGTGGTAGCAGCACACTTTTATCGAGAACAAGAGACGCGAGGAGTCATTCTTTCGTTCGCGAAAAGCATCCAGGAACGAGATATCGTGACCTATGAGCATTCGCGTCGAGTGGCGACCTATGCACAACGCCTCTCGCGCTACCTGGGATGGAGCCGACGAGAAGCACGGGACCTCGCGCTGGCGGCCTTAGTCCATGATCTGGGCAAGACATGGATTGCCAACGATATATTGAATAAATCCGCAGCTCTATCCGACGATGAACGCCGCACTATGGAGCGTCACCCGGTGATAGGAGCACGTATCCTGATTGGCTGTGATGTTCACCCTTTTTATGTAGAAACCGTTCTGCATCATCACGAGGCCTGGAATGGCCTTGGCTACCCGACAGGATTGCACGGAGAAGAGATTCCTCTCAGCGCACGAATACTGACGGTGGCAGACACCTATGATGCCGTGACGTCGCAACGTCCTTATAAAGCACCGATTTCAGATGAGGTAGCTCGTGAACTCCTGCTGCGCTCCGCGGGTCAGCAATTTGATCCAACTATCGTGCAAGCATTTCTGCATCTGCTAGACACCATCCCCAATTTTAAAGTGCAGCAGCGCGTCTGCGCCTTACCCCAAAAAGTCACGACGCGCTTGCCATTCCTGGATGACATCAACTAGCGAGCGATATCACGCAAAGTAAAGACAGGGCCATCGCGACAGATCAACCTCGCGCCTGCATGAGTTTCGACACTACAGGTCAGGCAAACGCCATTCCCGCACACCAGAGGTTGCAGTATGGTACCTTGTGCGAAGTGCTTTGTACGCAGTCGCTCGTATTGATTGTACAAGCTCGTAGATGTTTCATGTGAAATGCTGAGACAGGCTGCGTCAGCCCAGAGTAGGTACGCGCCCAGTATGTGCGCGACTTGCCCTGCCTGTCCCTGGCTACCATCGGTCGTGACGATATGATACTCTATTTCGGGCGATAGCAACGCTGGTGGATAGACATCCGTGGCAGTATCAAATTGACCGACGAGCGTTACCACCAATTCTTGCTCGATAGCACTCTGCGCCAACAGCAGCAACGCCGCAATGGTGTCACCTTCGCTGACCAGCAAGAGGTTTCTGACGGTGGAACGTAGCTCCCAACCATGCCCCATTGGCCCCAGGATATCCAGCGTGGCTCCCGCGCTCTGATCAGCAAGCCAGGCCGTTCCGCGTCCCCGCACATGGACGAGGAATGTACACAGCCCCTGGCTACGCTGCACACTATGCACAAAGAAAGGGCGGCGCAACAGAGGATCGCTCGCGGCGGGATGACAACAACGCAGCATACAGTACTGCCCCGGCTGCACAGCTTGCGCCAGTTGTGGCAGGTAGATTTCGAGCAGGTGGACGCCCGAACGAAGCACGCTATTGCTGATGATGGGTGCGGTATAAAGACGCATAACTACCTGATCATTTCATGAAGCTTCTAGCAGGGCGCACATTCATTGCGCTCCTACAGCTTCGTTGTTCAAGCCCCACTTCGCGATCAATTGACTGTACGTTCCGTCGCCTTTTAGCGCAGCCAACGTTGTCTGAATTGCCGATGTGAGAGCATTGTTATCCTTGCGTACGGCAATTCCTTCAGTACTGGCATGTATGAGAGGGCTGCCAGGGGCGAATTGACCTGGATATAGCTTTATAAAATAGTCGGTCGTCGCGGAGTCCTGAAAGGTCGCGACCACCTGGTGCTCTGCCAGCAACTGCACAAGGCGCAGCTGGTTTTTTAAGACAGTGAAGGTAATGGCCTGTTTGCTGGTTTGCTGGCAGATAGCACTGGCGTTTTGCGCATCAACCTGTGCGTGTGCGCTCTCTTGCACACCTATCACTTGCCCACAGAGATCGGCCAGGCCGTGAATATGATGGGGATTACTAGCCAACACCAACAGGGACTCACCAGCGATAGAGTAAGGGATAAGATTGGCCTGTACCTGTCTATCCGGTGTAATAGGGATGGCAGATATGGCTACATCATAGCGTTTGTTGGCCAGATCGCTGAGTAGCAACTCGATTTTGGTAGTGAGGATATTGACCTTCAAGCCCAAACGATGTCCAATGGCGGTAATCAAGTCAATATCAAAGCCATCAGCTTGTTGTGTTTTATCGTCAATAAACTCCATGGGAGGAGTCGAGGTATCGCTAGCAACCGTTAACGTGCCTGGCACAAGCAGACCCAGTGTATTATTGGTAGAGCTGACGATGGGCATAGTAGCGCACGCGGAAAACAGGAATGAGCCGACCAGTAGCCCTATTATCGCCACCATGCTAACCAGCATTCGTCGTCCTCGCCACAGGCGGGAAGAATATATCATCTAAAATAACCTCAATAGAAAGAGTATCGTGCATACTAATACATTGGTAGTGTAACACAGCCCGTGAAGAGGGTGAAATAACTTCTTAATATACATTGATATTTATGGCTATTTCATGGTAAAATGTAGACATGAAATTAAGCCACTATGCCAAGAAAGTTGGGATCACCTACAAAACCGCTTGGAGATGGTATAA
>JBPCJY010000068.1:0-37639 GCA_051004815.1 Ktedonobacteraceae bacterium
AAACGTCTTTCTCATACTGTACAGTATAGCACATCTTTAGATAGATTGCAAGTGTTACCTAAAAACAACAGTGTGCCTTATATCCCCATGTCTCTGCGCCAGGGGGCTTACGGCACCTATGCTAAAAGACTGAGAGGCTGCCTCTACACCTCGCTGGTGAGAGGCAGATGCCTTGCTAGCTCCTCCTCAATCGCCCGCATGCGCGTGCGGCGAAGTTTCGCTTGCTCTACCCTCGCCATCTCATCATCATCAGCAGGAATGAGCTGGGGGACGGGGGTTGGCTTACTGTTCTTGTCCAGAGCGACATAGATGACCTGGCTGCTGGCAACGCGACGCGTCTCCCCTGTCATTAAGTCTTCTGCCACGACTTCTACCCCAACTTCCATGCTGGTGCGACCCACGTAGTTCAATGCACAGTGGACGGACACGACGTTACCGATATAGGCTGGTGCCAGGAAATCAAAACGCTCAACCCTGGCGGTCACGACTGGGAGGCGGGCATGTTTTATGGCAACAATCGCGGCTGCCTCATCGACCATACGCATAATGACGCCCCCGTGAACATTGCCATGCCCATTGACATCGAGTGCTTCCATCAGGCGAATCGTAGTGCTACGCGAATAGGCGATGCTGCGTCCTTGCTTTGTGTTTAACGCTGGTATTTCCTGTTTCTCCAGGTGCTCCATACTTGACCTTAACCTCCATATTTGACGACCGCCTCCCCGGTCAGAACCAGAATCCCGTCCTGATTTGTGCAGTCGGTACGCAGTGTGATGATGCGTTTCTCCTCGCGTACGCCAATGACCTCGACGCTCGCCGTCACTGTATCGCCAATATGAACAGGGGCGAGAAATTTCAGCGTCTGTCCCAAATAGATGCTTCCTGCTCCAGGCAGTTCCATACCGATCAAGGCGGAGATCATAGAGCCGGTGAGGAAGCCATGGGCAATGCGTTGACCAAAGGGAGAACGTGCCGCATAAGCGGCGTCCAGGTGAACGGGGTTGCGGTCGCCACTTACCTCAGCGAAGCGCACGATATCATCATCGGTGATGGTGCGAACGCGTGTTGCTCGCGCTCCTATTGCTGGAAGTGCTGTTGGTTTTTGCGTCTCCTCGCTCATATTGTTCGTTTCCTTTCGTATATGGATTCGTTATAGGAGCCGGTTTATCGGTGCGAATCAGACGTGGATACGGGCCGATAAATCGGCGGTGGGCGCGGTATTACCTGTCCCCCGGACAGGGTGCGGCCCCTACAGAGCATTCATACATCCTTATAGCTGTATAGCATTGACAAAAAATCAGAACTTTATTTTTCCAGCACGTAGGTACCGGGGGCTGGAGTGATAGGTGGATAGGTCTGGCTTCCCATTGAGGGTGGTGCTTGCTGTTCGCCAGAGCGTGACTTGAGCCACTCCAACCAGTCCATCCACCAGCTTCCTTTGTGTCTCTCGGCAGCTGCTAGCCATTCGTCGGCGTTCTTGACTGGCGTATCATTGGTCCAGTAGCCTCTTCCCTTGCTGGGGGGGCTGATTACGCCGGCGATATGACCGCTTCCGGCCAGTGCAAAGCGCACGGGGCCGTGGGCAAGCTGAGAGATACGCCAAGCTGACTTCCAGGGAACGATATGGTCTTGCTCGGCACCAACCGCATAGATGTCCTGGCGGATCTGGCCGAGATCAATAGGTACGCCTTTCAGCACAAGCTTATTGGGTTTGACGATGTTGTTCTCAAGATACGTGTTGCGCAGGTAGAACGAGTGGGCGGCGCGGGTCATCCTGGTACCATCGTCATTCCAGTAGAGCAAGTCGAAGGCAGGTGGCTCCTTACCCAACAAGTAGTTGTTGACGACGTTGCTCCAGATCAAGTCGTTGGCACGCAACATGTTAAACATGGTCGCCATCGAGTTGCTATCCAGGTAGCCGCGCTCCATCATTTTCCCTTCGATATACGTCACCTGCGGCTCATCAATGAAGACTGCCGTATCGCCTACATCGCCGAAATCTTGCAAGGACACCAGGAAGGTGACTGCGTTGGCCGTCTTATCCTTTTTCGCGGCCAGGTAGGGGAGGGCCATGGAGAGCAAGGTGCCACCAATACAATAGCCAACGGGATTGACCTTGGGTGAGCCAGTAATCTCTTTGACGACATCAAGTGCTGTTAATGGCCCCAATGTCAGGTAATCCTCGAAGCCTATTTCTTCCATGGAGGCATCTGGATTCTTCCAACTGATGACAAAGACAGTGAAGCCAGCCTCTACAAGGAATTTGATGAGGCTGTTTTGTGGCTGCATGTCCAGAATGTAATACTTATTAATCCACGGAGGGATAAACAACAAGGGGATTGCGTAGACCTGCTCTGTGGTGGGGGCGTACTGGATAAGTTCGATCAGTTTGTTGCGATAGACCACCTGTCCGGGGGTCAGTGCCAAATTGCGCCCAGGTGCAAAGGCAGCGGTGTCGGTCATCTTCATCTTGCCAGCTTTGAAATCGCGTAAAAGATGCTCCATACCCGTCACGAGATTCTGGCCACCGCTCTGTACAGTCTCATGAATGACCTGCGGATTGGTGAAAGCTACGTTTGTTGGGCTGATGGCATCCAGGAAGAGGCGCACGTAGAACATCAACTTGCGCTGCTGTCTGGCATCCAACCCCTGCACCTCGGATGCGGACTTGAGCAGAGTCGTGGCAGCTAGCAGGTAGCTTTGCTTGAGGGCGTCGAAGACGGGATTCTGCTGCCAGTCCGTGGCACTGAAGCGTTTATCGCCTTTCTCTGGCGCAATTACTGGCTCGCTATCTTGACTGCGCCCCCAGAATTTCAAGGTCGCTGCTGACATTATTTGCGTGTATTGCTGGATGAATTCAGTATAGGTAGCCCATGCACGATCTGGATTGCGCATGGCATCAAGCCAAACTTGCTGGAACGCACGAGTGATGCCAGCAGGATCAAAAGGCACTAATTTACTGTAAGGGTTGGCCTTCCAGAGCTGATCAATCAAGGTGAGCCACGGGTCTTTTCCACCTTCCAATCCCGGCACTGTAGTCGCTTGCAAGGCTGGATTTGCCTTCATGGTCTCCTCGATCAATTTGCTCCATGCATCGAAGGATATCTGTTCATTGGATGATATATCTGCCATAGCTGTGTTACTCCTTCATAGCCTCCTCTCCGAGCGGCTGAGTCGCCAAGGTAGAAGTGCTAGTCTCGGTATCTATCTGCATAAAAGGGTCTGTCGTATTTTATCATATTCGAGCCATTTGCATGGGGAGAGAGAAGAGACGTTTCCTCTTGACAGCTCATGCACATTTTAGTAGGGTATGGGTTTAACCAGAAAGAGACAAGAATAGCTGGAAGAGCCAATGAACAGAGAGGTATCATATGGAAGAGCAAGGAAACACCTATACACAGCTGATCACATTTCTCGATGAACAGAGAGTGCCATATCGGCTGATCGACCATGCAGCCGAGGGGCAAACGGAACTGGTAAGTCAAATGCGCGGAAACGCACTGGCGCAGGCCGCGAAGTGTATCATCCTGATGGTCAAGATCGGCAAAAAAGTCACCAAGTACGTTCTGGCGGTTGTGCCAGGCGATACAAAAGTAAATTTGTCAGCAGTCAAGGCTCTCATGGGAGGTACTTACGTCGCGTTTGCCTCACCGGAGATTGCTGAACGGCACGCGGGCAGTGTAGCAGGCACGATCCTGCCATTCTCCTTCAATCAGGAGTTGAAGCTGCTTGTCGATCCTGCGCTGCTTGAGAATGACGAGATTTATTTCAACGCGGCACGCCTGGATCGCTCAATGGTATTGAAAACGAGTGACTATATGGCCGTGGCTAAAGCAACCCTTGGGCGCATTGCCGAAGGTCGAGGAGCCGCGCCCGATGCGGCTTCTGTGGGCGATACGGCTCACTCCTGATACTGTCATCAATTTTTAGAGGAATGAGACAAGGAGATTAGGCCACACGGCGAGAGGCGCGTTGAAGCTCTAACATATGTAGAGCTTGCACCTGTCAATGTTACGTTGTATAAAGCAGTGTGGATAGGCACCGTTTGATCACCACACGCTGTTTGCGTGCGACCCACATAGAGGGAGAAGAGCATGTCAACCGTTGAGCAGGCGCGTCTCCATTTGATGGACAAGTATTGGAACTGCAAAAGTGTCAAGATACGCACTCTGAGATCCACTCATAAGACTTGAGAGGGAAAAAAATGGCTGATCTTACTGTACCAGTGCATCAGGATGATCACGTACAGGGGCTAGCAACCGCACCGGTAACGCTGGTCGAATACGCTGATTATGAGTGTCCCTATTGTGCTGATGCTTACCCTGTTGTGAAAGTGATTCAGCAGCAGTTGGGGAGTTCTCTGCGTTTTGTCTTTCGCCACTTTCCCCGCTCCGACTTTCATCATCATGCTCGCCATGCAGCAGAGGTAGCCGAAGCCGCGGCAGCTCAAGGTAAGTTTTGGGAGATGGACGAGACGCTATTTGAGCATCAGCGGGCTCTTGAAGATGCTGACTTGGAGCACTATGCTGCTCAGTTGGGACTGGCAATGGATAAGTTCAAGCAGGATATGGCACATCACATCTATGCACAGCGCATTTACGAAGATATCGAAAGTGGGACACGTAGTGGAGTACGAGGCACCCCCACCTTCTTTATCAATGGCATGCTTCATGAAGATACCTATACTCTGGAGGTGCTACTGCCTGCTATTAAGAAGGCACTTGGCTCATAAGAATAGCAAGAATGAGGCTAAGCCCAACGTTGAGAAAGCTAGAGAGCTCCAAGAATATGAGCGTAGCCCTTCCGTCGCTTAGAGAGCCGACGCTCGTGCTCGAATCTGGAAGGCATAAATGATCAAGGACACCCCGAACACGATGGCATAGATGCCGACCAGCCACAGAACGGCCAGGAGCCCGGCTCCAGGATGAACGATCAAAATAATACCGAAGATGATGGAGAGGAGACCAGCGAGTCCTAACCCCCATCGCAGTCCCACAGACCCAGGAACTATGAAGGCGGAGCTTATCTCTATGATGCCTGTCACCAGTGCCCAGAATGCCACCAGGTAGAGCAAAATCAGTGCTGTCTCCCCAGGCCACACAAAGGCCAGGATACCAAAGATGACACCTAAGATTCCTTCGAGCAGCAGCACCCACCAGGTACGCAAGAAACTCCGTTCGCGGAACGATACGACGATGGCCGTGATCCCATCGAGAATGGCATATGCCGCGAACACGTAGATGAAGGCGAGGAGTGCGATGCCAGGGGCTACCAAGGCAATGATGCCAAAAAGGATCGCGAGGATTCCTCGTACTAGCAATAGCCACCAATGACTACGAACGACTTGTGCTGTGGCGTTCATCATATGGAACTCCTTTCCTGCCTCTTCATTCGGCAGAGAGCCTACTCTATTCTATCATGGAATTGTTCCTCTTTCCACTCATTTTCACCTACGGTAGCACTAGCTGGCATGCGTAAGCTCAGAACCGTGGCTGTGAGCGCGGATCAGCAGGAGCGTGGGAACTTCGCGGTTGCCCGGCACTAGTTCAGCTTGTCTGGCAGATAGGCCTGGTTCGAGGGTGCGTTCAAGCACGAAACCTGTAGCACTCAGCGTGTTGAGGTAGGTGCTGAGCATGCGGTGATGGTCTCCGACCCGGCTACGTACTCCGTCCGGGTTCGATGAGAACCATTGTCGTTCGTCAAAATAGCCGGTGACGATCCTGGCCAGTGCATGTTCAGGATCAGGCAGGGGTGTCCACTGAGCGTGAGGAGTCTCGAAACAGGGGTGAGGAATGGCAAAGACAAACCAGCCACCTGGTTGGAGAATCCGTCGTACGCTCCGAAAGGTGGCTTGAAGGTCAGGAATATTGATCAGTGCCATGATACAGACACAGCCGGTAAACTGACTGTTGCGCAGCTGTTCAGCACGCTCTGCGTCTCCTTGAACATACACTATTCCCAGCGGTTCTTGCTCTTCATAGCGTCGTGCGAGTGCCAGCAGGTTCGGTGCCAGGTCAAGGCCAGTGACCTGTGCTCCGCGCCGTGCCAACTCACGCGCCACCCAGCCTTGCCCACAAGCCAGATCACAAATGACTTCCCCCTCGACCGCTCCGACAAGTGCCAACACGTTCGGCAGGATCACTTCCGTGTAGATAGGTCTCTCGCGCAGGAACTGATCATACCACTGTGCGATCTCATTGTAAGAAGCTGGCGTCATAGCTTTCTCCTTGCTCAATGCTTCCGGTGAATAGTTTTGGTCTTACTGCCTTTCAACAGTATATAACACAGTTTCGGAGAATCTTGCTTTCTGTAGTGTCCGCTCTCAGGGGTGCAGTCCAATTCTATCCGCCACTCATCCGCCAGTCTTCCGCCATCTATCGGACATTCTCTATAAGAAACCTGTTCCTCGTGCTAAAATTGGGCTGCTTGAGACAACGATAGCGTGGAACGGAGGCATGATGACTAAGCTGAGTGAGAATGAATTCTCATCCGCCACTCATCCGCCACTTCTATAAAAAGACCTCTTCCTTATGCTACAATGTGGATGCTTCAGATACAGAAAGAAATACAAAGAGGATGTTATGGGCAGTAAACTGAGTGAGGTAGAACTGAAGAAGCTAATTCAAGGTGGAGAGACCAATACCGTTGAGATGGCGGAGCGTCTCTGTGGGATGGCAAATGCTCAAGGTGGCATGATGATTATTGGGGTCAAGGATGCTCAGCATGAAATCGTGGGGGTGCCTGATCATCGTATCGGTGAGACGTTGGACGTCATTTTAAGGGCGGTTCGTCATGGGCGCGAAGATCGAGGGGTTTAAGCGAATTGGTATACCAGAGTATATGATGGTCCACTCTGGATTGTCTGGGCGATCACGGTCACAAAGCTACGCAGCACAGATTATTAGGGAGGATGTTCATCCATCAGCTATCAGGTTATCGTCGGTAGGAGGGCGAAATGTCCAATTGGGCGTGGCTGGCACACTATCATCATACTGATCTACCACGTCATACGGAAAGCCGCCACTGAATTGTTGCTCGGCTTTGACCAGCTCTTCATACATAGAGGCTCGTGCAAGCAGGACATGAGCGGCTCGTGCTCCATTAAAGCTGGCTTCGGGAACGCTGTCAAAACGCTGGAAATCCGCCGCTATACGGCGAATAATGTCCGGGGATGTGATCTTTCCTGCCTTTACCTGCTCATAGGCATTGATAAGAAAACTCTCTTTCGGCAATTTATCTACCCTGGACTTCGGTACAACACCTTGGTTCATCCATTGCTCTGTCTCATATCTGGCGATCACTTCTTCAACTGTAAAAGGAGGCTCAAGCTTCAATTGAGTACTATTAATGGCAAGTTTCCTGTGAGCGGCAAGAGCCTGGGAAAAGTTGGTGCTCAAAGAGATGGCCCGTTTAAAGTCAGCCAGAGCTTTCTCATACTGCCCCATCTGACGATAGGTTTCTCCGCGACCGCCAAAGCCCCAGGCATCGTTGGCGTTCAGAGAGATGGCTCGATCAAAGTCAACAAGAGCTTTCTCGTACTGCTTCTGATTAAGGAGCATATTTCCCTGATCTTTCCACTGCTGTGCCTCATCTTTTGCGATCAGTTCTTCAATTGCAACGCGAATACCTTCAGCAACATCAAAGAATGCTTCATCTTGCGTATGCCACTTTGAACTTGTAACCGGTCTTGCGTCTGTCGGTAAGGCTTGTAGCTTGCCAAAGGGTGCCTTTTGCCAGTAGACTGGTCGGAGAATAATGGGGATAACGCGGCTCTCTCCACGTTCGTGCCGTTCCATGGCCTGTTTCATTTCAATACCGTAGCAGTAATCTGAGTCTATGAAGTCGGGACTGATGAGTAAGAGGACGACGCGGGCTGTTTTGAGGTGTAGATCGATTTCATGCTCCCATTCTGTGCCAGGGCTAATTTTGCGGTCGTGCCATAGGTCAATAATACCCTGGCGGCGTAAGCTCGTAGGTGTTTTTCTAATCCCTGGCGCAGTACTTCATCTTCTCGTGCGTAACAGAAGAAGATTTCTATACTTTTCTCCATACCATCATTATTCCTGCTTCATATTTGTATGTTAATTGCTGTTAGGAGCAGTGAACTATCTCAAAATGAGTTTTTTTGCGTTGCTACAGTGTTGCTACATACGTCCTTATAGATTAAAAATGAAAACGCCTCAAGCCGCTTGTAGCCTTGCTTGAGACGCCCCAGTAGTCTTCTGTGGTGCCGATGGAGAGATTCGAACCCTCAACCCTTGCGGGACTTGTTTTTGAGACAAGCGCGTATACCATTCCGCCACATCGGCCTGTAGAGCCAGTCTAGTCAAGCTCATTCTGCCAATTTTCTCTCGAAACAAGTACATAATTGAGCAAACAAGACGTGTATTACAAGCCACATACTACTACAACTTCTATGGCTCTGTCAATACCCTTAAATTTGGTTTTAGTCCTTAAAGAAGCTTCTCGGTTGTCCCTCGGAAAA
Organism: Ktedonobacteraceae bacterium; assembly: GCA_051004815.1. Taxonomy (GTDB): domain Bacteria; phylum Chloroflexota; class Ktedonobacteria; order Ktedonobacterales; family Ktedonobacteraceae; genus JBBQXY01. The sequence goes on from JBPCJY010000068.1 coordinate 8,486, forward strand.
CTGGTGATTCATCACACACATATGTGCTTTACGGAAAGAAGGAGGTTTTTAAGGAGTCGATTGGAGGGCTTTTTGTTCAGAGTGGGAAGATTGTTCAAGTTGGAGTTGTTTTTTCTGTTGTTCTTGTCTTAGGGCTTCTGCCTTTTCTGCTAGTTCTACCTGGGCAACTTCTTTGGTCATACCTTTGTAGTGGCCAATACCGAGAGTGCAAGCCATGTGTTCCCAGTCCATGGCGTCGGCAGTCTGTTGTAAGTTTGTGCCTTTTTCACGAAATTTGAAGAAGAGGGTAAGACTGGTGAGGATGCTGATCAATGCACCGATGACAGGAATGATCCAAGGGATTTGAAAGTAGCGGTCAAGCCAACCACCAGACAAACTTGTGATAGCAGCAGAGAGAAAAATAGTGATCAGCTGGGTAGTAACAAACCAGTTACGGTAGCGGTCTGCTCGTTTTCGGTAGGAGTCAATTAATCCAGGTAACTGATGCATGTACTGTTCAGCTGTGAGATGTTTAAGAGCCTGTTCATCCCACCGCATAAGTTGTCGCTGCCATTTGGAAAGGGTCTGCTTCACTTCCCTTAAAGCTACTTGGTATGCATGAATGCCTTCATTATTTTCATACGTTGAGATAAACCAACCGATCAAACCAGCTCCTGAAAAAAAGGTACCAAGACACGCGGCAGTCCCTACCCCGTCTAAGATGTTTTGCACAAGAAGGGGCATAAAGGCTGCTAGAATAAAAACAGTAGGGATTACCGCAACGCAAAGGCAGAAAACTCGTGCAATGAATGTAAACCAACGAAGCCCATGTCTGAGGCCATAGATTATTTCCTGACACTCTTCAATTTGAGCCTCTATATCTTCTCTTGACTTAGGTTCATCTGTAGTTGTTTGCATATGGAGCATCCCTTCCTAAAAACACTTCGACTATATATGCAAACGTATAAGCCGCTCAATTTCTAAGTTATCATGTCATGAATGAGACAAAAGATTAAGTATTGCCTAGCCGATCACATGCATGTGATGAACTGGTCCGCCACTATTGCTTTTTTAGTTATTCGTGGGTATGGGCTTGTATAGTTCTCACATTAGCCTCTTCTATTCCAGTTGTCTCTGCATGTAAGGAAGTCCAGTTCAGTAACAAGCAGCATCTTTGGATAACCCCGTCGTGCCTCATTCCAACAGTGAACCATGATCCCACAAGCTTCCCTACCACCCACAAGGCAGATAAGCCGTTTTACAATATCAACCTCAGCAGGGTATACGGCTAACGTGTGACAGGCGGTGGGTAATGCAAAGGCCGCACGGTAATAGGCCAAGAGTTCTAGCTTCAACGTCTCATATTCTGTTGTTGGGTCTACCATACGCAAGTTCCCCCAGATTGCCGATGCACATACTATCAGTAGAATAACACCTATTTGTACCGCCTATTAATAACGCCCATTTAGAATATCATTACAATCCTACTATTGTCAAGACGGTAGAGCAGGTAAAATACAGCACATGAGAACAAGACTAAAAGTCAAAGAGATAGCAGAACAGAAGAACCTTGGTCTAACCCGCCTGTCACAACGATCAGAGGTAGCATATAACACTGTGAGACGCTTGTGGAGAGACCCGTATGCTGATGTTTCTCTATGGACGTTGCAGAGATTAGCTGATGCGTTAAAAGTTGACATCAGGGAGTTGATTGAGCCTGTACCAAATGAGCAAGCGAGCGAGCGGCTATGATCAACTGTACGACGATCCACGCTACTCACCTAACCTGGACACTCTCTGGAGAGTAGCGAAGGCACTTGGATTGACGCTCAACGATCTCGTGGAAGAGGCGTCTGACTCAAAATAAGATAAGGTTTGATAACATCATTAAACTGTTTATTAGGAATACCATACATCCATGCCAAAGAAAGCACAGCAACCGCTCGATCCGATCATGGTGGTCAATGCTTATGTGCAGGGCATCTTCCCAATGGCCGATCAGCGGGGTACGATTCGCTGGTACGCGCCTGACCCGCGTGCAATCCTAGAACACGAGAATCTGCATATCTCACGATCTCTGCATAGTGTCATCCGCAAGGGTATCTACGAAGTGCGTATGGATACCGCCTTTGAGCAAGTTATGCGTTGCTGTGCGGAGCGCGAAGAGACGTGGATCAACGAAATGTTTATCGCGACCTACACACAGCTACATCATGCAGGACTAGCTCATAGTGTTGAGGCATGGCAGCATGGCAAATTAGTTGGTGGGTTGTATGGTGTCTCATTGCGCGGGGCCTTTATGGGCGAAAGCATGTTCTCTCGTGCCAGCGATGCCTCAAAGGTCTGTCTGGTTGCGCTGGTCATGCATTTAAAGACACGAGGATATGTATTGCATGATACACAATTTCTCACACCACACCTGGCAACATTGGGCGTCACAGAAATTTCCCGCAACATCTATGAGCAGCGTCTACGGGAGGCATTGCAGCTGCCCTGTACGTGGCGTGATAGTTGATACTATGCCTCAGACGGCTCGATGAAGGCCACGTCCATCGCATCTATATCGTCCATTTCCAGCTCCTCGCGTGCGGCTTCCGCCTCTTCTTCCTCCATGCGCTGTTGATCGGCCAGTTTCTCCTTCTGCTCCAGTTGAGCCAGCCAACGAAAGAACAGTGGAGACATCACAACGAGATCAACCAGCCCAGGTATTAATAAGAAAGCTCCGGCGACGGTCTGGTCGGCCACTGGAGAGTAACCGAATTGGATAAACTGAGGGGGGATAACGTAGTGTGTGTAAAAGGCAACGCCAGTAAAGACTACTAAGAAAGCGAAGATATCGACTGGCTGACCGTCCAGAAAGGCATACAACATTTGCATAGGATAGCTTAACTGCCTGAACTCACGCACAGGGCCAATCAATGGCCACCAGTTGAGCAATGAGGTGAGCAGGAAGCTGAGCATTTCAATGTGATAGACCGTGCCATGCGCCAGGGCATAATTATAGAGTCCAGGGGCGTGCCAGAGCAAAAATGTCGCGTTGAAGATGATCGAGGCCACGAGTGGACGCGTAAGTGTTTGCAGCACGGTGTGGACGGTGGGCTGCGCCAACACAGGTTCCCAAAACGCACCGGGACATGATGCCAATAGTAGCGGCGCACAGAGCGTCGTCAACACTACCGCCTGCACCATGTGGGCCGCGAAAAGCTGTGTCCTGGCAATCGTATCAAAAGGCGTCAGCAATACCAGCGCAATCAAGCCAATCGCCGTGACAAAGGCCAAAATATGATGGCCTTTGATGGGCGCATTTCCTGGTTGTTTATTCGCTTGCCACACACCCAAAGCGTAGAGAAGGCATAAAATAAGCAGGCCAGCCAGCGCGAGTGGACTCCAATGCCAGGAAGAAATATCCAAACCATATAACATAACAAGCTCCCTATCCCAGGTGCGAAAAATAGCATGTTCCATATTTCATGCCTAGTATAGTGCAGAAACTCAGCGCGTGCAAATCAGGGATATCTTCATCCTTGCGGATGTAGTATGATGCTCTGGAACAGAGTACATCCTCTTTAACGGCTAAGGAGAACCTAAATGCATATCGTCATTGCCCCACAATCGTTGAAAGGTAGTCTCACGGCGGCGGAGGCAGGCCTGGCTATTGCTGATGGTGTGCGAGCGGTCTACCCACAGGCGGAGGTTGATATTGTGCCGGTAGCAGATGGTGGCGAGGGAACGGTACAGGCATTAGTCGATGCAACAGGTGGTAAGGTCATAGAACAGGTGGTGACTGGCCCACTGAACACTCCGGTGCAAGCTTTCTTTGGATTGTTGGGTGATGGACGAACGGCAGCGATTGAAATGGCAGCCAGTTCCGGTCTACCGCTTGTACCTATAGCACAACGCGATCCACGCATCACGACCACTTATGGTGTGGGTGAACTTATCCTGGCCGCTTTGGAACGCGGATGCCGCCACTTTATCATTGGTATCGGTGGCAGCGCAACTAATGATGGTGGAGCAGGGATGGCCCAGGCATTGGGAGCATCGCTCCTCGATAGTGCAGGAAGTACCATTCCTCAAGGCGGAGCAGCACTGGCAAAGCTGGCACACATTGCGCTGGAAACAATGGATGCTCGCCTCGCTGAATGTACGGTAGAGGTAGCTTGCGATGTAAACAATCCGATCTGTGGCCCGTCAGGAGCGTCCGCCATCTATGGCCCTCAAAAAGGCGCAACGCCTGAGATGGTGCAGCAATTAGATGCTGCTCTGGCGCATTATGCCGAGATCATCGAGCGCGATCTGGGACAGACAGTAAGAGATATACCTGGCGCGGGTGCGGCAGGAGGATTAGGAGCAGGACTGATCGCCTTCCTGCATGCTTCATTGCGTCCAGGTGCGCAGATCATCCTGGACGCCGTTCAGCTTGAAGAGCATATACGTACAGCAGATATGGTCATTACAGCAGAAGGGCAGCTTGATTCCCAAACCGCTTACGGAAAGAGTGTGGGAGCAGTGGCCGCGCTGGCAAAACGCTATGAGTTGCCCGTGCTAGCTCTAGCCGGTGGTCTGGGCCAGGATTATCAGGCCGTCTATGCCCTTGGCGTAGATGCCGTGGCTGTTCTGCCTTCCAGCCCCATGGCGTTATCCTATGCCATGGAACATGCCGCTCATTTGACAAGCGATGCCACCGAACGTGCGCTACGGCTTATCCGCGTAGGGACTCAATTGAAGAAAACCGGTAGGTAGCTAGAAAAAACGTTCCCCGAATTGCCGGAATATTTCCGCGCAAAAAGAAGTTGTATCCAGAGACGGGTTCCAAGCGTATATATAGCATACAGAGCAAGCAATGTTTAGACTCGCTCAATCCGTAGTAGTTCGTCCTGGTATTCAAAAAGGGAGCTTAAAAATCATGCCAGAACACATTTATGCTACTGATAATGCAGATTTCGCACATCTGCTTTCACTGGGGTTTTCCGCACCTGAAGCCACCCGGCTTGTTTATATGAGAGCCCATGTCTCTGAAGAAGTTGAATATCGCGAGATGATCGAAGAGAGCCGCAGACTCAATTTTGTTCGCTGGCTCATTGAACACAATCGTCTCAGCAATTAACAGATTTGTCTCCGTACAAGGTTATTATAGAGGCGCGACTGCATAGGAACAGTCGCGCCTCATATTTTTAATGAATGATGCTGTGGCTCTGTTGCCCGCGGACAACAGAGCCACAGCATCATTCATTTTTTGGTGAGTATACAATCTCCGCATACATATGTATTATGAGATCATGCGATACTTTGCTGAATAGATATTCTGCCACTTTGAAGAGGAGTTCTTTTTATGCTACATATGCTGCGCCGTATAATTTCTGTCGGCTGCCTGTTTATGCTGTTTGTGAGTGTGTTTGCCGTTGGAACTAGCATTACTGGTTATGCACATAGCTCTACGAAGAGCAAACAACTGCTAGCTCAGGCAGATTTTCTCACTGTTGATCCAAACTATATTTATGACCAACTGTATTACATGGCAACCAACTTTCAGCATCGCGAAGCTGGTTATGATACTCATTTGCCGCCCAAGCTTAATGGACACGATGAATTCGCGAATTATTGGGCGCAAGAAATGAGCAGGGATTTAGTCGGTTTTGGAGCACAGGTGCGCCGTGACCCGTTTCATGTGGATGGTTGGCAAGGACGTTCCGCCACTGTTCCCGCGTTCAATGTAGAGGTCAGCGTGCCAGGGGCGGCACACGCTGAGCAGGTGGTGGTGATCGGTTGCCACTACGATGGAGAAGCTATCTCGACCCAATCGGCGAATGATGATGCCAGCGGGTGCGCTATCGAACTCGGTATAGCCAAAGCTATGGGTGCATATTGGCGCAGTCACCATACCTATCCTGCACGTACACTACGCTTTGTGATCTTTGATGCCGAAGAACAAGGGCTGTATGGTTCGTTTCATTATGTAAATACAACAGTCAATGGCGACCTGCAAAATATCATGGCTATGTTTAACGAGGAGCAGAATGGCATTGCCTATCCACTGCGCTTCCTTGGGCAAATGTCCAATCCGATACTGCCATTTTATGTCGATATGACACCACTCGTGAATAACCAATTGTATTCCCACCAGGATGCGCTTTCGCAGGTGCAGATCAGCAGAATCAATCGCTTCCGCGCTCTCATGCAACAGGCGGTGCCTGCCGTTTTCCAGCAGTTTCAGACCATGGGATACAAGACGTTGCTCTATCATAGCGGCAATACGCAAGATGTCTCCCAGCCAATCTTCACCGCTGACCAACAAAAGAACATCCAATTGGAGGACGATACGTTAGGTAGTAGCGACCAGGTACCTTTCACACTCGCGGGTATAGCATGCGCTACCCTCGTCGGAAATTCTTCGTATTACGAGAATAATCCGCCACCATGGTCCTACCCCTATGACCAGAAGCAAGATACGATCCAACTGATGAATACCTTCGCCAATGGTAGTACCCAAAAGGCAACAGCCCTGACGCTCTCGTTGGGTTTGCCCGCGATGCTCACTACCTGGATGCTCAACCAGCCCGATATCCTTGGCGCAACGGCGGCGAACACTGGCCCTATCGCGGCAGTGAGCGATATTGGACAGACATTGGTAGGGCAGAGCGTTGCATTGGATGCCTCAGCCTCTTATGTGCCAGGTAATACGGCTGTACCTTTGTCATACGCCTGGGATTTCGGAGATGGCTCTACCGCGAGCGGCGTCACAGTCAACCATACCTACCAGTTGCCGGGTACCTATACGTTAATGCTCACTGTGGCATCCAGCGCGAGCAAACTCCTCGTCAGCAAGGAGATCACTGTCGTCTCACAGGGTGTGCAATACCCTAATTCCTACTCAGCATTTCAAGCGAGTGGTGTACCACCTACCAATCCAGCAGTCGTCTTGCCAACACCTACTGACGCAACGCCAGGTCAGGTGCATACCACTGCTAAGACCACAACAGCATCGAATCCGGCCAGCATCGTAGGTTTCCTGCTACTTATCGTTGTCAGCCTGGTCATCATATTCCTGGTGGTGCGAGGAACGCGCCTGAAAAAGAAGAAAGAAGACGTTTGAGAGTACGCTCTTAAATCAACTTCCAGCCGGAAATGACCAGGACAACAGCCAGCACAGGGCGCATATACTTCTCAGGTACGAATTTGCTCGCTCTACTGCCAATAAAGACACCTGGCAACGAACCGATCAGAAGGAGGCCAACAATAGGCCAGTTAATGGTACCGGCTGTTAGGTATGCTATCAGGCCGGAAGCCAGCAACATGAAGGCCTGGAAAATGTCCGTACCCACTAATTCTTTGGCGGTCAAGCGAGGGAAGAGGAAGGCTAGAGAGACGATAATTAATGTGCCACTGCCGACAGAGGTTAAGCCAACCAGGAAGCCAACAATCGCGCCCACTGTGATAGTGATGATCGGTCGATAGCGTTTCTCCCACAAGCCAGGGGTTGTTGTAGACGCAACCTCTTTACCATCATTCGTTAGCAATGTCTGCTTACGCGCCCCTAATTGCCGCTTTTCCAGAGAGCGCATAATAAAGGGCTTGATGACCAACAAGACCGCGACCAAAATAAGTGTGCAGCCAATGGCGGGCAAAATCACATTATTGACGGCTGTACCATTGTGTTTACGAATGTACTGGACAAGTGTAACACTCAGGAAGGTTGCTGGAACACTTCCGCACGCCAGCCACAAAGCAACTTTGAAATTTACGTTCTTCTGCCGAATATGCACGATTGAACCAACGGCTTTGGTGACGGTGGAGTACGCTATGTCGGTACCAACTGCCCAGACAGGAGGAACCCTAAAAATCAAGATCAAAATTGGAGCAAGAAGCGAACCCCCTCCCATCCCTGTAAGCCCTATAAGAATGCCGATCAGTAGGCCCACCAATGAATAGCGAAAATCCACGATATTGCTCCTTTCAAGAGAGGAACGAGGGTGAGAGCATGATCCAAATTGATCAAGCATGTAACTACAGTTTCATAACGCAACAATAACATATTTTTGTTATTCTTTCAAGGAATATTTTGTATTCGTAGTAGTTATAATTTATTGGTATTTATATGATGCTTAGCATAATGTTTTGTTATGCGTTTCATTCTATTTCAGAATGTTACTTAATTTAGGTGGCTTAAGAGACACCTAAAGCATGGTGAGAGCGTGTATTCATAGGAGGGCAGGTGTTGGTGTGCGATCAGCTTGTCTTTCACGGCTTATGTAGTGATGATTTGAAAATAATGTGTGTTATGAATGATGAAGGAGGAAAATACGATGCAACATACAACGCAACGTCCGGCGCAAGCTAGTGGGATGCTTACTATAGGTGGAGATCTCAAGGTCTATCGGTTGGGCTTTGGTTCCATGCGCCTCACTGGTAAAGGTATCTGGGGGCCTCCGGCGGACAAACAAGAAGCTATCGCCGTTTTGCACCGCGCACTTGAACTGGGTATCAACCTGATTGATACCGCTGATTCCTATGGGCCAGAGGTCAGCGAGTCGCTTATTGCGGAAGCACTTTATCCTTATCCAAATGATCTGGTCATCGCGACCAAAGGGGGCCTACTACGCACTGGTCCAAACCAATGGCCGCAAGATGGACGCCCGCAACATTTACGTGAAGCCCTCGAAGGTAGTTTGCGCCGCCTGCGCCTCAACACTATCGACATCTATCAATTTCATCGCCCCGACCCTAAAGTCCCCTTGGAAGATTCTGTTGGTGAGATCGCGAAGATGAAGGCAGAAGGTAAGATTCGACATGTTGGGCTGTCGAACGTCACGATTGAGGAGTTGAAGATAGCACAGAAGATCGTACCGATTGTCACCATCCAGAACCATTATAACCTGGCACAGCGTCAGTCTGAGCGGATGTCAGTTCAACAGTCCGAAGAGATGATTGACCTGTGCGCACGCCAAGGGATCGGCTTTATCCCCTGGAGTCCTCTTTCCCTGGAAAAGTTTGCTGAACCTGGTGGAACATTGGCTCAGATTGCCCAAAGACACGGGGCGCAGCCCAATCAAATCGCCCTCGCGTGGCTCTTGCAACGTTCCCCTGCGATGCTGCCAATCCCTGGGACGTCCTCAGTCAAACACCTTGAAGAGAACGTGCTGGGTGCCACCATCAGGCTGTCTCAGGTAGAGTTTGACGCCATCGATCGCAGTAGTCACCAGGAATAAACCCAAATTACAGGGAAACCGTCGCACGATTTTGTTTTCAGCGCGGTTTCCTTCCTCGTCTTCTCCTAAAGATGCCTCCTACAGATATAGATCAATGGCTATACTTCTCAGGAAGAGGATTTTTCCCAGAGATGGTATGATAATGCTAGAGATGTTAAACGTAAAGGAGGTACCTCACGATGGTCGCAAACCCCCATCGTCGTTTGATGAGCGTGGAAGACTACCTGGAGCTTGACCGTCAGAGTCTGGATGTGCGCTATGAATACATCGATGGCATCGTGACGATGCTTGCTGGTGGAACGACGAACCACGCTCGTATCTGCGTCAACCTCATCAGCTTATTACATACCGCCTTGCGCGGCACACCATGCCAGGTGTTCACTTCGGATTTACGAGTGAGTGTTGCTCAGACTCGTTATGTCTATCCTGATGCCTCTGTGAGTTGTGATCCGCAAGATCTAGAGGATCAGGGAGATATCCTCCACGCTCCCTGTGTGGTGTTTGAAGTACTTTCCCCTTCTACGGAAGCCTATGACCGGGGGAAAAAGTTTAGCTTCTATCGGGGGTGTCCTTCGCTGCAAGAATATGTCTTGATTAGCACACAGGAGCAAGCGGTAGATGTCTACCGGCGAGCGACGGATAATCTCTGGACACTGCACCCGTTCGGGCCAGGAGATGAGATACTCTTGAAAAGCATCAGCATGCGATTCCCTCGCGCCAGCGTCTACGAGCGCGTTCCTCTTCCAGAGGAAGGTGTTTAAATTGTGATGAGGGTTACATACAAAGCGTGAAGAACGCCCAAAAAGAGGTACATCATGCCAAGACCAATTTATGTGATTGGGCATAAGAACTCGGATTTAGACTCCGTGGCGTCGGCTTATGCCTATGCACGCTTGCTACAAATACAAGGGGAGGAAGAGGCGATTGCCGCACGCAATGGCGACCTCAAGCCAGAAGTAAGCTTTGTCCTTGAACGGTATCAAGTGGAGCCACCAGAAGCCCGCGACGATGTGTATCTCCAGGTACGCGATGTCATGCGCCGTGGGGTCATCAGTGCGCATATCGATCAATCTCTGCTGGAAGCGGGGCAGCTCCTACAGGAGCATAATCGTCGTTCGATGCCGGTCGTTGATGCAGAAAATAAAGTACAGGGCATTATTGCCAGCGAAGATTTCGCCAAACTCTTTTTTAACGATCTTGATCCGCGTGCGGTCAATCGCGTTCCCTTGAACAGGGATAACCTTGTGCGTGTGCTTAAAGGACGTGTGCTGGTGGAAGGACGCCGCACACTGGGCAACCGTGTCATTGTGGGAGCCATGCAGGCTGAGACGATGGCCGATTATGTTGAGAAGGGCTGCTTAGTAGTACTGGGGGACCGCGAGGATGCTCAGCTCAAGGCCATCGAAGCGGGTGCCGCGGCACTGGTGGTCACTGGAGACCTGCTTTTATCGGCACGCACGCTGGCGATGGCACAGAAACAAGGCGTCATGGTCATCAGCACCGCTCACCATACCTTTACCGCTGTACGCCTGATTAACCTGAGTATCAGCACACAGGACATCATGAATCGCGAGTTTAATTACTGTCGGCCAGAGGATCAGATGAGCGAGGTGCAACGTACGCTGGCACGGCGGCGCTCTATGCCCGTGGTGGATGGTGAAGGCAAATTAGTGGGTTATCTCTCACGTACCGATCTGCTGAATGCCCGTCCCAAACGGGTGGTATTGGTAGACCACAACGAGCATTCGCAGGCCGTTGATGGTATTGAAGAGGCGGAGTTGCTGGGTATCATCGACCATCATCGCATTGCTGATGTCCATACCAACAAGCCTATCATGTTCCGCGCCGATCCAGTTGGCTGTACAGGCACAATTATCGTTGGTCTCTACCACGAAGCAGGCGTAGATATTCCGCATGACGTGGCAGGACTATTGCTGGCAGGGCTGCTTTATGACACGCTTATCCTGCGTTCTCCCACTTGCACCAGCCGCGACGAACGCGTAGCCGCCGAACTGGCGCAGATCACCGGTGAAGATATCGAGCAATACGGCCAAGAAATTTTTACCGCCGCCGCAGCCGATCTCAATGGTCGTTCCGCCGAGACGTTAATTACTGCCGACTTCAAAGAATTTACCGTGAATGACGCCAAGTTCGCGATTGGCACGGTAGAAACAGCCAGCCCCGCGTCCATCGAGAAACGCTCGGCGGAATTGCTGAACACGATGCAGCACCTCTCACAAGAACGCGGCTATACCTCATTGCTCTTTATGATTGTTGATATCATTAACATGCGTTGCCACTTATTAGTTTATGGCGGAGAACAGGCTGTTGCCGAAGTCCTGGGCGCACGGCTAGAGGAAGATGGACATTCCGTCGTGGTGGAAGAACTGGTCTCGCGTAAAAAGCAACTGGTTCCGTTGCTGGGCCGCATTTATTCCGCAATGTCTGGAAAGACCGGTGCATTGTAACATCTGTTCGTTTCGACAGGATATTTTTCGATAGCACTGGTTCTTTTTGCATGGTGATTCACCGCCCAATATACTTGTCATAGGACAAACACTATGTTAAACTAGAACACGACTCGAATGCCTCTTCAGAGGAACTGGTACTTTTTTCTGTGCTCAATCTCATCAAGCTACCAGCGTACTGGCGGTCAAAGTTGACACGCCTATCTTCTCTTGTGCCTTAAGGAGGGCGTTTTCTATCGTGAGTAACTATATCTGGGTACCTATCATTGTAGGACTCCTCGCGGTTGCATTCGCAGCCTATCTCGCGAGGTTTGTCCTGAGCAAAGACACTGGCACACCTGCTATGCAAAAAGTAGCCAACGCTATTTTTGCTGGCGCAATGGCCTTCCTCAATCGACAGTATCGGACCATTGCTATTCTCGCAGTATTTGCCGCTATCATCGTCGGCGTAGTCCTTGCGCTGCTCGGCCAGGGCGATCAGGCGGCCAGGTTTAGCCTGGCCTGGCACACCGCAGTAGCCTTCTTAATTGGCGCAATCTGCTCTGGTGTTTCAGGTTTTATTGGCATGTACGTTGCCGTGCGGTCGAACAGTCGCACGGCCAGTGCGGCTACCCGTAGCCTTGGTGAAGCCTTGATGGTTTCCTTGCGCGGTGGTGCTGTCTCTGGTTTCCTCGTGGTCTCCCTCTCTCTGTTGGGTGTCACGCTGGTCTTCACCTCTTTTGGTGGACTGACCAATCCGGCATTGGCTCCTTCGCTCATCGTGGGCTTCGGTTTTGGTGCCAGTTTTGTCGCCCTGTTCGCACAGCTCGGCGGTGGTATTTATACCAAAGCTGCCGACGTTGGTGCTGACCTGGTCGGTAAAGTAGAAGCTAATATTCCTGAAGATGACCCGCGTAACCCCGCCGTTATCGCCGACCTCGTAGGCGACAACGTTGGTGACTGTGCCGGTCGTGGTGCTGACCTCTTCGAGTCAACCGCTGCCGAAAATATCGGTGCGATGATCCTGGGTGTGGCCCTCTATAGCGCAACCAACAATATTGGCTGGATTCTCTTCCCGCTGGTGGTACGTGCCTTTGGTCTGATCGCCTCGGCTATCGGCCTGCTTTACGTTCGTCCATCAGTAGTCGTCGAACCCGATAAGGCTGCTGGTCGCGACCCAGGCGAAATTGCCATGAGGCAATTGAGTATTGGCTACCTGATTACTTGCGCCCTCTCTATCGTCGGCGTATTTCTGGGTAGCTATCTACTTTTAAATGGTAACAATGTCACCGGCAATGGCGGCATTCCTGCTTGGGTCTGGTTTGGCCTGGCAGGTACTGTTGGTATCCTCCTCAGCATCGCCTTTGTCTACATTACCGAGTACTACACGGCTGGTACGTGGCGTCCTGTGCGCGAAATCGCTGCCGCGACACTTACCGGTTCCGCCACGACAATTATCACCGGTATCGCCGTTGGCTTTGAATGCGTCGCGCTGCCGGTATTGGCGATCTGTGCCGCACTAGGCTTATCATTCTTCCTGGGCAGTCAGGTACACATTACTCTTTCGGCCTCGATCAATCCTGGCACCATCAATGTCGGTGGTATTTTTGGAACCGCGGTCGCCACCATGGGTATGTTGATGAGCTGTGCCTACGTCCTCGCCATGGACACCTTCGGCCCCATTACAGACAACGCTGGGGGTATCACCGAGATGGGTGGTCAGGCCGAATCAGTCCGTGATATCACCGATGCCCTTGACGGTGTAGGTAACACCACCAAGGCTCTTACTAAAGGCTATGGTATCGGCTCCGCAGCCCTGGCTGCTTTCCTGCTCTTCAGTGCTTACTTGGATGTGCTCTACGGCTTCAAGTATACGTCGGAATGCGCACAAGCAGGAGTGAACTGCAAAGTAGCAGCGTCCGCAGCAGCGGCCGCAGCGAGAGCATCAGTAGTCTACCGTGTCGATCTCGCGGACATCTCGGTCTTCATCGCAGCACTGCTCGGTATCACACTTATCTTCTTCTTCAGTGCGCTGGCTATTCGCGCCGTAGGTGCCGCCGCCAAGCGTATGATCGAAGAGGTACGCCGTCAGTTCCGCGACAATCCCAAGATTATGGCGGAGAATCCCGCTGACCGCGTTGATCCTGACTACGCTCGCTGTGTAGATATCAGTACTCGTGGTGCCTTGAGAGCCATGATCCTCCCTGGTGTCGTCGCCGTATTGACCCCCATTGCCGTTGGTGCCATTCTTGGCCCACAGGCCGAGGCTGGTATGCTGATGGTTGGTACCATGGGCGGTATCGTCCTCGCCCTCTTCCTCAACAACGGTGGTGGCGCGTGGGACAATGCCAAGAAGTACATCGAGGCCGGCTATCTGCGCGTGAATGCAGAGGGTGAGATGGTTGACCGTCACGATTTGACCGGTACGGTGCTCGGCAAAAAGAGTGAGCCGCACAAGGCCAGTGTCGTTGGCGATACCGTCGGTGATCCCTTCAAGGATACCGCTGGTCCGTCGCTTCACGTTTTGATCAAATTGCTCAGCACCATCACCCTGGTGTTGGCTCCTTTGTACGTCTTCCTGCACCCCTAATCTCCAGGTCGGGAAAGTGAAAAGCCAGGGCATCTTTTCTGATGCCCTGGCTTTTTTCTTCACCTGAACTGATATAATCACAGCAGAGATATGTTCTTTAAAACTCGCAATAGGAGGACTTATGCCTCGCTATAAACTCGGCTCTTTCTCTTTAACGTATCTCACCATAGCAACACTCTGCCTATTCCTGGTAAGCTGTAATATCTCCATCGGGACATCCACCAGCACAAGCACGTCCGGAGGTTGCCAGAGCAATTGCACTACCGGTGCAGGAACACAGGGTGTCCAGGTATTCGTCGAGCCGAATGCTGGTGAACATCCCATTACCAATGCCATCGAAGCCGCCAAGAAATCGGTCTGGCTGGAGATGTATATCCTATCAGATCGCAATGTGATACGTGCGTTGGAAGATGCGGTCAACCATGGCGTCGATGTGCGTATCATGCTGGAGCCACATCCCTTCGGCAGTGGTTCACCTGCACGCACCATTGATCAATTGAAAGCAGCAGGGGTCAAGGTCGAGGACGCCAATCCAGCTTTTAGCTTGACCCATGAAAAAGGTATGCTTATTGATGGAACGACGGCTTATATCATGACCTCTAATTTCTCGCGCTCGGCACTGGGCGGCTATGGTAGTACCAGTACGTATATCAGCAACCGCGAATATGACATCGTGGATACCAATACACAAGATGTACAGGCAGTGAATGCCATCTTCCAGGCTGACTGGAACCGCTCAACGGCGCAGTTCAATGATGCTAACCTCGTTGTTAGTCCCGTTAATTCGCGCAACGCCTTTGCCGCACTTATTAGTAGTGCGCATAACACACTGTTGATCGAGGCAGAGGAGATGAACGACTCCGCCATCGAACAAGCTTTAATAAATGCCGCCAAACGCGGAGTGCAGGTACAGATCATTTTGCCTGCACCACAAGGTTCGGCAAGCGATAGTAACCGTGCGGGTATTGATACCATCAAACAGGGTGGCGTGCAGGTGCGAGAAGATAGCCGCCTCTACATCCATGCCAAGATTATCGTTGTAGATGGGCAGAAGGCGTTTGTCGGCTCCGAGAACATCTCCACCCAATCGCTTGACCAGAACCGCGAACTGGGCATTATTGTGTCAGACCAGGATGTGTTGCTCACGCTACAACAGACGTTTCAGCAAGATTGGGGAGACTCGCATGCTGTATGAGGGTCTATAAGGTATGTCAATAGCTTGATCTTGCGCTCATGTGCATATGTTCCGTCAAATGAAAATGTTACCGAGAACGGGATTTTGACGTATACTGAACTTGCGTTGCGTGATACTATACCCTTTACAATGGAGGTTACTCGTGACAACAGAAATTGCTATTTTTACAGCCATCGCTGGCAAAGAGGAAGCCCTGGGTCAGGCGATTTTGCGCGGCCTGGAAGTTATTCGCCAACACCCAGAGGCAATCTCAGCACGGACAGAACGCTGTGTCGAGAAACCTGGACAATATGTGCTGATCGTTACCTGGACGTCGTTGAAAGCGCATACAGACGATTTTCGCGGTGGGCCGCTCTTCACACAGTGGCGCGAATATATCAAGGGGTTATTCGAGGAAAACCCGGTAGTTTACCACTATGAGCCTTACTAAAAAGAATAGGCATAGGCAAAAGAATACGCACAGATAACTCTCTATTACTCGTACCGGGAGAATTTTTGATCATGGATGACCAGAACGAAGCTCAAAACCACGAATCTGCTGCCAATGAAGAACCGCTAGACCTGGAACAAGCTGGTAAGAGTCCAGCAGAGCAGCTCGAAGCGCATGTCGAGGCATTGCGCCACCAGATAGAGGAAGCGAACTATCAGTATCATGTACAGGACAGTCCGGTATTGACGGACGCGGAATATGATCAGTTAATGATCGAGCTGCAACGTATCGAGCAAGAGCATCCAGAGTTGTTAACGCCCGATTCGCCAACGCAACGCGTCGGAGCTGGCCCGATGCAGGATGTGTCACAGCATCATCACCCTTTTCCAATGCTCAGCTTGGCCAATGCCCGTAACGAAGAGGAACTCCTGACCTGGCACAAACGTGCTCTCAATATTCTCCCCAACGCGAGGTTTGAATACGTCTGTGAACTAAAGATTGATGGGTTAGCCATGGCCCTCACCTATGAAAAGGGGAAGCTCGCTATTGGAGCAACGCGAGGAGACGGCATGGTGGGTGAAGATTGGACGCCCAACATCCGCACTGTACGCGGCATTCCACAAAACTTGCGTGGCGATACCATACCCGACAAGGTAGAGGTACGCGGTGAAATTTATATGACTAGCAAAAATTTTGAGAAGCTGAACGAGCAGATGAAGGACGATAAGCTGTTCGCCAATCCACGCAATGCCGCCGCCGGTTCGTTACGACAAAAAGATGCCCGCATTACCTCGACGCGCCACCTCAATTTCTTCGGCTATCAGATTGGCTATATGCAAGGATTGAACTTCCACAGTCAATGGGAAGCTTTGGAACTGATCCGAAACTGGGGCTTTCCAGTCAACCCGCATATTCAACTGGCAACATCGCTGGATGAGGTGATGGAGTACTGCAAGAAGTGGGAGAAAGAACGCTTCAACCTGCCCTATGAGATCGACGGTGTGGTCATCAAGATCAATGACCTGGCTCAGCAACAGGAGCTAGGTGCGGTCGCTCGTGACCCACGCTGGGCGATTGCATTCAAATATCCACCCATCCAGGTTGCCACGCAACTGCTCGATATACGCGTCAATATCGGGCGTACCGGTTCGGTCAATCCATGGGCGGCACTGGAGCCGATCAATATTCGTGGCGTGACGGTCGCTCGTGCCAGCTTGCACAACGAGGGAGATATTCAGCGCAAAGACCTGCGTATTGGCGACTGGGTGCTTGTCCAACGAGCCGGTGAGGTCATTCCCCAGGTGGTCAAGCCCATCATTGAGCGGCGTACTGGCAAAGAGGAGGTCTATCACCTTCCCGAAAACTGTCCGTTGTGCAATACTCCCATCATCCGTATTGCAGACCAGGCCATGGCCTACTGTCCGAATGAGGAGTGCCCGGCCCGCAACCTTGAAAGCATCATCCATTTTGTCTCGCGAGGAGCCATGGACATCGATACTATCGGTGAAAAGATGTGCGAGCAACTGGTGGGCGCGGGTTATGTCAAGAATGTAGCCGATTTCTATAGCCTGACACGCGACCAACTCCTCGCGCTGGAAGGCGTGAAAGACCGCAGCGCGGACAAGATGCTGGCCGCTATCGAAGCCAGCGAGCAGCGCACCTTCTGGCGGCTATTATTCGGCCTCAATATCCGCTACATGGGCGAGAAAACGGCCCAAATTATCGCCAATGCCTTCAGCAACATTGATAAGCTGTGCGCGGCGAACGAAGATGAGATTGTGCAAGTTCCTGGCATTGGCCCCATTATTGGGCATAGCGTCTACACTTGGCTGCAAAGTGAAAAGAATCGCGCCCTGCTTGAGCGATTGCGACAAGCCGGAGTAAACATGGAGGCCGAACCAGAGATTGTACAAACGGGGCCGCTGGCGGGTCAAACCTTCCTGCTCACCGGTCGCCTCAACACAATGACGCGCCCCTTGGCCGAAGAGGCTATTGTGCAACTCGGTGGAACGATTGCTTCGGGTGTCAGCAAATCGCTCAGCCACTTAATTGTCGGTGAGGATGCTGGCTCAAAACTGGCTAAAGCGCAGAAAGCCGGAGTGCCTATTCACGACGAGCAGTGGCTGATTGATCTGCTACAGGAACATGAAGTGAGAATTTAACTGGGGAAGAATTTCATAACATCAGAAGCCAGGGCAATCGCAAGGTTGCTCTGGCTTCTGATCTTCAGCAAATGTTGCTACTACCGTTAGACGTACTGCATCTCGACGTAGCGACCGCGTAGGGCATTGACCTGGTCTTTCACGTTTTCGCCGTGGATGGCGTCATGGATCAACTGGGCTAGCTCGCCCATGGCCCGTTCGTCCATGCCGAAGCGTGTCATTTCGGGAACGCCTATGCGCAGGCCGGAGGGGTTGCGTGGGTCGGTGTCGCCCGGCACCATATTGTAGTTGACGATGATATCATTGGCCTCCAGGCGTTTAGCCACCTCAACACCGCCGCCTGCTTGCGCGACATTGACGGCGATCATGTGGCTCTGCGTATAGCCAAAATCGCGTGCCTCAACAGGCGTGCCTAGCTGGTCAAGGCCGCGACCAAGAGCCTGGGCGTTGCGCACAATCTGTGCCGCGTACTCACGTCCGTACTGCTTCATCTCACGGGTCGCCACGACCAGGGCTGGCAACGTATTCAAGTGATGGTTGCTGGACGAGCCAGGGAAGACTCCGCGATCCGCGGCGGGCCAGTATTTCTTCTCACCCTCGGCATCCAAATTGCCCAGGATAACGCCGCGCTGTGGGCCGGGGAAGGTCTTATGCGTACTGCCCGTCATCCAGGTGGCACCCTCCTGCAAGGGCGATTGAAATTGACCACCCGCGATCAACCCCAACACATGCGCTCCATCGTAGAGTAAGGGAATATCCTTCGTTTTGCAGAAGGCGACTACCTCCGCGACAGGCTCAGGGAAGAGGAACAGGCTTTTCCCCATCACTACCAGTTGCGGCGACACCTTGTCGATGAGTTCAATCGTTTGCTGGGCATCAACATGGTAGTGATCGGCGGTTAGTGGTAAATAATGGAGGTGAACCGAGTTTGCTCCGCCGAGTTTCAACGATTGACCACGACTCTGGATGCGGCGACCAAATACCCCTACCGGCCCATGGCTGATATGCCCACCGGCATCGGTCGAATTCGCCACGATGGTATCGTTGCCGCGCAATAGCCCTAACGCGATGGCAGTATTGGCGGCATTTCCACTGATGGGGCGCACATCGGCCTGACGGGCATGAAAGAGTGCGATGATTTCGTTATGGGCCATGCGCTCGATCTCGTCGATGTAGCGCGTTCCCTGATAATAGCGATTGACTTTATCGCCTTCATTGGGATGCCCTTCGGCATAGCGGCCCATAAAATCTGAGTTTTGTACGCGGCGTACCGCTTCACTAGGCGTGTTTTCGCTGGCAATCAGGTTAATGGCCTGCGTCTGTCGCCAAGTATTCTCTTGTGCTATGATATCTTCAATATCGCGAATATCTACTGTCATTGTACTGTTCTCCCTCACATTCTGTGGCAATGAACTATTCTGTATCTCAGTATAGCAGCAGAGGGCGGTCATAACAATAGAAAATAGACTGGTGATTACCCAGAAGTCGGCCAGAGATTCTTCGCTGCGCTCAGAATGACAACCTGAAGTTCTGTCATTCTGAGCGCAGCGAAGAATCTGTCGTGCGAAGTCGTGCAGCAGACTCGACTCACGTCATCTTTGAGACTTATGGGTAATCACCAGAAAATAGAGAGTATATTGCAAGTGCGGGATGGCATGATTACATCGCATACATCTACACGAAGATGAACATCGAGTGAGATTGCAGTTGAACAAACTGCCCAATGCTGCTATACTACCTCTTACCGAACTGGATCAGCGTATTGTACAATCTTTTTTCCTGGACGAACCAGCTAGTGGTACGGGAGCATAGGTGGACTACGGCAGTTACCACAGTGCATACTGTAATTTCGACAGGTAGACCACCTCTTGCATAGAAACTCAGGAGGATTACAGGTTCTATGAAGGTTTATAGCGCGGAACAAATCCGCAATGTAGCATTGATTTCTCACGTTGGTGCCGGAAAAACATCGCTCGTAGATGCCGCACTCTTTGACAGTGGTGCAGTAACCCGACAGGGTAAGGTAGATGAAGGAAGCTCCATCTCCGACTACGATCCTGATGAATTAAAACGACGGATGTCACTGAATACCACAGTGTTACCTGTCGAATGGAAAAATCACAAAATCAACTTCATTGATACCCCCGGCTATGCAGACTTCGTGGGAGAAGTGAAAGCAGGGCTGCGTGTAGCCGACGCCGCGCTGGTCGTTGTGACGGCTGAAAAAGGCGTTGAGGTGGGGACTGAACTCACCTGGCAATTCGCGAACGAGCGGAACTTGCCGCGCATAGTGCTTGTCAACAAGCTGGATCGTGAAAACACCTCATTTGATAACGCCCTCAAATCATTGCGCGATCAGTTTGGTGTCAAAGTTGTTCCGCTCCAGGTGCCTATCGGTGAGCAGTCCAATTTCAAAGGCGTTGTAGACCTCGTCACACAGAAGGGCTATACCTTTGAAGGTGGCAACAAAGTACAGGAAATCGCCATCCCTGCTGAACTCAAGGACAGCATCAGTGAGTACCGCGAACAGTTAATCGAGTCCGCCGTTGAGAGCGACGACGCGATCATGGAAAAGTTCCTGGAAGGCGAAGAGCTAAGCGACGAGGAAATCCTCTCAGTGGTGAAAAAAGGCACAAGCAGCGGCCAGTTGATTCCCGTGTTGTGCGGCTCCACCAGTAAAAATATTGGCGTGCAAACCCTCCTCGATGCTATTGTTGAGTATTTGCCGTCTGCTGCCGAGGCTCAACAAGAAGAAGCAAAAGAGTTGGGCAATGCCCTGGCACTGTTTGTCTTTAAGACGGCTGCGGCCCAGGTCGGCACTATCTCGTACTTCCGCGTCTATAGTAGCACGCTCAAGCCGGACATGCATATCCATAATGCGCAAACCAAAGCTGACGAGCGCATTGGGCAATTGATTACACCACGCGGAAAGTTGCAAGAAACCGCGACCGAGATTCCTGCTGGCGATATCGGAGCCGTGGCCAAACTTTCCAATACGCATACTGGTGATACGCTGGTCAGCAGCAAAGACGTAACCGCGAGTCTGGCACCAATCAACTTCCCTGAACCGTGTTATACCGTCGCGGTTGTGCCCAAGAGCCAGGCCGATCTGGATAAGATGGGTAATGCCCTGGGACGCGTGGTGGAAGAAGACCGCACTTTGCGCGTTTCCCGCGACCCCGAAACGGCGGAAGTACTCCTCTCCGGTATGGGTGAGTCACACTTGCAGATCATTATTGAAGGCATTAAACGCAAGTATGCTGTCGATCTGGAAGCCCACGAGCAGCGCATCTCTTATCGTGAGACCATCCGCAAAAAGGCGCGTGCCAATGGACGCCACAAGCGGCAAAGCGGTGGTCACGGCCAGTTCGGCGATGTCTGGTTAGAGATCGAGCCGCTCCCCATGGGTAGTGAAGAAACCTTCATCTTTGAAGACAAAATCGTGGGTGGCGTGGTACCAGGTCAATACATCCCCGGTGTCGAAAAGGGTGTACGCGAGTCACTGCGGCGCGGTTTTCTATCGGGCAATCCCATGCTCTATGTGAAGGTCGCCCTGGTGGACGGCAAATACCATCCGGTGGATTCATCGGCACAGGCGTTTGAAGTTGCCGCTTCGCTCGGAATGCAAGAGGCTGTTCCCCTGGCCGGCCCAACGCTCCTGGAGCCTATGATGACCGCAACCATCACGGTGCCAGAACACTATATGGGCGATGTGATGAGCGATATCAATACGAAACGTGGGCGCGTGCTGGGCATGAACTCTCTGGACAATGGGATGCAACAGATTGTTGCGAATGTCCCACAGGCCGAGATGCTCCATTACGCCACCGACCTGCGCTCCATCACGCAAGGCCGAGGCTCCTTCACACTGGAATTCTATCAGTATGAAGAAGTTCCAGCCAATGTGCAGCAAGACATCATTGCCCAGCATAAGAAAGCTTTAGAGGCGAAGAAATAAGAAGGTAACACACAAAAGAGTGGGCGCCCACTCTTTTGTCTGTTCCCTTACACTAACTGGAAATAAGGCGAGCAATCAGGAAAGCGGCGGCGGCAGCTAGTCCGCCGATAAGTGCCGTTTGAACCGCGCTCCTGAAAGGTCTTGCGCCAGTAAAGCGTCCTTTGATATAGCCGAAGACAAGTAATGCAAGAAGGGTTGCAATGATCGAAATCAGCAGAGCCGTTGACGCTGGCGAGAAAAAGAAGTAAGGACTCAAGGGAATTAAGCCGCCAACGATGTAGGATGCGGCAATGGTCAGTGCGCTCGTGAATGCTCGCTTAGGGTCTGGTTTCTCAAGGCCAAGTTCGAAGCGCATCATAAAATCGATCCAGGCATCAGGACGCTTGCTCAAAGCATCTACAATGGGAGCACTTTCTGCCTCGGTCAGACCGTAGGATACGAAAACATCCATCACCTCCGCTTTTTCTGCTTCCGTTTTTTCTTTGATCTCTTGTTGTTCGCGAATACGCTCACTGTCATAATGCTCTGCGTCGCTGCGTGCCGCCAAGTAGCCACCAAGCCCCATCGCAATGGAGCCAGCAGCTATCTCGGCAAGTCCCGCGGTGATGATAATCGTGGTCGAACTTACCGCGCCTGAGAGTCCGGCGGCCAAGGCAAACGGAACAGTCAACCCATCGGACATGCCAATAACAATATCTCGAACGGTCTCTCCGGCGGTAAAATGTCGCTCGACGTGTGGTGTTTGTGGCACAACTTCTTCCCTCGATTCGATATTTTTACACTACATTTTTCTCTTGTGATTTCCTTTGCCCTTTCCCTGTTTCGCACTTTGTGGTTGCTTATCGCGTGTCAGAAAGGCGTTAGCATCCTCTTCATGTCCGTGCGTCATTAACCATGAACGCGCTTGTTCATGGAAGTCGCGTAGTGTAGGGCTGCCCGCGATCATCATCCACATCGCAAAATTTGGGTCTGTCGGTTGGCCAGGAGACCATTGTTTCTCGGCTATAAGAAAAGTAGATACCTGCTCCACATCCCGTGTGCGCAGTACGGCATCTAATCGTTGCCGGAAGTTGGCATAATCGGTCATAGGTCACTTCCCCTATCCTTCGTATCAAAATACTATGGGTGTATTTTCTGGTTATTTGCTAACATTTCGATAAACTTAACTATGCGAGCGGAGCGGGTGGCGGGTTTTTTAGCGGTCTGGATTCTAAAAAGGATGGCGTAGCGATTTGCGCTATCCAATGAGCTGAAGAAATCTTTAGCCTGCTGGTTTTTGTCCAGTTCACTTTGAAAATCAGGGGGGATGGTTATCTTGCTCTGTGATTCATAGGCTACATCCCAGCGGCCATCGGTTTTAGCTAGCTCCACTTGCCGTATCCCCGCAGGCTGCATTCGGCCTTCGGCAATAAGTGCCATGGCTTTATTGCAATTCACTTTTGACCATATGCTCTTTGGGCGGCGCGGCGTGAATTTTTGTAACCAGTACGTGTCGTCAAAAGAAGCTTTCTGTCCGTCGATCCAGCCATAGCACAAGGCACCGTCTAATGCTTCCGCATAATTTATAGAGGGTATGCCTGTTTCTTTTTTGGCTAGTTTGAGCCAAACGCCCTCTGCATCAGTATGGTGTTCTGCGAGCCATCTTTCCCAGTCTTGCTGGGTCTCAAATGCCTCAATTGGGAGGTTATCTGCTTTTTTCATAGGAGCATTATACAAAATTTGGGTGCTTTGCTGCTAATCTTTGCAACAAGCATTGATAACGTATAATGGTGTTGTAGCCACAAGCGGCTTAGACGAAATATAAGTACTAACCTTGTGTACACAGACCTTGACTCTTGTCTCTAAAGTACGTACAATTCCAGAAACACAAGACAGGAAATGCGTCACTTATTTGGGGATAACGCCATATATAAGTAAGCATGAGGTAACAATTGCAGAGCGAACGAATTTATTCAGCGCCGTCGCTGGTAGACGTAGTCAAGCAACTGCTCATTTATCGCCCCACTGGCGTACTTACTATATGGCGTGCAGCGGCTTCGCGTCGGGACGAGGTTAGAATTACGGTGGAACAAGGACGTCCCATCCGCGTTTTCTGGGGAGCGTCCTATATAGAAGAGATAAACGAATCTGTCTTAAAAAGGTTTAACAGCTGGGGCGAAATCCATTTCTCATTTCAAGCTATTGAAACACGCTTACTACTACCTTCTCCTACGCATCATATGCTGCAACCAGAGCAACCGTTATCAAGTAGCCTCCCCAACAATTCCAGGCCACAAGATTTCCCGCGGCATGCTACCGTCACTCGTCCACTGCCTACAGTATCACCCCAATCACCCCAGCGAAGTGCCTTCTCCAACCATGGCTCATCCACGCCTGAGAACACTGAAACCGTGGTAGCCACCTTGACCGCACACGGGCGAGCTTTTCCCCACGCCAACCTTCCGCGTCATGAGCGCACCATCTTCCTCCTGATTAATGGACGACGAACAGCCATTGATCTGGCGCAACTGACCAAACGCGCTCTTGACGATGTCTACGTAACGCTTTATCGCTTACAGAGCTTGCAACTCGTCACCATCAATACCTTACCAACAGCACAGAATGGGCAATGATAGGGCGCATCCTCAGTTCAACATACTGCGATCATCGGTGTCAGTTTTCGCCAGTATCTGGCGCATGAAGGGAACTTCGCGGCGCAAAATCACAATCTCTTCCTGTAAACGCTGTACTGTTGAGGTAAGTTCCAAAAAGTGTTGCTTTTGTTCATCCTGTATATCCAAGAAGTAGGCAATAAAGTGTGAGAGGGCTTGCGGGTCGTTGGGCAAATGTGAGCGTATATCCTTCTCTTGCTCGTTTGCCGCTTGCAGCAGCATGTCCAGGTACGTACCAAACAAGCTGTAGGCCTTCTGGCCCTCAACGTCCAGCACATGTTTCGGCTCAACGACATCCTCGTATAGCTCTACCACTCCTGACAAATATGGTTTCAGGTGATGCTTACTGAGGATACGAAATCGCTGCACCCCAATCGCCATGAGGACATAACGCCCATCCTCCAATTGACTGAGATTGTGAATCTCCGCCATCGTCCCCACCGGATACGGCTCCTCCTGTAATGGCTGGCTATCTGACCGTGCCAGCACCACACCGAACGGCATCTTTTGTTGGACACACTCGGCGATCATTTGCCGATAGCGCGGCTCAAAGATATGCAAAGGCAGCACAACACCAGGAAAAAGCACGACGTTTAACGGAAATAAAGGCAACTCAATTGCTGAAGCCGACATGGTCTTGCTCCTTTGCTAAAAAACCGCCACCACCAGGTGTACAAATAGTGAGCACGTCATCAACCTGGACATCAAACGTCGTCTTGCCAGGCAGTTTTGTGACGGTACCCGACCGCTCAAGATAATTTTCACCAGTTGCGCCCGCCTCACCACCGTGCAAGCCATACGGCCCACGTATACGACGCTCTGTCAGCAATGTCACCGTGGCGGGGGCAAGAAATTGTAGTTCGCGACACAAGCCATCCCCACCACGATAGCGACCTGCGCCGCCTGAACCATAGCGCAGAGCGTAACGCCGTACCCGCAGCGGTAGCTCCATCTCAAGAGCCTCGATGGGCGTGTTACGCGTATTGCTCATATGGACATGCACTCCCGATAGCCCGTCAGCACCCGGTCGCGCACCCATACCACCGCCCATGGTTTCATAATACGCAAATACGCTGTCTTGTTCGGCGAGATAGCCACCCAGCGTCAGGTTGTTCATCGTTCCTTGCGACGCGGCGGGTATCTTATCGGGTGCAAGTTGGGCTAATGCGCCAAAGAGCGCGTCTACCACACGCTGCGATGTCTCGACATTGCCCGCGGCAACCGCGGCAGGCGCATGTGGATTAAGCAAGCTGCCCTCTGGTATGAATGTGGTTACATACTCCAAACAGCCCTGATTTACTGGCACATGTTCACCCACAAGGCAACGCACTACATAGAACACAGCGGAACGAGTGACCGCTTGCACCGCGTTCACACAGCCCGCACTTTGTGACGCGCTGCCGGTAAAGTCTATGCTTAATGCGCCATTATGTACGCGCATCCGCACGGTTATCGGCAATGATGCGACGCCCCACCCATCGTCATCCAGGTAATCGGTAAATGTCACTTCCCGCTCTGGGAGTTGTTGGAAGGCAACCCTGGTAAGTTGCGCGGAATAGGCACATAAGGCGTCGATATGCGCCTGCACGGTGCGCGAACCGTAGCGTGCAATAATTTCCTGTAACCGCCGCGTACCAACGCGCCCAGCCGCAATTTGCGCATCCATATCTCCACGCCGTTCCCAAGGAGTACGCACGTTACGATAAAATAGCTCCAATACCTCTTCATTGACGATGCCACGCTTCGCTAGCTTGAGAGGAGGAATGATAACACCTTCCTGGTAGAGTTCGCGGGACATTGGCATCGAGCCAGGCGACATACCGCCGATATCGGCATGATGAGCGCGACTGGCGACAAAACCGAACAGTTCGCCAGCACGTCCATCCGGGTCAGCATCGATAAAGACTGGAGCCACCAGGGTAATATCCGGCAGATGCGTGCCACCCAGGTACGGATCATTGAGCATGACGATATCGCCCGGCTCGAAGGACGTGAAACGCTCGATGGCAGCTTGCACAGAGGCTGGCATTGCTCCCAGGTGAACTGGAATATGCTCGGCCTGGGCTATGATGCGTCCTTGTGCATCAAAGCAGGCACACGAATAGTCTTTGCGCTCCTTGATATTGGGTGAGTACGCTGTTCTCCCTAACGTCACGCCCATCTCCTCCGCGGCAGAGGCAAAGAGATGTTTGAATATTTCTAGCGACACAGCGTCAAAAGTTTTTGCGCTTTCTACATTGAATTGCTGCTTGGATGGCTGGGTTGCGACAGCAGCATGGTGATTGGTAGTGGTATCGTTGGTGGTACTGGATAGTGTAGCGGTGATATTTCCCCAGGCATCGACCACTCCTTCCCAAAGCGGAGGAAGCAGGAACGTGCTATCGCTTTGGACCAGCAAGGCTGGCCCAATCACCCGATTACCATGCCGTAATTTCGCACGATCATAGAGCTGCGCCATCTGTTCTCCAGCAGCAAAGACCATACTCCGCGTACCAATGGCAGCATGTTCTGTTGAGGAGCCGCTATACGGGATGGCTGGCAATTCTGGCTGTACAGGTTGAACAGTCGCTTTGACGCGTACCGCGACAAGCTGTACCGACTGCTCTGGATGACTATGCCCAAAACGTTGTTCGTGTAATACATGAAATTGCGCCAGGGTATTGGCAAGGCTATCAACCATAGGTGTGGTCAATTCATAGGCTTGTCCTCTGTAGCGCAGGTCACAGAAACGATGCAGCACAATATCTCCACCAGATTGAGCCGCTACATTGCTCATCTCATGCTGTAGATCAGCAAAAGCACGCGTTTCCAGTGGAGCAAACACCGCTTGTAGTCCGTCAGTATCGATAGCTTGTGCATCCAGCATTACCGTCTGCACATAGTCTTTGACGATAGGAGCCAAAATCATACCCAGGGCGGAAAGAACGCCTGGATAGCGCGGAACAAAGACGGCGGGAATGTGTAGCGACTCGGCCAGTTCACAGGCATGTAAAGGCCCGGCCCCACCGAACGGAAGCAGCGTAAAGAGGCGCGGGTCATAGCCTTGTTCCAGGGAAACCGTGCGTAAAGCACGCTCCATACTGGCATTCACTACGCGTATGATACCAAGGGCTGCCTCCTGCACGCTGACATCCATGCGTTGGGCCAGTTCCGCCAACAACGCCCGCGACCGTTCTGGATATAGTGGAAATGTACCGCCCAGAAAATAAGCCGGGTCGATACGCCCTAAGACAACATTGGCATCGGTAACGGTCAACTGATCCCCTTTGCCATAGCAAGCCGGACCAGGATCAGCTCCCGCGGACTGAGGGCCAACCGTAAGCGCGTTGCCTGCGTCGAGATGCACGATGGAGCCACCACCGGCTCCGACGGTATGAATGGCCACGGTTGGGACACTCACAGGGCAACCGGCTACGATAGCCTCGCTCGTTTCTGGGATGACGCCCGGACAGAGTGCGACATCGGTAGAGGTACCACCCATATCGAGTGTAATAAGCTGACTATGCCCCGCCTGGCGTGCTACGTGATACGCACCAATAACACCGCCAGCCGGGCCACTCAAGACCGTGCGTACAGGCTCTTGCGCCGCCGTGGCCGCGGATATACTCCCACCTGAGGATTGCATAATACGCAACGGCCCCTGTATGCGCTCTTGCAAATTAGCGAGGTAGCGTGCCATGAGAGGTTGCACATAGGCATTCACCGCTACCGTGCTGGTACGCTCGTATTCACGAAACTGCGGCAATATCTCGCTGGAAAGTGAGAGGTAAAGATGAGGGAAACGCTCACGCAATAAAGTCGCCAAGGTTTGCTCATGGACAGGATTACGGAAAGCGTAGAGGAGAGAGATGGCAATACTCTCAGGTTCGCACGCGGCAAGTTGTTGTAACAATGCTTCCCAGTCGTCAGAGGTTGGCGAGCGCAAAATAGTGCCATGGTAGTCGAGGCGTTCAGGAAGCTCCAGGCGGTGTTTTCGCGAAATGAGGGCAGGTGGTCGCTGTTGCATGAGATCGTAGAGGGCTGGGCGATTTTGCCGACCAATCTCAAGCACATCGGCAAAACCTTCTGTGGTAATGAGTACAGCACGCGCTCCACGCCGCTCCAAAAGCGCATTGGTCGCAACGGTTGACCCATGAATGACAACATACTTTCCGGTGGTATCCACCGCCTGTATCCCCGTCAACAAGCCTTGTGCGGGATTTTCCGGCGTGCTGGGCACTTTGTGAACACGTAGCTGCCCCTCTCTACCACCTGTCTCCGCCGACGGCATGAAATAGACAATATCGGTGAAAGTACCGCCGATATCAACACCAATGATGGCTGGAAGGATTGCTGCTGGCTGGCTCTGCATATATTTCTTCTCAACACCTCTCATTGTTTATCCTATTTACTCCATAGGCATAGCTTAACGCTAATAGAGCGTTTCTGACAAGTAAGATGGTAGCGTGCAGATATTTGGAGAGAAGGGCTGTCATGCTGAGCGCAGCGAAGAATCTGTCTGCTGGCCCACCAGAGATTCTTCGCTGCGCTCAGCAT
>JBPCJY010000069.1:0-30275 GCA_051004815.1 Ktedonobacteraceae bacterium
GAAGCGCAGAGAGAGAGTTTTTCCGTTCGATCAGGGTGACCTAGGGAGGGGTATCCTTCGCTCTCGCTCAGGATGACACAGCGAGAGAGATCCTTCGCTCTCGCTCAGGATGACACAGCGAGAGAGCCTCTTCTTTGAACGGTATTGGGCACAAGGCCCCCCATCTGCCACAGCCCTGCCCTCTGTCCCTACGCACGCCGCAGAATGCGCGTGCAAAAAATGAACTCCACCCAGGGACCTTTGTGGTATTGTGATGGGTTTGTGATAGAGGGGTTTGGTCAAACTCTCTGCTTTTGTGCTACATTATAGTAGGGCATGTATCGCTTTACGATATAGACTGAGCAATAGTTACGAGGAAGTAGAGCTATGAAAGAAACAGTAGTGCCTACCAGCCGGGCAGCGAACACAGACGTTCATGCACAGAGTGAACGCGCATCCACTCCAACTCATCAGCGTATACGCTCTATTTTTTATGGTGTTGTGGCCGCGATTTTGCTGACGCTGCTTATCATTATTGGCTCGCGGGGCTTCCATTGGTTTGATGCCGCACTGATTGGCTATGCTGTGGCGACGATCTTTGCGGCTGCGGCGGTGACGTACAAGTACACGTTCTGGCTGGCTCGTCCACCTACAGGACGATATTGGTGGCGTAGCTGGCAACTCTTTTTCTCGTATGAGAATTTTCGCAGTTATACCTTGCTGATTCCCAGGGCTATCCTGGACCTGTTTTCGCAGCAGTTCATTCGTCGACGCGGGTGGTATCGTTGGATTACGCATCAGTGCATCTTTTGGGGTGTGCTGCTCTCATGTGCGATTACCTTTCCCCTCACCTTTGGATGGCTGCGCTTTACGCAGACGCCCACCACCCTGTATCAGATCTGGTTCTTTGGCTTTCCCCTGCTGGCATTACCCCTGGACTCGCCTTTTGCGTTTGTGATCATCCACGCGCTGGATTTTACCTCGGCAATATTATTTGTTGGGTTGGTGATGGCCTTTCACCGTCGTTTCCATGATCTCGCGCTGATCTCTGTGCAGCGTTGGGGCTTTGATATCGTGCCATTGGCGTTGCTGATGGCAATTGTGGTGACGGGTGTCGCGCTGACAGCCGATAGTGCTTTTTTGGGGGGGGCATACTACTGGTTTATTTCGCTGTCCCATGAAGCGGTGGTTGTGTTATGGCTGATCTCGCTGCCATTCGGCAAATTTTTCCATATCATCGAGCGACCCGCCACGGTTGGCATCGAACTTTATTGGCGCACAGGTGAAGGTACTGTGATGCAGCGCTGCGCACGCTGCGACGAAGAGTTTGCTCCCGTGCGCTTTATCCAGGACTTAAAGAAGACGCTGTACGATGTGGACGAAAATTATACATTACGTGATGTGGCCGCGGTTCAAGAGAGCGTGCCGACAGATGGCCATGCGAAAGCTTCACAGGCGACTTCTATTGCCAGTACACAAATGTTGTGGTGGCAAGATATTTGTCCTACCTGCAAACGCGTGATGCGGGCGCAAGCGAATCTTGCTGCTCTCGGTCGCGAGGGCAACCAATTCTTATAGCAATGAAAGTGCAGAAAGGGCGAGATTATGAGTGTAGATAGAGGGATATTTCGTTTGCGGCGTAGAAATCAACCGGAGACGTTTGACTTTCATACTGGTGACTCTGCGCCGGCACGCTGGAAGTCAGACGAGCACATTGATCGCTATGTCCCGACGCATTGTTGCTATTGCGGTGTGCAGTGCGGGATGTATCTTAAGGTGGCCGATGGTAAGGTGGTGGGGGTAGAGCCGCGTGAAGACTTCCCGCTCAATCACGGGATGCTCTGCCCTAAAGGAACCACGGCCTATCAGACAGTGAATCATCCCGACCGCCTGACCTATCCATTGATGCGGCGACATGGCAAGGAGAGTCCATTGGAGCGAGCGAGTTGGGATGAGGTGCTGGATACTATTGTGCAACGCTTCCGCGGGCTGCAAGCTGAGCATGGTAAAGATAGCGTGGCGATCTACAGTGGTTCCTCGATGACGAACGAGAAGTGTTATCTGATGGGTAAATTCGCCCGTGTAGGAGTTGGCACGCGCCATACCGATTACAATGGTCGACTCTGTATGTCTTCGGCGACGGGAGCCAATGAGCGTTCGCTCGGCATTGATCGTGCGGCCAATCCTGTGAGCGACATGCTGCACGCGGATTGTATCTTTGTGATTGGCGCGAACGTGGGCGAGTGTTTCCCTATTATTACCAGTTATCTCTGGGCAGCACGAGATCGGGGCTGCAAGCTGATTGTAGCTGACCCGCGCCAGACGCCCATTGCTCGTACCGCCGATATTTTTCTGCCGTTGCGCCCTGGCACGGACTCGGCTTTGCTCAATGGTATGCTGCATGTGATCATCAAAGAGGGGTTGGTTGATGAGCAATTTATCGCTGAGCGCACCGTTGGTTGGGAGGAGACGAAAGCTCTGGTCGAGCAATATCCGCCGGAGCGGGTGGCACGGGTGTGCGGTCTGCGCCCTGAAGCTATTGTCGAGGCGGCGCGTATGTATGGACGAGCCGGTGCCGCGTTACTCTATCAAGCGCGTGGATTGGAACACCAGAGCAAGGGCGTTGATAATGGCGTGACGGCTATTAATCTGTCGCTGGCAACGGGTAATTTTGGGCGACCTGGGGCGGGATATGGCACGTTGACCGGACAGGGTAATGGCCAGGGTGGACGCGAGATGGGACAGAAGGCTTCGCAGTTGCCGGGCTGTCGCGATATCGAAGACCCAGAGGATCGGCAATACATCTGCTCGGTGTGGGGTATTGATGAGAAAGACCTGCCCCATTCAGGGTACGCGGCCACGTTGATGATTCCTGCAATGTTGCGCCAGGAGATTCGCGCCTGCTTTATGATCTGCTCTAATCCGATGGTTTCGCTGCCAGACCAGCACACGGTTGAGCGTGCTTTGCGCGGACTCGACTTGTTTGTCGTGACCGATTTCTTCCTGTCGGAAACGGCTGAATTGGCTGATATTGTCCTGCCTGGCTCCGTCTGGGCTGAGGACGAGGGTACCGTGACCAACCTGGAGGGGCGAGTGATCAAGTATAACAAGGCGGTGGAACCCCCTGGCGAGGCTAGAGTTGACTGGGAGATTATCTGTGAGCTGGCACGGCGACTGGGGAAGGGCCAATACTTTGATTTCCACTCGGCGCGAGACATCTTTGATGAACTGCGCCTCTGCACCAGGGGAGCCAAGTCGGATTATTGGGGCATCACCTACGAGAAGATCGCCGAGCAGAACGGCGTCTTCTGGCCCTGTCCAACGGAAGACAGTCCCGGTACGCCGCGCCTCTATGAAGAGCGTTTTGGCTTTCCCGATGGGAAGGCTCGTTTCCATCCTATCCCGTACATAGCACCCGCGGAGGAGCCAGACGAAGAATATCCACTGGTGCTGACGACGGGACGTGTGATTTATCACTACCTTTCGGGCAACCAGACGCGGCGTGTGCCTTTCCTGAAAGAGGAGGCACCGTATCCCTGGGTGGAGATGCACGAGCAGACAGCCGAAAAGCTGGGTATCAGCGATGGCGATTGGGTAACGGTGCGTACACGCCGTGGTGAGATGACTGTTCCAGCACTCGTGGTGCGCTCAATACGGCCAGACACGATGTTTATTCCCTATCACTACGGACATACGCAGGCGGCCAATCAATTGACCAACCCGGTACTGGAGCCAATGATGAAGATTCCAGAGTACAAAGTTTGTGCTGCCTCGGCTATC
Source organism: Ktedonobacteraceae bacterium (assembly GCA_051004815.1). Taxonomy (GTDB): domain Bacteria; phylum Chloroflexota; class Ktedonobacteria; order Ktedonobacterales; family Ktedonobacteraceae; genus JBBQXY01. Next base: position 3,760 of record JBPCJY010000069.1, read on the forward strand.
CGTGCGGAGCAGGCACCGGAATGGGCCAAAGATGAAGATATGCACGCGCTTGCCGCCGCCCGCAAACACCGACGCGAACTACCCATTGCCCAAACAACCCCAACGCCTACATTGCGATAAATACGTTGCGATAAAAAGGAGCACTATGGCAGAAACGGTAAAAAGAATCTTCCTTGACCCTTCGCGCTGCATCGGGTGCCGCTCGTGCGTCGCGGCCTGTCGTGAATGCGATACGCATAAGGGCGAGAGTATGATCTATATCGACTTTGTGGAGCGGCACAACAGCGTGGCCTCCGCGCCGACGCTATGTATGCATTGCGAGGAGCCGCTGGCACCATGCGCACAAGTTTGTCCGGCGCAAGCCATCCTGGTCAGTCCTGACGGCGTCGTCCAATCGGCGGACGAGACGCGCTGCATCTATTGTGAGAACTGTGGCTATGCCTGTCCTTTTGGTGTGCCAAAGTTTAACATTAGAGGACACTATATGCAAAAATGTAATCTGTGTTATGACCGCACCAGTCAGGGCAAAGGGCCTATGTGTACGACGGTTTGCCCTACACAGGCCATTTTCTATGGCACGTACGAGGAGTGGATGGCGGCAGGCCGTGCGAAACAAGGTGCCAAACCGGTGAACACGTTCTATTTTGGTCAGCAACGTGTGCGTACGCGCAACTATGTTGTGATGACCGCCGAGGACGACGCGCTTGATCTGATGGCGATGGTGGAAGAGGCTGGAATGGGGAAAAACGCCAACCTGCCGCGCCCTATTGCCAATCGCAACACTGAGCCTTGGGTAGAAGCTGATGTCGCCGGAATACCACAACGTCAGGCTCCGCCGCAGCCCTGGACGCCGCGTGTGCCAGAACCCGAACCAGCTCACGCGAGCGTAACGTCGGATACGCGCCAATAATAAACTATAACGAACTACTCCGAATATACGTAGGGCGCGATTGATCGGCCCGTCCTGGTGGTGCCGATACATCACCCCAAAGAGATGATTTGGAAGGAGGAATAGCAAGCATGGTACAAGAAGTCAACCCAAGGGATGGACGGGAATCCGTGTTACCTTCTGACGCGGTACATCCGTCGCCTCCTGCTGGCAACGTGCGTACTCATGTAACGAGTGCTGACGCTGAGTGGCGCAAAGAGTTCCCTTATCCATGGAGCGAGGATGAAGTTGTGACGCGACGGGATACGTTGCGCTTTCTGGTGGCTGGCTCAGGTGCGCTCTTTTTGGCGACGGGTGTACTGGCGGTCCTTGGCAGTCTACCTGCCGGACCAAATGTGAAAGCTGTGCCGGTGGCGAAAGTGGGTGAGCTGGCCGAAAACCATTGGAAAGTCTTTGACTTCCCCGATCAATATGCACAGGGGATCATTATCAATGTACCTAAAAAGGGCATTGTGGCATATAGCGATGTTTGCACACATCTGTCATGCGCGGTGATTTATCAGCAGAATGATGGGACATTACACTGTCCATGTCATGATGGACTCTTTGATGCCACAACGGGCGATGTGCTGGCGGGGCCGCCAACGCGCCCATTGTCGCTGATTCAGCTTGCCATTCAGGATGGCACAATCTATGCAGTAAAGTTGGTGCCGCGATGAACGAGAGAGAAAATACTTTGAATGCCGGTAGTGACGACGTTGTTGCGCTGAGCGAGGATGAGCGCAATAACGAAGCGATGGTACATACAAGGGATCGTCGCATGGCGTTACAGGAGTGGAGGTGGCCACCGCGAGCCAATCCTGATGATCCGGCTGTCCGTAGACCACCGCAGGGACCAAACGGCCCGTGGCCTGGGCCGAACTATATGGGTCTGCCGGGACGTACTGCGATTGTGCAAGGCCAGGTATTCCTGGTAGCCACTATCCTGATCGCGCAACTCTGGCTGGTGACGACTGCGCTCTACAATTTGCTTTCAGGGCAAACTGGTAGTCTGGTCTGGCTTGCACTGGTGAGCTTGCTGGGTTTTATCCTCGCGTTGATTATCTCACTATGGCCGCGTCGCCGCATTGAAGGATTATAACAGGTAGTGCGTAAAGAGGAGGGTACGACATGGAGCGAGAGACGCGCCCACCAGATGTAGCGACACCAGATGACGCAGGGACACAAGCAGCCCAAAAAATTATCAGGCAGCGCACCTATGGGCGTATTGATCGTGAGCACCCGATTGGTGGTGAGATGTCCGATGTCCTGGGTGGCATCCTGACCCGCGCCCGCCTACCATGGCTGTTGCAGCATCACTCACGCGTGGTTGTGCTCGCGCTTTTTAGCTTTATCAATGGCTGTATCAGTATTGGGCTGATGTCGTTATTGGCTCTCATTACGCAATCCCCCTTTGTATTCCCGTCACTTGGCCCCACCGCTTTTCTCTTTTTCTATACGCCAACATCCCCCACTGCTTCACCACGAAACACGCTGGTGGGTCATTTTATTGGTGTGTGTGCCGGTTATTTCAGTCTTGTGGTGACTGGTTTGACGATGTCCGGGCCAGCGCTGGCCGTTGGCGTATCATGGCCGCGCGTTATTGCTGCCGCGCTCTCGTTAGGGCTTACTGCCGGTTTGATGGTGCTGCTGAAATCGCCGCACCCACCGGCGGGCGCGACGACGCTGATTATCTCCCTTGGTATATTGACGAAACCGTGGCAACTGATATTGCTGATGGGGGCAGTGGTGCTTTTGACGGTGCAAGCCTTCGCTATTAATCGGCTGGCGGGTATTCCTTATCCGCTGTGGAATCCGGTGAAGGCGCCAGCGGATGGTGGGAAGGTGGGGGGATCGTAGGTACTCGTGAATAGGAGCAATATATATGCCAAAACAACTATTGCATATTATGTTGAAGCGTGTCTATGACGAAGTGGCGGAGGACGATGGGAAGCGTGTGCTGGTGGATCGGCTCTGGCCGCGTGGGCTGTCGAAGGAACGTGCGCGGGTTGATTTGTGGCTCAAGGAGGTGGCACCGAGCAGTGAACTGCGCAAATGGTTCGGACATGAGCCGGAGAAATTCGCGGAGTTTCGTCGGCGTTACGAGGCTGAACTGGATACCGGGAATGCGCAAACAAAATTAGCGGAACTTCGTGACATGGCAAAACGAGAGCATATCACACTGGTATTTGCGGCGCACGATACTGAGCATAATAATGCTGTCGTGTTGCGTGACCTCATTAGGATATTGTTGGCGAATTCAAAATGACACTCACTTCAACCCTGATTTCGCGGGTTCGCCTGTGTGAAAATCGAATTCGCTAGCAATATCTTAATGGGGTTCTACCACCGCGCCATCTGGGCGGGTGTATGAATTAGTTGTAGGCAAGCGACCAGCCATAAGGGTAAAATGGCCTTGCTCGTCTACAAGAAAAAGTTTGCTTTTACACGCTTACTCCGCTTGCTTGCCTACAACTAATTTATACACCCCATCTGGGCTATATAGTTGACTTTATCTTTTTAAAGTATTATTATCGATTTAACTTGTTCTATCTTGTTCTATCTTGTTCTATTATGAAATGGTAGCGTATCCTTCTCTAAGGGTACAAGGTTTTGTGGCATAGAATTGAGATGAAATTCGATTATGGAAAATCCCCTTCTTAGTAGTCGATTCGCTAACTATAGAATGTGCTAATTGATTTATTCAACGAGGGCTTATAAATGCTACAACCAGATGATATCCTTGGCAACTACCGCATTGTGCGATACTTGGGTAGTGGAGGCAACGCTGATGTCTATGAAGGTCAGCATATTCATTTAAAAACTTCAGTCGCTATCAAGGTTCTCAAAGAAGCTTTAGTACGAGATTTGTTACAACTGCATGGTAACAATAAATTCATTGATCAGTTCAAAGAAGAAGCTAGATTAATTGCTGGTTTGAGACATGAGCATATAGTACATGTTACGGATTTTTGCATTAGCATGGATCAATGTTTTCTAGTAATGGAGTATGAATCAGGGGGCGATCTCCGCAAATACTATGAAGGAAAACTCCCTCTACCATTAGATAAAACCATCATCAATATCAAGCAAATTGCTTCTGCCCTCCAATATGCGCATGACCATAGAGTGATTCATAGAGACGTCAAACCTGCGAATATGTTAATAGGGCAAGACGGAAAAGTGAAGCTATCTGATTTTGGTATTGCGGTTGTAATCAACAGCTCTGAATCTACTCTACCCCCGGCTAATGGAACACCTCTCTACATGTCTCCTGAGCAATGTGATCCAGAAAGAGGGCTGACTGACGCGAGCGATCAGTACTCGCTGGGTATTGTTGCATATGAATGGTTGTCCGGAAAGCGCCCTTTTCCAGGGTTGACGCGTGGTGAACCGCCCCCTTTACGCCAAAGTGGAGCTAAAAATCCTCATATTTGTTCTGCGGTTGAAAGAGTTGTATTAAGAGCGTTAGCAATAGAGCCAGAAAAGCGCTATCCCAGTATCGAGAAATTTGCGCAAGCTTTAGAAGAAGCAAGCAAAGATTGCGCAAAGAAATCATCCAATTTTCAGAAATTATGCCTTATTGCTCTCATTTTTGTTCTTTGTATGGCAGCGGCCCTTCCAATAGCAGGATTTTTTCTATTGAACGTACCTCATCCTTCTTCTTCCTGCGGCAATGGGCACACGCCAGCATTTTACGACCTTCCCTTGTCTTTGGCTCAGGGCATCTGTGTGGATAACAACCACATAGGATTAAGTGAGGGCAGCATTGTCTTTGACACAACCAGGGGAAAAGAGGGTGTTCTTATGCAACAGACGCCAGACGATAAAAAGATGCAGGAGTCGGTAGCATACAAGCTGCAAGCGGCACACGAACTCCAGGGAGGACACCAACAGCAAGCGTTGCAAGATTTACAGCAAGCCATCAAGCTCGACCCTAGCGATGGAGAGGCGCAGATTTACGCCGAAAATCTTCGGGTGCTTCTATCCCACTGCCGCTACATCGTCATTGTAGTGTCTACAATGCTTACAAAAAGTGGAGATAGCAACTACATCGGCGTTGGACGTGATGATTTACAAGGAGCATTTATAGCGGATCATCAATTCAATCAACCAACAACTTATCAATGTAACGGGCAATCTACCGTGACAAAAGTGTTGCTCCTTATAGCAAATTCAGGATCACACACTGATACCAGCAAAGAGAGCGTCGCCGATGTTACACGAGTTGCGAACCAGATCATATACCTATCGTATAATCCTTCATTTGCAGGCGTGATAGGATGGCCTTTCAGTGCTGGGTCATTAATAGCCCTTCCATTGCTTAAGAAGTACGATATCCCCATGATTTCTCAGACATCAACCAGTGATGAACTTAATGGGCCACCCTTCTATCGCATCGCTCCAAGCAATGTATGGATAGCCTTGCAAGCAGCTCAGTATGCTAAATACAAGCTTAAAGCGAGTGATATCGCAGTAATTTATTACTCTGGTATTTCATTCAGCGAAACACTGAAAAATGACTTTATTGAAGCATTTAACCATACAATACCTGGCACCCAGCAGGCTTCTGCGGTTGATTGCAAAGGATTGAATGCCATCGACTGTTTGAAACACGTACAAACATCTGTTCCCAATGCGAACCTCTTTTTTTTCACGGGATATGCCGATACGTTTGATGCGTTAAGAGGTCAGATGTTTCTGCAAAACATTAATACACCAATAATGGGAGGAGATACTCTTTATGAACTGCATAATTTTACTAAGAACTATCGGCAATTTTATTTTGTATCGTTCTCGTATCCTGATAACAAAAGTATGTATCCTCAATTTTTTACTGATTATACGAAAACTTTTGACCCTCAAGGCTTAAAATTGGGGACATATAGCTTCGGTCGTGCCGATAATGATGCTATTCTCTCTTTTGATGCTATGCGCGTTTTGCTACATGGATGTCAGCTATGGCTTGGCCAACATGGGAAGCTTACGCTCCAACAACTCAATACTAGATTATTGAGCATGCCCGCGGTCCAAGGTGCAAGCGGACAGATAAAATTTGATGAGAATGGAAATCCGATTAACAAAGTGGTGTTACTGTTTTATGTTGATGCAAACCATCATACACAGCTCAAGCCTTCAAATTGAACTGTTTAGGACTCCTCGCCAGGGCTTTGCAAACTATGCAAGCGGGCCAAATAAGATGTACGTAAGAATCAGCCTTACAGACGTGGCGTGTCCGACTCCTTGTGTGCGACAATTCGTAAGCGACGATAATCGGCAATCCATTGTCCATTTTGGAAGAGCAGGGGACGCAGTTGTTGCTCGACGTTGGCCAATATTTGGGGTTTTGCCGCTTCAGGAACTTGCTGAAACATGGATGTGGTGAACATGTGTATCCAGTTTCGTAGACCATTTTCGCCATCCGTCAGGGGTGTGGGCCTATCGAATAAGAGGGCCGTGTCTACCGCGAGACCGTGCGTTTCTAGCAGTGATGCATATTGTCCGATAGAAGGGTAATACCAACCGGAAGCTACCTGTATATGCAGTGTTTCCCAAATAGCTTGTTGTATGGCTGTGACGATATGTACCACGTTGCCTTTGCCGCCAAATTCGGCCACGAAGCGTCCACCTGGCTTCAAGGAAGTTGCGATATTGTGGGCGGCACGTTCCGCGTCGGCTACCCAATGCAGTGTGGCATTAGAAAAAATGGCATCGAAACGCGCCAGGAAAGAGAAGTCAGTGGCATCGGCAACAAGGAATTCTATGGTAGGGTAGGTCTGACGTGCTGTCTCAATCATAGAGGCGGCACTGTCAATGCCGATGACATGGGCACCTGACGTGGCAATCGTCTGGGCCAGTTGTCCCGTACCACAGCCGAGATCAAGGATTGTTTCGCCTGGCTGTGGATGCAGTAAAGTGACAAGGTCTTGTCCATAGGCAGAAACAAAGGCAAATTTTTGATCGTAGAGGGATGCGTTCCAATCATTGTCGGGCATTCATTTTCTCCTTACAATCCTGCAAATTATTTTACTCATCGCTAGCGAATCTATAGCGCAAGAACAGGTAGCTCTCGGCGCGTCGTATGCTGATGAGCCTGCTCCAGAGGGGATGATCGGGGGCAAACAGTGTCCCTGAGACGAAGCCAGGGCGTTCAGTAGCACTGGTGCGACCGGCAATTTGAGGTGCCAGGGTCAAGAACAGTTCATCGAGGCATTGTTCCGCGAGGAAGTTCCCCATTAGCTGTGGCCCGCCCTCGACGAGGATGATCCGCGCCGGGAGAACGTTCTGTACTGCTTGTAATATCTCCCTGGCGGTGATGGTATCCGTATGCTCTACGACGGAGACGCGGGTCATAGGTGGTGGATTTTGTAGGGCAATGCGGTGTGCGCCGTGTGGAGTGGTGACGAGCAGGACGGGAACCTCGTTGGACTGGAACAGTGGTTGACTCAGATCAATAGCACCACTGGCGGTAACAATGACGTTGAGCGGTGACGCGGCTTTGCCCATGGTTGTGCGCAGTTGTTGGTACGCGCTGCTCAGGGATGGATAGATGTACTCGGCTGTCCAACGATGCGTGGGAACGGCTCTGAGTGTTCCCGCACCAACAATGACCGCGTCGGCGACTGCACGCAAGAGGCCCATGACCACGCGGTCGTGTGTATTGGAGCCACTGATATCGCCGCCGCTGGGGTGTGCAGGATCGTTCAAAGCCACTACGCCATCCAACGTCGTCACAAAGTTGCTGATGACATAGGGGCGACCGGTGTGTACTGGTAATGAGAAAGGACCATACAGTGCTACCAGCGTGGGAGGGAGCGGCAATTCATTGCCGCCCTCCTGCGCGGAAAGCTGCTCTAACGGTGTTAGCTCGTGCAAGATTGTACTCCCGCTATTGATTTTGGGTATAGGTCATAACTTCAAACGTTGCCAGACGTTGGCTATTTTGATAAATTTCGACAGCACCACCTTGTTTCTGGTTTGTCCCCGCGTTGATTTGACCATTGAAAGCGTAGTCCGACTGTGTAGCCATGTCATTCAAGAGGGTGAGGGACGAGTTGGAAAGCAGTTGATCCTGTGGCAGCTTGATAAGCTGCTTGGCATCATTGTGTATCTGATTCAACGTATTTGACATAATATTCAAGCCAGCGTCAATCTGACCGGCGAGTTTTTGCTGTGCAGCGGTGGCACCGGGGGCCTGTACGATGCCTTGCAAGTGCTTATTGATGTGGTACAAGTAGCCGGGCGGGTTCTGGTTTTGTGGATCAAACTCAAGTAGAGCGACGGAAATAGTCCTTGCGTCAATAAGAAGGGGCGTACCCTGTGGCACATCGTTTTGCACGTAGTGGGTGCCATCCAGGTAGTCCAGGACACGGATAACGCCGCGTTGTATGCAACCGGTATCTTTACTATGCCAGCATCCTTGCGCTTTTACTGCTCGTTGCATGACGCCTTGCGTATTTCTGTGGAGCCAGATGTCCAGACCGCCGGGTAAGTGTAATGGCTCCAGATCCGGGTCTTTGGCGAGCAGGTGTCGCAGGTGGTCGAGCAAACTAAAGTTATCGACCTTGCTGGGAGTTTGGGGTAATTCGGCGTAGTATTGCCAGGCATGGCGATCAACGGAAGGGGCTATCGGTGTCGGGCTGGCAGGCTCTGAAGTGATGAGGAAGCGACTGTAGGATGCCAGTAAGTTTGAATGCTGTGCGTTGCCTATATAGTGAAAATGCACAGTGCCGTTGGAGACTTGTAACTTTCCCAGGAACAAAGAGGCGGCTTCGGTCATTGTGTTATCGCTGAGCAGCCAGGCGTAGAAGGCATTGCCGGACGTGGGATTAGAGAGATTGTGCAGATCGATTTGCATCTCGTCGTTTATCCCTGCGTTGCTATTCACATCAGTTTTTTCGCTGCTGAGGAAGTTGACATTGCCGACTGCAGTGCTCGCGGTAGGAGTAGCGGTATGGGTGAACCAGTAAAACGCACCCAGGCTCGACGCCGCGACGACCAGTATGGCTAACAAAACTACGGTGATGAGTGGCCCTCTCCGGCTTCTTTTTGATGCGGACGCAGGTGGAACTGGCGAGAGGGGCGCAGGGACTGGCGTAAGAGGAGGAGCGGGAGGGATTGATGCTGGCAACACGGTGGCATCAGCTGGCGTTGTCGTGCCGGGTGTTTCCTGGTGTTTTTGCGCATAGGCAGGCGTATTGATAGATGGCGGCTCAGAACGCGATGGGATCAGGTAGGTTGGGGCATTCATGGCAGGATCAAGGGGCGATGCTGATGGGATCAGGTAGGTTGGGGCTTCCAGGGAATCGGCTGAGAGCAGCGAGGGAACGGTCAAATCAGAGGGAACGGGAACGTGCAGTGCTTCGGCTAGCGCGACAGTTAATGCCGATGCGCTGCCAAAGCGGTCAGCAGGGTCTTTGGCGATGCAGCGCATAATCACCGCTGATAGTGCTGGTGAGATGTTCGGGTTAACCAGCGAAGGATCGGCTGGTATGGTGCTGACCTGTTGCAGAATAATAGCGGTCAGAGTATCCCCGTGGAAGGGGGGAGAGCCTGTACATATTTCGTAAAGGATGATGCCAAGGGAGTAGATGTCGCTGCGCTCATTGCCGGGTTGACCTTGAACTTGTTCAGGTGAGACATACATGGGCGTACCGAGCCATGTACCCTGGACGGTACCACTGGTTATCCCTACCAACTTAGCGATACCGAAATCGGAGAGCACAGGTTCGCCCATGGAATTTTGCAGGGTATTGCGTTTGTCGAGCAGGATATTGGCTGGTTTGATATCGCGATGAAGCATGCCCTGTCGGTGTGCGTAGTCGATGGCGCGGCTAATGGAGGCGAAGAGTTGAACGAGTTCATTTGCTGTAAGAAACTTGCCGACGCGAACGGTTTCGCGCATGTAGTCAGCGAGGGTTTGCCCCTCGACATAATCCATGACCATATAAGCGAGGGGGCTATTGGCGTCAGTGGTGTTAGTCGTCTGGAAGTCATAGATTTGTACGATGTTGCTATGGTGTAGGGAGGCGATGGCGCGTGCTTCGCGGACGAAGCGGGTCATAAATTCAGGGTCATTTTGCAGGTCAGCGTGCATCAGTTTAATGGCGACGTAGCGGTGGAGTTGCGTGTCAAAGGCTTTCCATACCTCAGCCATACCCCCACGTCCTAACCGCTCGCGCATTTCATATTTCCCAAGTTGTTGTGGATGAGTGCTCATTATACATCCCAATCTAAGAGGTTAAGGCTCTAGTATTTTCAGCGTCATATTAAAAATAAAAGCTCTATGGAGAGCTAGCCAGGACTAGCCAGGAGAAAAACAATAGTATTACCTGACGTTCATATTATGAGCATAACCGACGGGGTTGTCAATAAGGGAAGGAGGGAGGAGCAGGGCTTATTCCCTCTCCCCCAGAGAGGGTGGCGAGGGATCGCCCTGGTAGTCAGCATCGCTCTCTAAGCTTTTTTGCTATTCTTTACTATTGGAACGAGTCACCAGGGGGGTAAGTTCCTGAAAGAGTTCGCGTTCCAGGCTATGGTATGAGGGGCTGGGCAGCATGGTTACTAAGACGACAGCGTTGGTTTGGGCGACGATGCTGTGTGGCACATTCGCCTCTAGCTGAAGCACCATGCCTGCTTGCATCTTCATACTATTGTCGGGTGTGGTAAAGGTGATATGGCCGCGCAGTGTCTGCACCAGGATTTGGCTGGTGGTGCGATGCTCCTTTAACTGTTGTCCTGTTTTGAAGGTGAATAGCACCACGCGAGCGGTGCCAATATCCGATAATATCTGAACAAATGGACCTTTTTCGCGAAAGCGGGTGAGTACACGCAGATCAAAGATGATCGCGCTGCCTGGCTCAACTTGAGTTTTTTCGGGTTGTACTAGTGATGCCAGGTTTTCAGCGGGGCTGCTCATGTGTTTATCTCCTTTCTTTTATTGTGGAGCGGAAACCGTCTATTAGGAATCTTCCGCGTCCTTCACTATGCGGATAACCCACTGTTCTGGCCCTTCTTGTTCAGGTTCCCATGTGAACATGCCGGGATATTCAGCCATCAATTGGTATTTGAGTGGTTTGGGATCGTGATCGTTCACCAGGCGGAGAGCCTCTCCGACTTGTAAAGCATCGAGACGGTCAAAGATGACCGGGTGACGTTCGCGTGGAACTAGATTACGGACATCGAGGGTAACAATAGCTGTTTCTGCCAAGATAGTGACTCCTTTTTCTTATCTTCCTTTGAGAGAACGAGTTTACTCGTTCTGTGCTCACAGTATAAGCTATGGTGGGGGTATACTACAGTGACAAAAGTCGCATTCAAAAAGCTAATGGATGGCACACAATGATTTGCGTGTGTTGACGTGGTCTATTTTCAGCAAGGGAGGACAGTATGCCAGTTGATGCCGAGGTACTGCATCAGATACCATTGTTTGCTTCATTAAGCGCGGAAGAACGTAGCCATATAGCGGCAATGACGGTCGAGCGGCCCTATGAGCGCGGCGATGTTATCTTGCTGGAAGGGGAAATGGGCGGAGCATTATGCTATGTACACGTCGGGCTGGTTAAAATTTTCAAGACTTCGCTTGAGGGGAGAGAACAGGTGCTGCGTCTCATCGCGAACGGGCATACTTTCAATGATGTACCTGCCTTTGATGGTGGCCCTAACCCTGCCAGTGCTGCTGCCATGGAACCGAGTGTTGTCTATATGATACGTCGTGCGGACTTACGCACCTTGATCTTGACGAAACCGGCGGTGGCTGAAGCGGTGGTGTTGACGCTAGCCAACGCTTTACGTCATCTTGTGGTGCTGGTTGAAGACCTCTCCTTACGCCATGTCGCGGCGCGTGTGGCCAAGATTCTACTCGATCAAGCGGCGTCGGCCCAGGCGGGCCACCACCCCTATCACCTGACGCAACAGGAGATGGCGGCTCTGGCCGGCACGGCCCGTGAGGTAGTTGGGCGTGCGCTCAAAGAGCTGGAGGTCGCGGGTGCTATCGAGATGCGTCAGGGTCGCGCCATTGTGCTAAACCCTGAACGCTTGCGCATGATGACCTCCAGCTAGTACCAGGTAGCAGTGTTAGCCTTGTTTGGAATGACCGGCGATGAAGCCGAGGATGCGTTGCCAGGCATCGGAGGATTCGGCGGCATAGTCGGTGGCTTTGCGGTCAAAGAAGCTGTGAGGTGCATCGGGATAGATGACGATTTCGTGCTCGACCCCTGCTGCATCCAGACCTTCATCAAAGGTGTGAACCTGTTCCACAGGGATGCCTTTATCGGCTCCGCCAAAGAGGCCGAGTAGGGGATACTTTACGTGCTTTGCCTCCTCGCGGACACTGGCTTTGCCGCCGCCCATATTACGGCTCAGGCCGGCATAGAAGCCAATTACTCCGGCAAAGCCAAAATCCGCTTCTGTGGCTGAGAAGAAGGAAAGGCTCCCGCCCATACAAAAACCAACGGTAAAGATAGGTTGATTTGCCCCTGCTCCTGTACGAAGCTGAGCCAGGGCAGCGTTTACATCACTAAAAAATGAAGTAAGCTGCATCTTTTGGACATGGGGCATGTACTCAAACGAATCATCGCGAGCGGTTAGCCCCGCCGTGCGACCGAAGTAGTCAATAGCCAGGGCGGTGATGCCCACTTCGGCAAAACGTAGTGCGAGTGCCTTGTAGAAGCCGTGCAGCCCGCGCACATCGGGATAGATCAGGACTTGCGCACCCTGCGCATTGCTGGGGTGCGCGATGTAGGCGGCAAAACGGTTGCCATCGGCGGCAGTGAGGACGATGTCTTCTCCATGCGCGGTGCCACCTGAGCCAGGGGGATGAGGTGGACGTGCAGTATCGTCATAACACATAGGTATTGTCTCCTTCAAAATAGTAGTATCTCAATCGAGATACTACCATCATGTCACATTGCGCAATAATTTTGCAGACTTTGTTGGCGAATGAGTGCATAGTGCCAGGGCGATCCCTTGCGGTCGTCCTAGGAGCCACGATTGCCTTCTTAGGCAAGGTTCAATTGTGACGAATGGTGCTTGACAGTTTGAACAGTCAAACCATGTCACCCTGAGAGCAGTAGCCGAAGCCCTGAGCGCAGCGAAGGGGAAGGGTCTGTCGCGCTCGGCACAGAGATGCTTCGCTGCGCTCAGCATGACAGAGCTGTGTCTTTCTGTTGGTGAGGAACTGTCAAGTCCATTTGAACCATGCCTTAGCAATCATTCACAAGCACTGGCTTTGGATGCTGGTTACATGTTCTCGATCTTTACTGGTTCTACAGGGTCGGCTAATGAGAAACCGAACACTTGGGAGTAGAAGTATAGCTCAGCTTCGAGGGAACGCTGTATATTCTCCGCGCGGCGGAAACCGTGTCCTTCGCCTTCATAGGCGATGTAGGCCACGGGTAGACCTTTTGCTTGCAAGGCCGCCACCATCTCCTCGGCCTGATTGGGCGGCACCACATGATCTTCTAATCCCTGGAAGAAGATCATGGGACAGGAGATTTGCTCCACGAAGTGAATAGGTGAACGCTCGTAATAGGTGGCTTGTTCTTCGGGGTAAGGGCCAATGAGCCAATCGCCATAACGCGATTCGAACTTATGGGTATCGCGTATCAGTGTCTCTACGTCGCTGATGCCGAAGTAACTGGCTCCTACCTTGAAGGTATCGTGGAATGTAAGGGCGCAGAGCGTGGTGTAGCCGCCCGCGCTGCCACCGGTAATGGCCATGCGGTTGCCGTCGACCAGACCCTGTGCGGCAAGGTAACGCGCCCCGTTTACACAGTCATCGACATCGACGATGCCAAACTTACCCTTGAGTCGTTGACGATAGACGCGCCCATAGCCTGTGCTGCCGCCGTAGTTTACGTCGAGGACAGCGAACCCACGGCTTGTCCAGAACTGAATGGCAAGGTTGAAGGCACTGCTGGCTGTTGCAGTTGGACCACCGTGGCTCTTGACGATCAGCGGCGGTCGCTCGTTTTCGAGAGCGACGAAATCGTTGTTACGGGGCGGATAGAAGAGGCCATAGGCAGTCAGCCCATGCTCCGTAGGAAACTCGATAGATGCTGGTTGCGAGAGATAGCCTGGGTCAATCTGTAGGTTGCTGGCACGTCGCAAGACGCTGCTGGAAGCGGTTGAGAGCTGCAAGCGCACGACGGACCATGGCTCTATGGGCGAGGCCGCGATGAGAAACACCTGACTCGTCGTCGCTCGCAGCGTTCTAATACTTGTATATTGTATTTCAATGGGGGTGAGGGTACCCGTGGTCGTATCAATCCGTGCGAGATAGTCATTACCGGCACGCGTGTATGTGCAGATAATCTCGTTGGTTGAAGGAATGCTGTAGGTCGAGAGGCCAAATTGCCATTGTGGTTCACTAAATTCGGCCTCCAGCGGGCAGAGTGCTTCAACGCGTTCGTCTTGCCAACGATAGAGATTCCACCAGCCTGTGCGGTCGGAGACAAAATAGAGCAGCCCATCGGGCGACCATTCTGGCTGGCAGACCGATTCATCTATGTTGCCAGCGACTCGATTAGCATCGCTGAGCGTACCATTCGAGCCGACATGAGCGACCCAAAGTTCCGTGCCGTCCCAGGGCATATTGGGATGATTCCAGGTGAGCCATGCCAGGTAGGTGCCATCTGGGCTGAGGCGTGGCGACGAGTAGAAATCGTTGCCGGAGGTCAGCACGGTTCCACCCGTAGTGTCGCCATCGAGTGGAACACTGACCAGTGTATTGATGGCCTCGCCCTCATTGCTATGGTCTTCGCGCACGCAAATAAGACGCCCACGCGCCCGGTCAACGATGCTGTCGGCGAAACGCAGAGGGGCTGCGGGTGTAATTGGCTCAGGTGTGTCGCCAGCTTTGTGGCGATAGAGACGTTGATCGGTGAAGTTCGAGAAGTAGAGTGTGCCATCGCTGACGATGTAGGAACCGCCGCCGTATTCATGCACGCGAGAGCGAACATTGAATGGGGCAGGGGTGATATCCTGTGGCTGTCCAGCAGGGCCATCAGGATTGTGCCGTACGATGACAGTGCGCCCACCCTCGTTGGGACGCGATTCGCTCCAATAGATATTGTTGCCATCGAGAATTATTTCGCTCAGGCCCAGTACTCCAGTAATGAGAGCTGAGGTGATGGGAGACTTCCAGGTACCATAAGGCTTTGTTTGTCGTGAAGCCATGTGTTTCTGCCTTTCAGACGTAGCGCACACGATCATAGAGCGAGATGACGCGGTCAAACGACTGTCCCTGTAACACGTTCGAGTGCCTGGGGGACTGTTGGCGACTGCTGGCGGCTATCCAGGACAAATTTGGTTCTGCCAACGGCAAGGTTGCGAGAGGTGAAGTTGTGCCGTGGGACGGGTTGCCGCGCTACACGCCTCAACTGGCCCTTTTTAGGAAATATAACCGATTGGGCAAGAAAAAACAAGCGTAACTACCTGACGGTATTGTATCCTTGGATTAGGTGTAAGATTTTGGCACGCTAAGGCTGCGGACGGGTTATAATCTAAACAGCAACAATACCAATGATGGAGGAACAATGCGTATTCTCATTCTTGGCGGTGATGGCTATCTCGGCTGGCCCCAATCGCTCTATCTTTCCAGTAAAGGACATGAAGTCACTATCTTCGATAACTTGATGCGCAGGCACTTCGATCTAGAACGTGGTCTCAATAGCGTGGCCCCTATCTATACCCTTCACGAGCGAATCGCTGCGTGGAAGGAAATCGCTGGTCGGCAGATGCAATTATGTATCGGCGATACGATGGACTATGAAGCCGTCGCGGCGGTTTTTCAAGCGTCTCAGCCGGAGGTGATCATCCACTTTGCCGAACAGCGTTCAGCCCCCTACTCCATGCTCGACCGGCGGCACGCTGTATTTACGCAAGTCAATAATGTCGTCGGCACACTCAACATCCTCTATGCTATGAAGGATTTTGCGCCGCGCAGTCATCTCGTAAAGCTAGGTACCATGGGCGAATATGGCACTCCGAATATTGATATCGAGGAGGGCTTTATCGAGATTCAGCATAAAGGCCGTGCGGATATTCTGCCTTTCCCGAAGCAGCCAGGCTCATTCTATCATTTGAGCAAAACCCATGATAGTCACAATATTATGTTCTGCTGCAAAACCTGGGGGCTTCGTGCCACCGACTTGAATCAGGGTATCGTGTACGGAGTGGAGACTGACGAGACCGCGCTTGATGGCCGTCTGGCTACCCGTTTCGACTATGACCAGATTTATGGTACGGCCCTGAACCGCTTCTGCGTTCAAGCTGCGGTAGGGTATCCTATCACCGTGTATGGTCAGGGTCTACAAACGCGTGGATACATCAATTTGCGGGACACGATCAGGTGCATAGAACTGGCTCTTACGGTGCCACCCAAAGAAGGAGAGTATCGCGTATTTAATCAGTTCACCGAGCAGTTCTCGCTCGTCGAGTTGGCGGAAATGGTCGTCAAACAAAGTAAGCATTTCGGGTTAGAGCCGCAGGTCAGGCATCTGCCGAATCCCCGTGTTGAGGCAGAGCAGCACTACTACAACGCCACTCATACACGGCTCATCGAATTAGGGCTTGAACCGCATCTGCTGAATGAGTCCGTGCTGGCAGCACTGATTGGACTTGCTATGAAGTACCGTGAGCACGTCGAGAGGAACCTGATTCTGCCATCTGTGAATTGGCGTGCAACCAGGAACGAGATTGCTTCGCATGATGCCTGAGCATTGACCAATTATTCAACGGAGCAATTGGTCAATGAGCGGGCAAAGCTGTTGATTTGCCCGCATATTCCAGGCTTTATAGGCACGGATACGCGCCACCTTTGCAGCGAGTAGCCCTGGGTTGTTCGCTATCTTGGAAAGCAGGACTTGCTGCGCTGCTGTTTCCATGCAGACCCAACCCAGGTTGTGCCGTTCAATGAACTGAAGGTTGGGTGTTTCTTGTCCGGGAATAAAGGTCGTGACGAGGAACGGTTTCTCCAGTACGAATGCTTCGGATATAAAGCTCGCTCCCGCTTTACCGGCTATTATATCTGCCGCTGCCATGTAGGGGGCGATCAACTCAGTAAAGGGCAGGGTACGGATGCGCTTGTGACCAACATAACGCAATGCCATCTCCTTGTTCGTGCCAACTGCCAGCATAATTTGCACGGGTACGTCTGCACTCAGCAAGCGCGTGATAGTCTGGTCAACACCGGCGGAGCCTTTCGCCCCACCTTGAAGAAAGATAGTAAAAGTGGCAGGATCAAGTCCCAAGGCAGAGAGCGTGTCACTTCTCGTATCCAGCGAGGCTTCCCAAAACTGGCGGCGCACCGGCCTACCTGTGAGATACAGGCGGTTAGCAGCGATGCCTTGCGCTTGAGTCTGAGCAAAAATTTCAGAGGTCGGGGCAAAGTAGGCATCGGCCTGCTTTTCGGCAAACCACGTCATATGCACCTGGCCCAGATCGGTGAGTTGAAAGACGAGCGGAACATGTTCGCGACGATGTTCATTAACGCGGGCGGTGGCGTATGAGAGCAGCGCATGGGTTGTGATAATGAGTTGGGGTTGGACATGCTCTATAATGCAGTGTATGCGCTTACTGTCAAAGAGCGTCATTGCTCGCTGTAACCACAACGAGGCGATTTCAGAGTCGGTCCAGGTGAATTGCCACGTTAAAAATTTCAAGCAATGCCGACTGACTGAGGAGTAAAAAGAGTCAGCCAGAGCAGACTGTGGAGTTACAATCGTGACGTTATAGCGTGCCTCAAGCATACCCTTGAGTGCCTGGGCGAGATTTAGATGTCCACCTCCGGTATGGGTGGTTAGAATCAAAATGGTGGGCCTTGAAGCTGTAATCACACAAGTCTCCTAATCAGGCATGGGTAGAGGAAGAGGGGTGGTAGTGTGCGTAGGTTGACTTTTAATTGGTGGGAGAGTCCCTTCCGCCTCAAGCTGGACTGTTTGGTGGAGTGTTGATAGTGGGGATTGAGGGTTTGCTTCGGATAGGAGTGTCTCTTCCGCCGCGGGCTGAGCAGTATGGACATCTTTACGTTGGCGTACTTTGCGCACAAGCAGAACGGTGAGCACAACCGCTACCAGGAAGATGAGCAGCAAACTGGAGAAGGCTCCAAACAAACTTGCCACTTCCTCCCAGCTCGCGGCAAAGACATAACCCAGGCCAAGCGAACTGATTACGCTGAGAATTTGGCCGCACACATCCCACAACAGAAATTTACGGAAGGGGTATTTTTCCAATCCCGCAAGGAGATTTATCGGGCCACCGAGAACAACGATAAGAAATCGTGTGATAAAGATTGCCCACGCGCCCCTACGCCTGAAGTAGATCTGCCCTCGTGCCAGTGCTTGCGGTGATATCCAACGAAAACGCTTCTGCCGCTCTATCCATGCCAGTAAAGGTCTCCCCATGCGCAGACCGATGAAATACGTAAGATTGTCGCCCATCACAGCTGCACTCAATGCCACTGGAAATAAAATAATGATGTTGAGATCGCCAAGGGCGGCGAAGGCTCCCGCGGCAAAGAGGAGGAGAGAGCCAGAAATGGGAGCACCGGCAGCAGCGAAGAAAACAATGAGCCAGAGTGCTGGATAACCGTAGTGCTGTAGTGCGTCGATAAAGAAAGCATTCAATACTGCGTCCCCCCTGGTGTCGGTAAAAGTTGTCTCCTTGTATGCCGAAGTGGTAGCGGTGGCACAATAGGGTGATGTTCTTTCCGATACTTCAAGATGGCATAGCGGAGGGTATGTATAACCTGATCTGGAGACTGGCGTGAATGATTTGCGAGATCATAGAGCGTGGCGTGGTGGAACGTCGCAGTATTGCTGATGTTGAGCGAACTGTACAGATAGTCTTCGGGAATATGGTATAGATGAGAGATCACATGAATGGACATCCAGGGATGAATGGCATTCACATCCTCTGTTTTGACCGCGCTATACTGCCTCTGGAAATTTTGTGCTGCCTGGAGGGTAGTTGCAGTAGTAAAGGCGAGAAAACCTAGCATCAAGAGCAGCAGCAGCAAGAGGAGGCGTAGCTTGGCGCGTTCGCTCAACACGTTCAACTTACACTGATCCTTTCTCTTGCTAAAAATTCTGACTACCGACTCCAATGCAGTCAACCCATTGACTGGTTAGTAGTCACTTTCAATTTAATGATAACACGCTTGGGCAAGATACACAGGACTATTTCACGCCAAATTCTCTTGACACCTCAGCCCTGGCATGGTACGCTTATTTAAGACCGCTCGGTCTGAAATAAGCGTACCATGCCAGGGCTGGTTCCTCAGAAGCTTTTTTGATAGTATGAACTATGGTATGAACATGGGATGAGGGCGCAATGAATGTGCGCCGTTGAGATGAAAGGAATGTCACAATGCACAACCTGGACGAGAGCAGCCGTACTCGCACTATTACCTGGGAGGACCCTGCGCTTGCCGCAAAGGCGGGTCGTACAATGAGTGGTCTGGACTATTTGAAGGCGATGCAGGCGGGTACTGTACCGCCATCTCCCATTGCCTTGCTCATGAATATGGGTATAGCGGAAGTAGACGAGGGGCGGATCGTCTTCTCGGCTGAGCCGGAGGAGTATCATTACAATCCAATTGGTACGGTACATGGTGGGCTGGCGGCGACGTTGCTCGATTCGGCAATGGCGTGTGCTATTCACACGATGTTGCCAGCGGGAACCAACTACACTACGCTGGAGATCAAGGTCAATTACCTGCGGCCTATGACCCGCGAGACAGGTATTGTGTATTGTGAAGGGAAAGTGATCCACGTTGGTGGGCGTGTGGCCACGAGCGAGGGTCGGCTGACCGATGCTGCTGGCAAGCTCTATGCACATGGCACAACAACGTGCATGATTATGAGAGGCCATTAATTGTGCCCTTCCAGCATCATCGCAGTTTACGTTAATTTGTATCATGAGGAGAACTGGAGCTATGCAGGGAAAAGCGAGCGGAATGCTGACCCGGAAATTGCTTCCTCAGACATGGCGGTATAGGTTCCCTGAGTCAAAAGCTCCTGGGCGATACGTTGTAGGCGACCCAGGGCGGCACGCATTGGCCCGGAGCCAAAGCTGACACGCGCTACACCAAGTTGAGCCAGAGCAGGGATTGAGGGAGTTGAGGAACTTGCGAGGATATTGATCGGCCCATGCACCGCCTGTACAAGTTGGGCAATCGTGTCGGCATCGCTCACCCCAATCGGGAACAGGCTGTCCGCGCCAGCCTCACGATAGACATTGAGACGCTGTATCGCCTGTTGCATTTGGCGGGCTGCATCACCGCTGCGCAGTAAAAACACGTCTGTGCGAGCATTGATGACGATGGGAACATCCATAGATGCGCCCAGTGCTTGAATGGCTTTGAGGAGTTCGACCTGGTAGGCCATGTCTACCAGGGTATTTTCCGGCTGCTTCGTCGAATCTTCAATATTGATGCCGACCGCGCCAGCGGTGATGACCGCCCGGATGGTCTGTAGCACCTCTGCAATGCTGCTACCAAACCCTGCTTCGATGTCGGCAGTGACGGGGCAAGCGACGCTGCGGGCAATATGCGCGATGGCTTCGATCATCATATCCGGGTGAATGTGTTGGCCGTCGCTATAGCCAAAGGCGGCGGCGACGCCTGAACTGGTGGTGGCTATCGCGGGGAATCCAGCCTTGAAAAATACGCTGGCACTGGCGGCATCCCAGGCGTTGGGCAGGACGAGCGGTTGTGTGCCTGTGTGCATCTGGCGAAATTGTATGGCTTTTGCTTTCTGAGTACTTGTATTCATGCGATTTCCTTCTTCTAGACGTATTCTGCAATACCATTGTAACTGTTTTGGCAGAAGGATGTAAGAGCCAGGGAGACAAAAGGGCATAGGCCAATTTCTATATGTTATAATCAAATTCATGACCTTATGTGTGAGGTGACGGTACGGTAGAAAGTTCGTTGATTAAGAAATTGGGTATAAACTCCGGTCAAAAATGCTTATGCCGAAGGGGCCGGAAGGCTAAAGGAGCGATCAATGACTGCTACGAAGACCAGTTACGCAACCTGTCCGCTCTGTGAAGCGACCTGTGGCCTGGAAATTGTCACACGCGGGCGTGAGGTGCTCTCTATCCGTGGGGATACCGACGATGTGTTTAGTCATGGCTATATCTGCCCGAAAGCGTATAGTTTGAAGGAACTGGATGCCGATGCCGACCGCATTAGTGAGCCAATGGTGCGCAGAGGCGAGCAATGGGTAGCGGTGAGTTGGGAGGAGGCTTTTGCCGAGATTGAACGCGGCCTTGCTCCTATCTTGCAAGAACATGGACGCGATGCGTTGGCCTTTTACGTGGGCAATCCCAACGTGCATAACCTCTCTAATCTGCTCTACCTGCCGATGTTGCTGCATGCTGGTGGGACACGTAATATTTTCACGGCCTCCACGGTTGATCAGATGCCCAAGCAATTGGCGGTTGGCCTGATGTTTGGTACATTCCTCTCTGTTCCTATACCTGATCTGGAGCGCAGCGATTACCTGCTCTTGCTGGGCGCAAACCCACTGGTTTCCAATGGCAGCTTGATGACTGCGCCGGACATGCGTGGTCGTATCCGTCGCTTGCGGGAGCGTGGCGGCAAAGTCGTAGTGATTGATCCGTATCGCACGCGCACGGCGCAGGAGGCCGACGACCATCATTTTATTCGTCCCGGCAACGATGCGCACTTCCTGTTTGCCCTCGTCCACACGCTTTTTGCGGAAGGATTAGTGGCACCCGGCAGGCTGGCTGAACACACAAATGGTCTTGAGCAGGTGCGCACGCTGGCCGAGCATTTTGCGCCTGAAAAAGTTGCCCCACTGTGCGGTATTGACGCGGAGACGATACGTTCGCTGGCTCGCGATCTGGCAGCTGCGCCACGAGCGGTTGTTTATGGGCGCATGGGTACCTGCACACAGGAGTTTGGTACACTCGCCAGTTGGTTGGTTGACGTGCTGAACGTCTTGACAGGCAATCTCGACCGTGCAGGTGGTGCTATGTTTCCCAAGGCTGCGGCGGGAGCACGCAATGCGCTTGGCACACCCGGCAAGGGAAAAGGTGTGCGCACCGGACGTTGGAAGAGTCGCGTGCGTGGTTTGCCAGAGGTCTTCGGAGAACTCCCGGCGTCGTGTCTGGCTGAGGAGATAGAGACGCCCGGCAAGGGGCAGGTCAGGGCTATGATTTCAGTGGCGGGCAATCCCGTCCTCAGTACGCCCAACAGCCAACGTTTACAGCAGGCACTGGGAACGCTTGAATTTATGGTCAGCGTGGATATCTATCTCAATGAGACAACGCGCTATGCGAATGTCATCCTACCGCCGCCGCCTGCATTGGCGCGTTCGCACTATGACGTTGCGTTCTATCAGTTAGCTGCCCACAACGTGGCGCATTATTCGCCGCAGGTCATTGAACGTGAACCAGGAACGTTGGATGAGTGGGAGATATTTCTGCGTTTAGTGGGTATCCTGGGAGGACAGGGTTCTGATTGCGACCTTGCTTTGCTGGATGAGCTAAGTGTGGCGGCACTGGTGCAACGCGAGGTTGCCACGGCTGGCTCAACTATAGAGGGGCGCAATGCCGATGAAATCCTTGCCGCACTCAAACTGCGACGCGGACCGGAGCGCATACTCGACTTCCTCTTAAGGAGTGGTCCCTACGGCGATGGCTTTGGCGCACAGCGCATCGGTTTGAGCCTTGGCTTTTTGGAAGACGCTCCGCATGGTGTTGACCTTGGCCCATTGCAGCCACGTATTCCAGAGGTGTTGCGCACGTCTTCCGGTAAAATCGAGCTGGCTCCCCCACTTATTATGCAGGATGTCGAGCGGCTACAAGCTTCGTTGGAACGGACTGAACAGGCAAGTGGGCAGATGCTCTTAATCGGGCGGCGCGATCTGCGCTCAAATAACTCATGGATGCACAATCTCAACGTGCTGACCAAAGGCAAAGAGCGTTGTCTGTTGCACATGCATCCCAATGATGCTTCGCGCCTGACATTAGCTGACGGAGAGACCGCGTCTATCACCTCGCGTGTGGGAACTGTCCATGTCCCGATTGAGTTAACCGAGGCGATTATGCCAGGAGTGGTGAGTCTTCCCCATGGTTGGGGTCACAACCTGTCCGGCGTAAAGCTGCATATCGCAACGGAGCATGCTGGTGTCAATACCAACACGCTGACCGATGAGTCCGGATTTGATCCGTTGTCGGGCAATGCTATCCTGAACGGTATTCCCGTGACGATTGAGAAGGCGATTTCAGCGTAGCGTAACTGCTCAGGTTTGTGCTGAAATCTCGACTTCCGCCTCAATCTCAACTGGCATAGCGAGTGGTAAGGCGGCCATGCCGACGGCGGAGCGGGCGTGCTGTCCGGCTTCCTGGCCGTAGAGTTCGAGGATAAGGTCGGAGAAGCCATTGATGACGGCTGGTTGCTGGGTAAAGTGCGGTGCTGAGTTTACCATGCCATGCACTTTCAACCATGCCGTCACGCGGTCCAGGTCTCCTAACTCGCGCTGTAAACTGCCGAGGATAGCGAGTGCGGTGAGCCGTGCCGCCTGGTAGGCTTGCTCTACCGAGACCTCGGCTCCCACTTTGCCCAGCGGGTCAGCGATAGAGCCATCGACGTTTTGGGGGCCATGACCGGAGATATATGCCTTGTTGCCGCGAACACGTACCCAGGAGAAGGGTAGGCGCATACCGGGCGGAAGTTTAAGGGGTTCCGGTAGCACAAGTCCAAGGGCGGCTAGTCTTGCCTCAATGTTCATGAGTATTCATTCTCCTTATAACAGCATACGGAATAACAGCATTATAACAACATACGGAGCGGGGCGAGTATGCGTTCGCCTAGCTGTGAGTACCAGGGGCGGAGAAGCCATTCATCCAGGTTCAGCTCGAAGGCGTTGGTGATGTCACAGGTGAACAGTTCTTCCATTTGCCGGGCCAGTGCTTCACTGTAAATTTCCGCATTGATTTCGTAGTTGCCGACGGAACTGAGGCGGTCGAGATTGGCGGTGCCAATAGTGGACCACTGCCCGTCAATGGTGCAGGTTTTGGCGTGCAGCATGTTGCGATAGCCAAAAACGTGAATACCGGCTTTGAGGCAGTCAGTAAAGTAACCGCGTGTGAGCCAGTCTACGACAATATGATTGGAGATCCACGGTACCAGCACTTGCACATCGACGCCACGTTGGGCGGCGGCTCTGAGGGCATCGAGCAGAGTAGAGTCAGGTACAAAGTAGGCGTTGGTGAGACGGATAGAATGCTCGGCCCGGTCGATGGCCTCAATGTACATATCGCGAATGGGAAAGGTGAGCTGGAGGGCATTGGTGCCACTGATGGTGATGAGAGGGTCGAAGCGACGTGGATAATGCCGTGTGATGCGGACGTTATCTGTGTAGTGGCGATTCCAGAAATCGATGAAGGATTGGGCGAGGTCGGCAGCGGCTGGACCCTGGATGCGTATATGGGTATCCCGCCAGGAGGTGGCGTAGAGGCTACCCAGATTATAGCCACCGATGAAGCTGATAGTGCCATCGACGATGAGGAGCTTGCGATGATCGAGGGCGTAGCGGCGTATATCGAACAGTTGCCAGGGGCGGCTGATGCCCTTGTAGGATAGTACGTGCATAGGGGGCGGAAATTGCTTGAATTCGTGCGGCACCACTGTATTGCCAAAGCTGTCGAAAACGACGAAGACATCCACTCCTTCATGGGCTTTTCGCGCCAGGTGCTCTTTGAATTCCTGACCAAGTGCGTCGCCTTTCCAGATGTAGGTTTCCAGGTAAACGCTTTCCTGCGCGGAGTCAATGGCGGCCAACATCGCATCGAAGAGGTCGCGGCCATAATTATACAGTTGTAAGCGATTGTCTCCCACGCGTACTTCATGCAGGTGTGGATGGGGAAAGCCTCCTACCCGCCGCTTTCTCCGTACAACGGAGACAATTTGCAGGATGGCAACGGTGATGGTTTGCAGTGAAACTGTCAAGCCAACGATCATGAGCACAATATTTTTAACAGAAAATCTACGTGACTGATATAAGTCGCGCAATTGCTCTAGTGGCTGTAGTTTTTTCGGCATAGCTTATCTCTATCCATCCTTATTCTCTCAAGCATTCGTGTTTGCTGGTGATATCAAGCACCAGCCAAGGTTCTTCTGTCAAGTTTTGAGATTTCTGGTGATTACCCATAAGTCGGCCACAGATTCTTCGCTGTGCTCAGAATGACAACCGGGAGGTCTGTCATTCTGAGCGCAGCGAAGAATCTGTTTTAGTAGTTTGTAATTATCAGGTGTTCGGCGTTTCTATCGTTGCGGTCTTGAAAGCTCACCAGGTATTTTTTATCGAATGTTCGCAGAGTGAGACCGGCCTGAGCGTATAAGTTGAGGATGGCGGGAGTGTTTTTGATGACGAGCATGAATTTGGCCTGGCATTGGGATTTGAGGTAATGGGCTAAGCGTTCTTGATCCTGCATACTAAAAATGTTTTGGGTATAGGTGCTAAACTTACTGTCGTAGGGCGGGTCAAGGAAAATGAAATCGTTTGCCGAGGGAGCATGCTTGCGGAGAAATGTCGCGAAGTCCATGTTTTCAATAACGGTACCTGCAAGAAAACGCTGCAATGCCATAGAATGCATGTAGGCTATTTTCTGGGCCAAATCCTTGCGGTTGTACGAAATGCCTCCGTAGGGAACGTTGAATTTCCCCTGACTGTTGTAGCGAAACATGGACGCGTAGGCATTCTCGCGCACAAAGAAGAATATGGCGGTAGCCTGGCCTGGGGGTATGTCATACTGCTGAATATGATTATAGAGATGCCGAAGATGCATATAAAAGGCACTTTTTAACGCGCACTCTAGATTTGCCAGGATATCATTCGCGGGTAAACGCCATTTTTTTTGCTCTAATGCTTTCATGCGCTTTGTTTTGCCCAGCAAGTTCCGTTGAAGCTCACAGACGAAGTTGTCAGTAGCTTTGTTGGGGAAGGCAGCAAACATGGCGGTAAATTCTGTGATGTGCCGTTGAATAAATTCAAGGAAGCTGTGTTCTGCTTCTTTGGTTGAGCAGATACCCGTGGAGTAGCTGTGATAGAGCGCAATAAGCTCTGCCGCCTCGTTGTCTACGATCCTGCTGATGTCTTGCCAGCCATTGAGCAACCTGTCCAGAGTGTGAAAGAAGTCCTCATCCTGTTGTGCGATCATCTTATAAAGCTGAAAGAGTTCAGTAGATTTGTCGTTGATGAAAGCTTTTGGGGCTTGCAAAGAAAAAAGGACTGCGCCACCGCCAATGAAGGGTTCGTAATAGGTATCAAAAGAGGGTATGAGCGGTAAAATATTGTGCAGTTCCTTTTTTTTGCCACCGGCCCATTTGAGAAAAGGGGTCAGTGGCTCTGCCTTTTCTTGTGAGGTTTCAGCTTGTATTGTAGTTGTAGGACGCTGCGCTGTAGGGTTATGCTGCATGTTTGATGTATGCCTGCTTTATGTTGATGTTTGCACTTTACCAGTACGGTCAAGACTTCCAGGGCGGGAGGGAGGGGGGGGGCGGCCGGGCAGACGGGAAGGGGAGGAGAGGTGGGGGGGTGTAGTCGGGGGGGGC
>JBPCJY010000070.1:0-14041 GCA_051004815.1 Ktedonobacteraceae bacterium
ATAACCAAAACGGGTCGCCGAACGTATATAATAACAGTGGGTATCCCTCCCTCCATGGGGAAGTTGGAAAGGCTGATCTTGCATGTCAATGACCAGGGGCCAACAACTTATAGGGAAAGAAATAGGCTCGTGCTTGCTCGAAAAAATGCTGGGATATGGTGGCTCAAGTGCCGTATTCCTGGCACAACAGCGCGGGGTCGAGCAAAAAGTAGCCATTAAAGTCTTTCTGCCACGCTCTACAATGAATTTGCAGATGCGGAAAGATTTCTATACTCGTTTCCTGCGCGAGGCGGAGGCCGTCAGCAATTTAGACCATGCCAATATTCTGCCGATCCATTCCTATGGTGAGCAGGACGGTTTACCCTATATCATCATGCCTTACATGCCAGGTGGCACGCTGCGCGAGTACATCAGGTCCCATGGCTGTCTCTCCCTCACGGAGGCACAATGGTTTCTGGAACAGATGGCTGCCGCACTCGATTATGCACACGAGCATGGCTGCGTCCATTGCGACGTAAAACCCGCCAATATCTTGCTCGATGGTGCTGGCAATGTGCAACTCTCGGACTTTGGCATCGTTCATATGATGCCAGCAGAGGCCGATCCCGCTCACCCACAACAACCGGCCGCCAAAGTGTCGGGCGTACTCCTGGGTACCCCCGACTATATCTCGCCCGAACAGGCCATGGGGAAGCCATTGGATGGCCGCTCGGATATCTATTCGCTGGGGATCACGCTCTTTTTTCTGCTCGCGGGTCGCCCTCCTTTCAGGGCCGATTCAACAATAGCCATGGCTCTCTTGCACGTCCACGAACCGCCACCTTCACTCAGTTCGCTACGCCCCGCTATCTCGCCAACCATTGATCACGTCATTCAAAAAACCCTTGCCAAGCAGCCCGAAGCACGCTATCAAACAGCCGGGGCATTGAGTGCCGCCTTTAGCGAAGCCATTGCCGATGATGGCGTAGCGCACGTGAACGGCCAACAGCAGATGTTTCCTGCCCTGCAAAACGGAAAAGCTCCACACGAGGCCAACAGCAATACCAAACGAACACTATTGAATAATCAACCAATAGCATACGTCAAACCCGCCTCCCGGAGGCGTGTCAATTTCCCGCGTGTCTTTATAGCTATCGGAGCGTTGCTAATTGTCGCGATGGGAGCCGCTTTACTGGGAGGGATACTCACCACACGCTTCGCCGGCAACACTTCCACTATACATCCGAAGGTAGCAGCCAATACCCTGGTGGACGACCTCTCCAATAGTGATGGTTGGCCCACCGGAGGAGCGTTTTTCTTCGCGAACAACCAGTATCACATCCAAAACAAGTTGGCGAACAATGTCGTCCTGGCCCTCAATACCAAATTAACCTTTGCCAACTTCCATTTGTCTGTGACTATGGCTGAGTTGAATGGCACAGAAGATGACGGGGACTACTACGGTATAGCCTTCCGCGGCACCCTTGATCAATCACATTATTACCTGTTTGAAGTTTCGTCATGGGATGGCGGTCAGTACCAATGCTGGCGCTATGATAGCAATGGTAAATGGAAGTCTCTATTAAGTGGGCGGACGCCGATAAACTTGAATACACAGAGCAAAACGAATACCATTACAGTTGAGGTCAGGGGCAACACCTTCCATTTCTGGATCAATAACGTACCCATTAGCAAAACTCTCACCGACAGCCAAAGCGGTACATCCCTCTCCTCTGGCAACATTGGCTTCTCTGTCGAAGAGAAAGGCACCGAAGTCGCCTTCTCCCACCTGAATATTAAAGCCCTCCCATAACGTTGCCAACCGTCGCTAATGTACCCGTAGGGCGCGATTGATCGCGCCTCATAGCCATGAAGTTAAACGGTGCTGCGCGTTTTCCAGGGCGGTCGCACGGGCCGCCCTGGTAGGTTTTTTGTACCACCCAGTTTCAGAACCTGTCATTCTGAGCGTAGCGAAGAATCTGTTGTGGCACGGAGATTCTTCGCTACGCTCAGAATGACAAAGCTGCGGTTTCCAGGGCGGTCGCCCTGGTAGGGGAAATAGCCGCGCAGTTACCCCAGAGGCAACACCCACGAAGGGCTAGCGGGAAAAAGCGCATTCAGCAACGGCACCACCTCATCATTCGCCCAGACATCCGGGAAGGCAAAGCGCAGTTCGTCCAGGCTGCGATGTCCAAAAAGCAACTGTAGAAAGACCAACGGCGGGAAACCCGCGTTTTCCGGCGAATCCCAACTTGGGCTTTGCCAGTCCTCTATGATTGTGATTTTTCCTTGCTCGATAGCCAGGTGCAAGCCGCCACGGTAGAAATTGAGCTTCAACGCCCCGCTATAGCCGACCAATGCCGAGCTTGCCAAACGTTGCTCAAGCACAGGCGCAATATAACGCAGAAATGCTGGCAAGTTGGGGACACGCACATACCAGGCATATGGCAACCCTTGCTCGATAGCCAATGTCTTGCCCAGCACGGCATAGACGGGATGTTTACGTCCCAGCGCGAAGGTAATGGATTTCAACGCCTGTGCATGGGCCGATGACGGCATCGTTGCGCCGCGCTGCACGAGTTCACGCAAAAGCGATGGCAGCAATGTTTGCAGATTGACGCCGGGAGCCGTCCCAAGGTCCAGCACAGGGAAGGTGGTACGCCAACGAACATTGTTCGTGCTCACATAGCCGCTTGGCTTCCCCGCACTATCGACGATAACGATGATACGCCAGTGTCCATCGGCCTGGGTCGTTGGCATCGTTCGCACCTGGTACTGCCACCATTGTTCATCAAACGGTGTCGAAAGCGGATAGATGGCCAGTTGACGCTCGTACCATGTCCGCAGCAAAGGCATATCTTCCATCGTCGCGTCACGAAACGTCCATGGCTCAGGCTTACCCTCCACGGCTGGTGGAACCAGGGCCAGCGGTACTGATCGATTGGCGTCCAGGTCGAGGGCATATTCATAGCCAAACTGGCGATAGAAGTACGGAATACCCGTGATGGCCTGCACCATATGCCCCTCCGCTTCGCTGCGGGCATGAATCAGCGCAAACAGCGCACGCACCAGACCACGATTGCGATATTCAATGTCGGTCGCCACGATCTCCGGTCGTCCTATGGTAAAGGGAAGTCCTGCATATGACCATGATTGTCGCCATAGGCAAGTAGAGGCTACCAGGGGATGTTCACGTCGGCGCGTATCCTCCACTACCGCGACATCACCCGCTCCCGTTACCGGGAACTTCCCATGCATAATCTCTTGCATCATATTTGCCAGGTGTACGTTCGCCGGAGCAGCGGCTCCCCAACGAAAAACGGTACTTGTCAGGTAGATGATCTCTTCAGCGTCCCGCTCGGTAGACCAGCGCAACACCAACCCATTGCCGAGGTCGCGCTTATACCGTTTGTCCGCACCTTCTAACGCGTGCATAACTCGTAACTCCTTATTCCATGGGTCTGCTTATTTTGCCAAAGCAAATCCCAATTGTGATAGTAAGAATGTATTTTGTCAAGGATTTTTTTAACATGGCGGAATACACACCCTTGACTTTTACCAAGCGACCTGTTATACTTGCTAACAAGCAAGCAAGCAAACGAGCAAGCTATGACAGCAAAACCTTCCATCTCCTATCGTCACCTCATTCCACCCCACCTTCTTCGCCTGTAGTCCGTACATCCGCCTCTCACAACACCCCATGAGGAGCAACCACACCTATGCAGAACCCCTTTAGCGCAGACCAATACCCTGATCTCTCGCTGGCGATGACACCCTCGTTGCCCGACATGGCGAGTGGCGAGTCCCTGACGCACATGCCCGTGCCATTGCCCGATATCCCACGCGCACAACCCGTGTTGCAATGCAGTGATCCCGGCATGGAACTCAATCAGATGGGCATCGTTGGCAACGTCCCGTACTATGATCTCATGCTAGCCTCTACGCCCGATCTCGCCTACGAACAGTACCCGCAAGCGATCGGCCCAACCTTTACCGCGCCCTCACTCACCCAACCCACCAACCGCCCCTACGACCTGCAAGCACCTGGTATCGACCACATTCCAGAAATGGAACCCGATCCCTACACCGGCGGCTTGCTACAATTCGATCAGCCGATGGGCTTGTCTATCACGGCTGCCTCCCAGAACCCATCAGGGAGGGCTTCCTCGGTCATTTCGCCTGATCTCGCGGAGTATGACCGCCCGGATAACCTGGTGATGCCCTCGCCTATGATGGTTGACCCCTCGCTACCCAATCTCCAGTCCCCCCAACTGGAACAGGAAATCCATATGCAAGATCGTCCTGGCGAGATGATGGATAGCAATGGCGACGCGCCCGGTCTTGGCCCCGATGGTGACAACGACGATGACGATAAGCCCATGCCGCCCTATAATGTGGAGTACCAGACGCCTGGCCTTTCTCATCGAGAGCGTAAGCAGGACATGCTCTACCGTGGTCTCAAAGGTGAATTATGAAGCCCTTTCAGATAGCGAAACTAGAGCAAGAGCAACTGATCGCTCTGGAAGGTCACATCTTAGAGGGGCAGACACTCGACAAGCAAGGCCATGATGTGCGTGTCACGGTGATCCAGGGAGGACAATCCAAGAATGGCTTCTCGTATGACACAGCTGCTTTACAACGTCTCGCGCTGATGCTTGAGGGTGTGCAAGCCTATGCAGACCATGACACGAGTGCGCCTGTGCGCAGTGTGCGCGATATGGTGGGCTTTTATACCAACGCCGCCTACGTTGCCCCTGCCAATGGGTCAACCATTGGTCGCGTCGATGCCACGCTGCACATCCTGGAAGCGGCCTCCTGGCTGTGGTCGATCATCTACGAATCCGTGAGCATCGGCAAGCCTGACCTGGTGGGCCTGTCGGTGGACATCTTTGGTACCTGGTCGCAGGATGTTGGTAGTTCAGCTAAGCACGTCACCGGTGTTCGCCAGATCAATTCCTGTGACATTGTCACGCGCCCCAGTGCTGGAGGTGCTTTCCAGCGCATCATCCATTCCCATTCAGAACAACAAGGAGACCCTACCTCAATGGATCCAATCATGCTTACACCTCCAACGATGCCGTCTGGCACACCCCTGACTCTGTCCCCCGCAACCAATCCAGAACCTGAGCCAACCCCTCCTGGCGGCTCGTCGTCGCAACGCATCGCTGAACAGCAGGACAGTCAAGTTCAAACACTGTTGCAGCAACTGCAACAGGAACGCGCTCAACTCGCCCTGGAACGTCGCCTCTTAGAGAGCGTGCTACCGCAAGCGGTGACCACGCCCATTCGCGAACGCTATAGCGGTCGTATCTTCGAGATGGCCGATCTGGAACGCGACCTCGTGGCTTCTCAGCAGATGATGGCCGCACTCGCCTCACAAGGCATTATTCGCGACAATGGCTACGAACGCCCGGAGATTGGCTCCCAAATCACGGAAGCCGAGAAAGTGCAAGCGGCCTTTGACCTGATGTTCGAGGACGACAAGATGAAGATGCTCAGCGATAGCGAACGTACCCGCTTCGCCGGAGTGCGTGCCTTCACCAGCATCAGAGAAGCCTATGCTCGTGCAACGGGTGATCCCTCAGTCTCCGGTTCGGGCGCAATGAACCTCGGCACAATCCGCGTTAGCGAACATGCGCCCGTCGGGCGTATCACTGAAGCTGACACCACCACAGCTTCATTCTCGTACTTGCTGGGTACATCCATGAACAAACGCTTGCTCAAAGACTACCAGGCATGGCCAGCTGAATGGGTCAGGTTTTGCACAATCGTTCCCATAAAAGATTTCAAGCAGCAAACTCGTGTCCGTCTCGGTGCCTTCGGCTCACTCTCAACGGTGGCTGAGGACACCGCCTACTCGACGATCTCGCTCTCTGACACGGCGGCAACGTATGTGCCAACCAAACGTGGCAACCTGGTCACGGTATCCAGGGAAACCATTGTCAACGACGATTTGTTCGCCATTAAGCAAATCCCCACCAAGCTAGCGGTCGCGGCTGCCTATACCCTCGCTGAATTTGTGTATGCTTTCTTGAGTACCAACCCCAACATCTTTGATGGCTCCGCGCTGTTCACCAGTGGTGCTCCGCACAGTAACCTGGCATCCAATGCGCTTTCAAGTGCAGCCATGCAAACGGGTGTCACGGCCATGCGCGAGCAAACGAACTTCGCCGGTAAGCGCATCGGGCTGCGCCCCAAGTACCTCATCGTCCCACCAGAGTTGGAATTCACGGCAATGGTCGTCACCAAGTCGGCGGGTATCCCTGGAAGCGCGAATAACGACATTAACCCCATGCTGGGCTATGTCACCCCCATTGTCTCGCCCCAGCTATCGAGCGCAACGCAATGGTACTTCGCCGCCGATCCCAACGTGGTGGATACCATCGAAGTGGGCTTTGTCGGTGGGCAAGTCAATCCCGCCTTGTTCATTCAGGACCAGCCACTGTTTGGACTGAATTTCACGCAAGATTCCATCAGCTATAAGGTGCGTCACGAATATGGGGCAGCGGTTGTGGACTATAGGGGGTTATACAGAGGCATCTGAGCACGAGTAGTACCCAACCTCCTACGAAAGAGGTTGGCAGCACAAGAGGGATTCATTACTGATGAGGACAGACACCGTAGTGTTGCTTCGCAATATTGCAGTTAAAGCACAACAAAGCAAACCTGCCATCTTGCGGGAAACCTTGCTTGTGCAGCCAGGCGTAGAGGTTAGCACCTCCATGTCCGATTTCACGGCGATGCTCTGCCCCATCATTATGCACATGATCTATGGTCAGAACTTCTGGTCTATCCTCACCGCAGCAAGAGCACACGCCCTGATAGGCGTCGATGATTTCTTGACGAAGTTTGGTATACCAGTGTCGATGGTAAGTTTTCTCACTACCCTTGAGGCTTACATACTTACGCCAATTACAATTCGCACAAAGCAGTTGAAAGCCCTCTTGAGGAAAGTTATTCTTTCTCAACCACTGATAGAAACGTCGCCCATTGCCAGTATTCTGACGATGCTCCGCGCCATCATTATTCATATGGTCTACAGAAAGAAATGCAGGGTGAGACTCGCCACACACGATACAAGCACCGCCATATATGGCAAACACTTCATCACGAAGCTTATCCATATAACGCTTCGTCGCAGTTCTACCAACGCCGTTTTCCCGACGCAGCAAATTCTGTTGAGAACTACACTGCTCACAAAAGCAACTTTGATGAGAGGTGAGAACAAGGCACTTCAGACAAAGACCTTGATCTCTTCTACGAACATATGTAGAAGTACGCATAGTGCTCTGGCAAGACTTGCAGTAAAACTGCAAACCGTCCTTAGAACTCTTCTGCTTCCCAAAGCAGGAAGTCAAAAGCCACTGCTCGCACCTGGGGCAAAACTTCTTAGCAGGAGCGTCAGAAACGTCGTTTTGAGGTATAATACTATCCATGAAACACCCTCCAGGTTTTTCATAGCCGTCACGATGGTGTTGTAGCATCATCGTGACACTCCATATTCATTACCTCAAGTATACCATAGATCGGCAGGCATCAGAAGCAACACCACGTACCTTTGTACCCTATGTTTTCATCGATACTTTCTTAGAAAGGAGAGACAACACCTAACATGTCAGGTTTTATTGGCAATGATGGCTCAGAACTCGTAGGAGGCCTCAACCCAGCGGGTGTCGTGACGGCCTTCCGCACGAACAGCCTGGGCGGCCTCAAAACAGGCGGAGACGTGACGGAAATGGCAGGCCTCAGCGCGAATGCGCTCAACGCCTTCCTGCTGCCCCAGACGGATGTCTCGGCCTACAAATTCTTCTCGTTCCACTCCGGCGGCACCTTCACCGCAACCTACCAGTTCCAGGGCAGTAATGATGGCGTGGACTTCGTACCCTTCACCTGCTTCCGTCTGGACAACATGGATGCCAACACCTCCAACGTGCAATCGGGCGGCGGTGGGCAACTGTGGGGCGCACCGCTGCCCTTCCGCTACCTGCAAATCCAGATTGTGACCTACGTCTCCGGTACAGTGACGGGCGTGGTGGAACTGTTCACGTCGCCGCTGACGATGCCGGTGATCGCCGTGGATGCGGAGCAGCTGGGTACCTGGAACGTGGGCCTCACCGCTGGCGGGAGCGTCGTGGGTGCCTTCAACAATGATGGCACCTCAGCCACCGCCGTCGCCGCCGCCACAGTGGCTGACACCACCATCAAGGCCTCCACTGGTCGCCTGGCGCGTATTCTGATCACAGCAACAGGAACCGCCAACGTGCTGATCTTCGACAATGCCTCCGGTCATACCGGCACGATCATCGGTGTCATTAAATCGAGCGCAGTGGTGGGCGATGTGATTGAGTTGCGTATGCCTGCGCAGAATGGCATCACTGTGCAGGGCAATGCGAACAATGGTGGTTTCACCGTCAGTTGGGTCTAACTCATTATCAATTGATTGAATTGCTCGCTCTGTCGTTCTGAGCTCGCGCTTTGTCATTCTGAGTGAAACGAAGAATCTCCGTCCAAGGAGTAGATTCTTCGGCTGCGGCCTCAGAATGACAAAGAGGCTGCGGCTCAGAATGACAGGGTGTGAAAACAAAGAAAGTGAGAACCTCACATCATGATGGATGCAGCAGAGTTCCTCGGACTCGGCAAATACATTGGAGGGCAGAACGCGCCCATTGGCACCTTTGTCAATCTGCGCACGCTGGCCTACTTCCAGCAAGCCAGTGATGGCACGTTGCCCGCCGATGGCAACGTGTGGATTATGATCACCACCTCTGGCACCTCGACCACCACGCAGATCGCCACGGCGGTCAACCTGATCGTGCCTGGTGGTGCCTACGTCGCGGGTAGCTTCCATGTGCGTACCAGTGGGGACAATGCTCAGCAGGCCGGTACGGGTGCCGATGACGCCTGATCGCGCTTTGTCATTCTGAGTGAAAGCTGCTTTGTCATTCTGAGTGAAAGCTGCTTTGTCATTCTGAGTGAAAGCTGCTTTGTCATTCTGAGTGAAACGAGCTTTGTCATTCTGAGTGAAAGCTGCTTTGTCATTCTGAGTGAAAGCTGCTTTGTCATTCTGAGTGAAAGTTGCTTTGTCATTCTGAGTGAAACGAAGAATCTCCGTCCCAACAGGAGATTCTTCGCTATCGCTCAGAATGACAAAGAAAGGGCAATAAACGAGCATGGCACAAATCATCAAGCGCGGCATCCTGCAATCGTTTGACAACACGACCTACACGGCAACCGTCCTGCTTTTGGAAGCAACCTCGACGGTGCTATCGAGTGTGCCAATGAACACGAATATGGACGGAACCTCCGCGCAAGTGGGTGCCTTATGTGCAGTGCTCTTCTTTGACGAGCACAACCTTGAGGACGCAGTGATCCTGGCAATCTACCCCAACGGTTCGCAAGGAGTACCAACACCGCCGCCTGGGCGTGTCACCTTCGTCGCGACGCCCTATCTGCTCGTGAATGCAGTCGCAATCTCCAGCGGTGTCACCAACACCTACACCGTGTGGGGCGGGAGCAGTCCCGTCCCTTCGGGCATCACGAGCATTCTCTATAAAGCCTACTTCACCAGTGCGACGGTTGGAGCTTTGGTGCAACTGGCTCCCCATAGTGGCACTTTGGCCCTGTATCATGCCATTGGAGCTATCGAGGTAGCGAGTGCAACGATCAACGGCTCCGGCACGTTGGCGGTAGACAGTGGAGGGCAAATCGACGTGGCGGCGCACGGCGGCAATTGTACAGTCACTCTGTATGTGTTGGGGTATGTGGTATGAGCAAGAAGAATGTATGCAATGAATAGTAGTAGCGAGCAATGGAGGTGTAATAGTGCTGCTTTCAGATATAGAGACGGCGGTGCGCCAGGATTTATTCGATCCCGCGGGAGGTAGCCAGCGTTGGGCCACCACTGACATTGATCGCGGCATTGATAAGGCCGTGGACAGGTACACCGAGTATTATCCCAACGTCGTGTTTGCTGATATGCAAACACAGCCATATCAACGCACCTATCCATACCCAACAGCGTGGAATAGTGGCTATCCAGTGCTATGGATCGAGCGCATACTCTATCCGTTACAGAGCTATGGCAGCCAGTTCAGTCTACCGGGCGCAGCACCTTCGGCAGTAAAGGCAACCGGAGCAGGGCTGGGCATAGGGGCGTACAAATATGGCGTCACATTCTTGAGCCAGGGAGGAGAGACGCCCATCTCACCACTGGTGAGCGTGACGACGAGCAGTGGCAGCCAGCAGGTGAACTTGAGCGCGATACCCATTGGGCCAGCACTGCCAGCAACACCAGGAGCTGCTACGAACACGGTGATTGGCAGAAACATCTACCGCTCACAAGTTGGCGGCAGTGTACTCACGTTGCTCACAACCATAATGGACAATGTAAGCACGACATATAGCGACACGGCCAGCGATGCCAGCATCGTAAGTATGCCAGTAGCACCAACCGTCAATACCAGTGGCGTGATGTTGTGGCCAACATTTGAGCGCGATTTCGCGGAGTATAGCAACCTCTACGATAGTAGCTATGCGTTGGCCTCTGGTGGCAACCTGGGCAGCATGGGAGCAGTGGGAGATGGTGCAGGGCCAACAGGGACACAATCGCCCACCTTTACGCTCAAGTTGAGCAGTGCTGAATTGCCACAGGACAGTACCCAGGTCATCCGCATCTTCTACGCCACCAAACACCCGCTTGATGCGAACGGTTCCACCATTCCTGAAATCCATCGTGACATCATTGTGCTAGGAGCCACGGCGTATTGTCTCGAAGCATACCAACTCCCGACCAACGATAACTTCGATTTCCAGGACGGTGCCTTGAGGGATCGCATTGATGATACCAAGATACCAGCAGCGTGGTTGGCAGCCGCGCAAAATAAAATGACGCAATTTGAAGCACGTTTGACTGAGATTAAACACCAACGCGATTTCGCAACCTCGTCACGCGTACATTGGGGCGATATACCCGCCCGTTGGCCCCGTTTATAACAAAGGAAACGACGATGGAGAACATCACCATCTACCTGAACCTGGTCATCGCGGTGGCCATTGTCCTGGGCGGAGCAGTGGCCTTTCGCTATAGCCTCAATCGAACAGCCAATGAAATCCAGGAGCGGGTCATCCACGCGCTACAGAGCGAGATCCAGACCCTCCAGGATCGCATCGTGGCCCTGGAAAAGGATAATACCCGCCTCTCACAAACTATCGCCATCATTCGCACCGCCCTCAAGCAACGCGGCATGTCGGTTACGATTGACGGCGATTTGATCAGCATTTCGGACGCGCAGGGCAATTCAACCCATGCCTCACGCATTCAGGGGATCAATCCAGTGGTCGCAACCAACGCGGAAGGGAAGTAGGTATGGCAACAGTAGGGGTGGATTGCGAACTCATCCTGGATGGTACAGGCTATTTCATTAAGCCCGGCACCTACAAGATGAAGCAACCAAGAGTACGCAAAGCTACCGTGCGGGCCGACGGCGGCGAATCATATGTAGACCTGGGGCCAGGCAAACGCGCCTGGTCGCTGGTCGTGCTCTGTCTGAACGATCTGTTGAAATATGACGGCACGCTGACAGGGCTAACGGGCCAGCAATACCGCGATGCACTGCGCACCAGCTATACCGCGTCAGTCGGCACGACCATGCAATTTACCGACCCGCTCAATGGCGCAGCGGTTGCTGTACATTTCGACAACTATACGGAAGTAATCTATGATCTTCACGTCCAACAGGTACCGCTAGCCACCGGCGGGACACCTGCCCTCTCCTACGAAGTTGCGCTTGAACTCGTCGAGGCTTGACTCATTGCCATGGATGTCGCTGGAGCGGTATAGCGACTTCCAATGATAATGCTGCTCCCGTTGTTTCGTGGAAGCAGCATTATCAACATGTCAGGCTAAACGCTGCCCGTTTTAGGCATAGCATGAACAGCAAACTTTACCCACATGAGGCAAAGTCAGAGATGCGCTAGCTAGTCGTTATCTTCCCCAACCGTGAAGGGAGTACGGTAGATCACTCCTGCATCAGCAGTACTCACTTGTTGGTAGGTGAAGGTATTGCCCGCCTTCGGGCTGAGATAACCGGCTGCCGCGACCACAGCAGGTGCATCGCTCACTGATTCCAGCAGTGCGGGCGCGAATGCCCAATTATCGGCAGGTGGTCCAAAGCCTGAGAGACCGGCTTGTTCGGCAATATAGCGGCCAAGTGCGCGATGCTCAGACTCGATCATGGCAATCTGGCAGGCAATCTGTGCCACGCGTGGCAGGCCCAGGTAGCAAAACTCCTTGACGGCGGCGATGAACGCCGAGTCAAAGACACCTTCAAGCTGCTGCTGCGTCGCGATGAACAATGCAAGGCTCTCGAAGGTATCGTCAGCGTGGGGGAAGCTAAAGGTGCTGGTGATGGGGACTCCACCATTCGCCACAAAGAAGAGCTCGTGAATCTGCTCTTCCACCAGTGCTGCCTGGATGGCTGCCAAACTCGCTCCGCTGAGGCCCAGTTTGCTCGCGTTGGCGACGCCATGACTATAAAACGTGACAGCCAGTCGCTCCGCCGTTGCCGCGATGCTGAAGATGCCCTTGGCCGAAGTTTCGGAACCTTCTGTGTCGGCTGCACCCGCCGCATGGATGACCCCTTTGGGTAGTAAGAGAGCAGCAGTGCTCAATGCGACGACGCCACCGCCCGCCAAGGCAGCCCCTTTGAGGAGATTGCGGCGCGACCGGCGTACAGATAACAAGTCCACTACATTTGCCGTTGCGGTGTCCAGATCTTTTTCATCATGCATTTTCATGAGATGAATCCGTCCTTTCTTAAAACAAAATAATTCATAGGAAAGAGGTGCAATTGAGCTTTTTCATGGTACGGAACAGGTCGTGTATAGAAATGTTCACTTACCCGTCTCAATCGAGAGCCATCAATACATCTCTCCGCTCTTATGAATGAAGAATAGCATTCAGTTCAGTGAATCAAGTTGAGAAACGGTTACATTTTCGTGGAAGACGTGAAGTAACTTACCGGTGCTGGTGGAGCTTCTGTTCGTGAAATACGTTGATACATTGATGAAAAGTGAGGATACAGTACCATTTACCCCTTTCCTTGACTCTTCCATAACACATCCTTACACTTATGACAGGAGGACATGAAAACTCTTTCATTTTCCGATCAGAAACATGAGTAGTTTTACATCCACAAGATCCGATCAGAAACATGAGTAGTTTTACATCCACAAGACTACTGCATCGATAAAGATGAGTTTCATATTACTATGGATAATGTAGATAGCCATGCACAGCATAGCGGCAACTACCGTGGGCGACGCTATGTCCGCGTGATAGCAGCTTTCTGTAGCTTATTACTATTACTCATTTCGCTGATGCTGGTCAGTGCTAATACCCACGCGGCCACACGTAATGCTCTCATGACCAAAAATTCTTCTGTAGCAGTGACACAAGCAAACACCACCACCATCCTTGATACAGTTACCGCTACCAATACTCCTATTCCTCCTACAGCTACCTCTATTCCCACAGCCGCTCCCACTGCTACCCCTATTCCTACTCCCACGGCCACCGATACCCCTATTCCTACTCCCACGGCTACTCTACAACCGTCACCTACCCCAACAGCTGCTACCAGCAAGCCAACGCCTACCCCAAAGACGGGATTGACTCCCAGCAGCTCAGTCGCAACAGCAACGCCCGGCCCTGGCGTAACACCAACTGCGGGAACAACGCCAGCGGTTGTTCCCGGCCAGACGCCCACGGCAACAGCCGTTACTGGTATCCCCACCACAACGACAAACAGCGGCGGAGGTCCCAATACTCCTACTACTCCGCCACCGACTGCACCATCTTCTAGTGGGCTATCGCTGCCAAAGATCATCATTGGCTTACTGTTGGCATTAGGTCTTATCAGTACCATCATGATCGTACTAGTACAGCTTGGCGGAAATAGCGTAGGAGTCTAGGAGCGAGAAGGTCCTTTGTAGGTCCAGTGAAAAGCTCCGTTGGACGTGCGGTTGTAGTAGGCAATGAATGCCACAATGCCCTCGCGCAAGT
>JBPCJY010000071.1:0-21820 GCA_051004815.1 Ktedonobacteraceae bacterium
GCTGTTTTTGCTTTGGGGTTTTTGCGTCGGGGGGAGTTTTTGTTCGGCCGGGGGGGAGTTTTTGCTCTTCGCTCAGCATGACATTCCCCCTCGCCGATGCCTTTCCCCAAAAAACCTCCCAGTGAAAGGCGAGGGGTACCCCCACTATGGACGCTGAGACCGCTTCGTCGGCGCATTCGTCCATAGTAGGGGGACCCTTTACGGGTACCCTGGGGTGGGGTGGAGGCCCTTAAGTGAATTGTATTGGGCCTTGTGCCTGTCCTGGTGGGGGTCTCGATACTCCCCACAGGACGAGGACAAGCACAAGGCCCCCACTCACCTCCGCACCTCCCTTTGTCCCTACGCATACCATCGCCTCTTTCTCAAAAACCTCCCTATCAACAACGTTCGGGTACCAGCTTTGCAGCCAGCACCCGAACGTTGTTGATAGGATAGTAACTAACTAGCCTTGCTCGCAAACTCGTTAGTGTACGTCGTACTGAGATCAATCGTTTTGCCTTGCGGGATCAGCTTGCTCTGATACTCGGTATTGAGTACCGATTGAGGCGCACCATCAGGCATTAACCCGTCTGGACTGAAGATGGCCATCTGGTTTTGCAACGCCGTCACGTAAAGGGCTTTATTGCCAGCGTAGAAGTCGGCGGGCATTTTGTCCGCGATCTCCGCAGCCGTATGCGTGTGCATCCATTTCAGCGTCTTCACATATGCGTTCACTATCTTCTGGACAACGTCTTTGTGACTACTGACGTAACTGTTGTTCATAAACAGGCTGATGAACGGGTACGGTCCGCCGAGAGCCGCCTGGGTTGATTGCGGTGTGCGCAAATCGACCAGAACTTTGCCAACACCTGTCGATATGAGACGTGAGATCGTTGGCTCGGTCGTCATACCAGCATCGATTTTGCCCTGTTGCAGTGCCGCGATAAACGTGTCACCCGCACCTACCGGAACAAAATGTACTTGATCCGCCGAAATCCCCGCGTTGTGTAGCAGAGCAGTGGTCAAGGTTTGTGTGCCTGAACCAAGTTCGGTCACGCCCAAATTCTTACCTTTGAGGTCTTTGACCGAATGAATCTGGCCAGCCTCTTTGGCGGAAACAATTTCGGCTTCACCGGGCGCAACGTTCAACAGCACCACGGCCTCCATTTGCTTGCCAGCAGCTTGCAGCTCGATGGTGTGGTTGTATGATCCTGATCCTGCGTCCACCTGGCCCGCTAATACTTCATTCTCGGACGACTGGCCGGAAGCCTCGTCAATCAGCGTTACATCGAGTCCCTGCTGCTGAAAATAGCCAAGCTGCTGTGTAAGCTCGTTCGGCAGATAGATCTGCTTGCTTAGCCCACCTACCATGATCTTGAGATGCGTTACGGTGGTAGTGGTACCATTGGCGGTTGTCGTTGTCGTTGTGCTACCGCTACCGCCGCACGCGCTCAGCAGAAGAACGAGGATAATGCCGATTATCAGACTAAACTGTCGACTCTGTCGATTCCACGAGTTCATATGCCTCTCCTTTGTTGTCTTCGATGGTCACAAACGTGACCAAATGTTACCGTTATATGACGGACGCCCTACGATACACTTGTATACATGGTCGCTAGATAGTGACATCGCTGACGGTATTGGGTCGCCACTTGAGCAGCCGACGTTCCAGCACGGTGATCAGGAACTCCGACAGCAATGCTACCACCGCCAGAATCACCATCGCCGCGAAGACGCCATTAGCATTGAAGTTATTTCCCGCGTTCTGGATCAGTAGACCAATGCCCTGGAGTGAACCTACATACTCGCCGACCACCGCGCCGACCAGCGCAAAGCTGAAGCTGGTATGCAAGCTGGCGAAGATCCACGTCAGAGCCGAAGGAATGATCACCGCTGTGGTGATGCGCTGCGGGCTTGCCCCCAGAATGCGTGCATTGGCAAGCAGATTGCGATCAACCTCACGCACTCCTTGAAAGGCGTTGAAAAAGACGATGAAGAAAACCAGCACGACCGCCAATGCCACCTTGGATTGCATCCCCAGGCCCAGCCCGATGGCGAAAAGAGGGGCAAGCGTGACGCGTGGGATCGAATTGCCCACCTTGACGTAGGGACCCAGGACATCGGCCAGGAAGCGATTGCGCCCAAGCACCACACCGAAGATGATCCCGAGTACTGAGCCGATCAAGAAGCCAATGATGGCCTCCTCTAAGGTGACGACGACTTGCTGCCACAAGGGACCTTGTGCCGTCCCCTGCGTCACCCATGTGACGATCTGCTGCCAGATACCAGAGGGTTGTCCCCAAAAGAAGGGGTCGATGATGCCGACACGCGCGCAGAGTTCCCAGCCACCAAGGATTACGACCAGTAGCAGGACGCGCAGCATATTGACCACAATACTGCGACGGCGACGGGCAGCGGCAAACGATGGCACAGCCTGGTTCTCAGGAGTGGTGACAGTCTCTTGAGGCTCGTTGCTTATTACGTTCATAATTATTGACCACCTCTTTGTTTCGCACGTTCATAACCAATAATCACCTCGTCGCGCAAGTCTTCCCAGATTTGTTGATAGAGTTCGACGAAACGCGGCTCGAAGCGAACTTCCGCCACTTTGCGCGGTCGCGGCAGATCAATTGTATAGATGCCCTTGACGGTGGCTGGCCCAGCAGTCAGAACGCATACCCGGTCTGCCAGAGAAATAGCTTCCTCAAGATCGTGCGTGACGAAGACGACTGAGGCTTTGTGCGAGGACCAGAGATTCAGCAGTTCGTCTTCCATCAAGGTGCGCGTCTGCACGTCAAGCGCACTAAACGGCTCGTCCATTAAAAGAATTTGTGGCTCGTTGATAAAGGTCTGGGCCAACGCCACGCGCTTACGCATGCCACCAGAGAGTTGGTGCGGGTAGCGATCCTCGAAACCGGACAGTCCCACGCGTGCAATCCAATCGTGAGCACGCTCGAATGACTCGGCTTTGGGCCGACCGCGGAACAGTGGGCCAATAGCAACGTTGTTCAGCACATTCTTCCAGGGAAATACTGCATCTGTCTGGAAAACATAGCCAATTCGCGGATCAATACCCTGCACAGGTTTGCCCATCACATAAGCTTCCCCCGCACTTGGCCGCTCCAAGCCGGAGATAAGACCCAGCGTGGTAGATTTACCGCAACCGGTGGGACCGACCACGGCAACAAATTCACCAGGGGCAATCGTCATATTGATGTCGCGGATTGCCGTGTAAGCCGAACCGGTCGGCGTCAGGAACCGTTTGGTAACGTTCCGTAATTCAATGGCGGACGAA
The DNA here is from genome assembly GCA_051004815.1 of Ktedonobacteraceae bacterium. Taxonomy (GTDB): domain Bacteria; phylum Chloroflexota; class Ktedonobacteria; order Ktedonobacterales; family Ktedonobacteraceae; genus JBBQXY01. The sequence continues at coordinate 3,275 of JBPCJY010000071.1, forward strand.
CCCTCGTTCGAGCCAATGTATGGAGTACTTGCTACTTCTGATATAGGTAGTCCGTTGTTCACAGAACTCCTTTCCAGGATGGTCTTCTGCCACCGCTCGTTTGAATATTTATTCGCAAGAAGAGTGTTTACAAAATACAAATGCACTATCGTCACAGGCCAGATAAACCATACCGTGACATCTCATGAGCCTGTGTTGATAGTGTAGCCAATAGGGCGTAAACGGCGCATAAACGTGACCCACCCCGCCATAAACAACGCGTAAACATTTGTACGTTCCTCCACTTCCGTGCAACAACAATGTAGCAAATATCTATTGATCGATGTTGCAACCACAAACTGTAGCACTCAGGTGCATAAGCACATCACTTCAAAGCATAGACGTTCATCCCTGGCTTCCCTACACTATGTGAGAAACATGTCAGCAACGTGTGCCACCTGACACGGGGGAAGAAAGGTGTGATGTATGCTCCTCTACTCTATGTTGTTGTTCGTGGGAATGGTCGCGCTTGGACTGCTCTTTTACATGTTCTTACTATCTGAACCGAAACAGCCTATACGCCCGTTTCATAGCTGGGAAAAATACGTGGGTAGAGGAGCCTATAGTGTTGCTTATACACTCTCTTTACTCAGAGCACCGCTCGGCCTCTTCCCCTATATGGTGAAGCTGTTTATTTTCTTTGTCCTCAACATCCGCTATGAATCTGCACAAAGTACCTATTTTCGTGAAGGAATAAATATGGCCGGTGACATTGTGAACTTGGCCCTGACGACAGTATGTGTCCTGTTTCTCGTTGGGCCACCACGGTTGCAACCGCTTGCCATTATCTGCTATCTCCCCATTGGGGCCGAGCTTGTGCGGCTTATTACGGAGCGGATTCCGATTACGTTCAGTGCAATATGGCAACTTCTGCCACATCGACGTTGGGCGCAAAGATTGATGACGCAACAGCATACGCTGTCCCGACACTGCCTTACTCGTTACTGTCACTATTATGCCCTTGGTGATGCTGAGAGGGCCGCGTTTGTGCTCAGCGTCCTCAAACAGAGAGCGGCTGGCGATAAGGATATGGTCAATCGGCTGTCCTACATCACGGCATTCCGTATTATTCCACTACACCATGGGCTGCGTAGTGGTAACGTGCGTGATGTTGCTCAGGCCGAAGTCTTCATACACGCGATTTGGACGAACGATCCATGGCTTTTGATAGGCATGGCTCTACGCCGTGCGCCCTGGATGTTTGATCCACGCTATCTGCGTCGCCCCTTTTACTACATGTCGGAGGCGAACCGCCTGGCAACGCTCTTTGTACTGGAACATGCCCACTACAGCCTGCCCTATGCGATATTTCAGTTTGGACACGAGATTCGCGTGGCGCGGCTACACCTGTTTTATGGCCTGTTGCGCTGCTTTGGTCTGGATGTGGAGTATAAAGTAAACGCGGATGGCACTTTTCAGTTCGATCAATGGATCTGCTGGCTACAAGCACGCCGCGAACAACGCTCCAACACACCACAACAACGCCCACTTTACACAGACGACGAAGTCATCGCCGATCTATTGCAGAACCATACTACTACCACCGGCGAGATGTTGGACGCCGAACAGATAGCGGCCCGTTACACCTACCCAATGAAGTACGTCGAGGAAGTGCTGATGCTAAAGATTGTGGTGGAGCGAGGGAGAATAATATATAATTTGAGGAAGAGCCAAGAGTGGTGAGATTTATTGACGAGGGTATCAAGAAAGCAGGAGCAGCATTTCATTGTGTACCCCCGCTTTCTCTTCCTCCTTACTAATTGACGTTTAGACTAATTTGGTGGTGTTTGCTGGGCTTTACAAAGTTCGCGAGACAGCTCTGTTGGCTTTCCTGAGCCTAAAGTCGAGCGAGAAAGATTCGCATTGATGATTTATTACCATGTTGGGCCATGGTAATGATGAGACCAACATGGTAATAAATCCCTTATTGGACCCTGTATACACAATTTCAAGCTCATTTGAGCGTCTCCAGTTGGCAAGCGAGCGGTGGAATTAGTCTAAACGTCAATACTAATGGTAGTAAAGTTTTCTTCGCCTTGGCACTTGTTGTAGGCCTCCAAGCAACAGTTGCTGTTTGCGTCGCGCTAGTTTGATTTCACGAAGCTTGCGGCGAAATTCATGCATGTGCTTGAGGTCCTTCAGTTCACAAATTTCCTTGTTCACTACTAATGCCGCTACCCCAAGTATTAGCCCTCCCAATAGCACAAGAAAGATTTCGAGAAGTGTCAGAACTGGGACAAGCAAGCATAACCCTATGGCAGCAGCAATTACGAGGACGGTGTAGAAAATGGTCTCTATATCCTGTCTCATAAGAATCCTCCTGTTAGATTCGTGGCGAGGAACTATAGCTATGCTAATGCATCCTATTATGTCCTACATACAGAGGCAGTTACAAATCCATTTTTCTATTTTAAATCAGTAATTTTATTGATGAGCTAAAACGTCGTCAATGATTTTGATGAGATTTTTAGATGAGGGTATTATAACTGTGTTATACTCCTAGTATCCAAAACAAGGCTATTGATACAGTATAGATTACTCCAAAGCCCAATAAGTAATGGTGCGTGCGTATTGCCGACGGACGGATTTTATTTTCTTGTGATTGAATATCAAGAGTAGTACGTTGCGATGATTCCATTTGAATGAGGTATGAACGGAGAAACTTAGTATGTTTGTAGTAGCGTAGAAAGAGAATATAGGCAAACCAGTAGATGAAAAGAGATGTAAAACGAACAGCAATAGCAGATGGGTGGGCCAATCCACTTTGGAAAGAATAGCCAAAGATAGCAAAGCTCACACTCATAAAAAAGGTTGTAACATTCCATCGAGTACGTATATGCTCTTGTTCGACCTGCCAAATGGCTAGGTAGTCATCGTTCTTGACGCTATTTTGTAATTGAGCTTCATTAATATCCATGTCCATTCCCTTTTTCTACAAAGCTAACTTTCCAAGACAAGATTGGAAGCACATCCTGGATTACTATTGTAGACGTAGAATAACAACCATTATAAAAAAGCAATATTAAAGGGAGTCAGTATGTACGAACAACATCTACAATTCAAGCAATACCTTCAACGCCAGGAGGTACAGGAACGTATTCGAGAGCGCATTCGTCGTAATCGCTCACAAATAACTGCACCTATTGGGGGAGCTATCAGCTTGTTTAGTAGCTTCTTCTCTGAAAATCAATTACGCAAGTGGGAAGAAAAAGGACTGCTAAACCCACAAAGGGAAGGAAAACATAGGCACTATTCATTACAAGACTTAGATAAGCTGGCTGTCATCTACGAACTCATGAAGGAAGCAAATTATTCGCCCGGTGCCATACCCTCAGATATAGATAGTATCTGGCGATCTATCGAGCAAGCAGATGATCAGCAAAATGGGGCTCAGCCACAAAAGCAGCCATTAGATATCAATCCAGATGAGAACGTGCCTATTAATCAGCATATCGAAAGAACTCGGAACGAACTGTTCTGGCGTTATTATGTTTCTCATGTGATACGGCTCTCACTACTACTCATTCGCGAGCATATACCAGGCGTTGAACAGACGGCACTAGGGCTAGTGCTGCCTCTTCATCAGCATTCCATCCCCGTGAATATTATAGATGAACTACCAACCATAGGAGAGGCCCTTATTGGGTGGCTGGCTAAGAGTGGTTCATCACATACGTTACTCGCAACCATACCTTCATTCGAGTACAGCACTCAGTTTCGTCTGTACCCACTGCGTGTGATGGAGAATGGCATACCGGACGAAGCTGATACACCTACAGACAATACGCTACTACTTGTAGACTGGCAAGTTAATTTAGGGCTGAGCAGGACACTTGTAAAGACCATTCGGCACCTTCTCTCTTCACTTTACGAAGATGTACAGCTTGCACAAAATTGCTTTGGTCCAGGTATGCGTGATGTGCTTATACCAGCTACTGATATCGGCAAGAATTATGCGGATTATATCCTTGATGGTTTAGCCGAGATGGTAATACGTTTAGGAATGCTTGGAGAACGTAAGAAATGGCATTTCTGCTGCATTCTTTTGCCTAATGATCTTACGCTTCCATTGCAGCAACGCAACCTCATCGTGCGTGCTCAAAGCACGGATTCGCCTCATACGGTAGGTAAAACGACTACTTCACCGCATGAAACTACTGTAGGGATCAGCATTCGCGCATATCAAAGTGGTCAGATTATCTATAGATCATCTGTATGCGATGAAGACCTCACCATTGATTTACGCAAGCTAGAGAATCCAGGCTCCGCGATAGCGATTCCAGCAGGAGGTGAGAATAGCATACCCTCGGCTGTTCTGTATGTTGCGTCTAACGAGCCACATGCATTTGATGAAGATGATCAGCGCGTATTACGTCTAATAGGGAAAATAGTAGATGAGTTACTCATTACATATCGTATTCAGCAGCAAGCAGGAGAGAATCTGACTCGTTTGATCACCAACCCGGAAGTTATTGATACATTCTTTGAGAAGAGAAAGATTTTGTCAGAGAATGATTTTGTCAAGGACATTGAAACCCTTCTCAAAGATATACAGAGGAGGGTAGTAGAAACACACGGAAGGGTAGATGAGGAGATTGGAGCACACGCAAATGTTGATGCCTCATTAGGCAACGCTTTAACCCTCATCTCCCTTGATATCGACAACCAGGCACAACTTGCAAATCGCTATGGCGATCAGTTTGCCAGGAATCTCAGTAAAGTAGTTGGCTCTTATCTCCAAAGCGAACTTCTGCGCATCTTCACTGAAGCAGTAGAATATCAACTCTATCATATAGGTGCCGGTAGATTTTACCTCAATGCGAAGAATCTCTCTCTTGAAGACGCACGAAAAAATGCAGAGCGTCTTCGACGAAAGCTAAAAGACGACTATGAAGTGAGCATACTCAAACCTATGGATGAAGAGACGCGAGGGAATGATAAGCAAGTTGTGTCAATTACAGTACGGGTAGGAGTTTCTTTTTACACCCACAAAAAGCTAATAGACTTGATACAGCGATATTCTTCTGCAACAGCTGTAGGGAATGTCAGGTCTTTAATTAACCACGATATAGATAAGGCTCTTGATAAAGGAAGAATTGAGGGAGGGGATACTGTTATATCCTGGTACCCTGAGAAGCGCGGGCTTGTACGCTGGTCCCCAAACGCAGCAGACTAACTTGATAGCTCTATCTTTTCATAGTTACATAGTCAAGATAACCTATGATGTCTATGCAATGTTACTTATAGAAATGAAGGTCGTCGAAATTGGTATGGTCAGATAATCTCTCCTTATATTTCAATCGCAGTGGTGGTGGAGAATATTTTTGAGAGCCAGGAGTATTATTTTTTATGGCAAAACCAGTAAAGGTATTTCTTTTAGGGCGTCCTGGAAGCGGCAAAACTACTGCTTTCCACTATATTGAAATGTTAGTAAGTGACAAAAGGTGGAAGGCAATCCGTTTCAGAGAATATCCAATCTTACACAGCATGTTTCAGAACGACATTGGCATGAAGGTTCGCCCTACAGAACATGGTGGATTCGATATACTCGATTTTTCTGTTTTTTTTGAATCCGCAAAGTGTATCGAACAGCAGATTCAGGAATATATTTCTACCGAACCGAGTCAGGATTTCATATTTATTGAACTAGCTAGAGATGACTATAGTCACGCACTGACCTGTTTCAGCCCTGGCTTTTTGCAGGACTCTTACTTTCTCTTCTTTGAGGTGGATATAAATACATGCATTGAGCGAATTCGCGTACGTGTGGCTAATCAAACGAGTGATGGACATTTTATCTCTGAACGTATTTTGAGAAGCTACTACTTCAAAGATAACAAACCATATATGACCTCCAACTTTAAAACAGACTATAATATGCATAAAAGAGTTGAAGTCATTGACAACACTGCCTCCCTTCCAGAACTCGGTGAGAAGCTCGAGGCCGTTGTGAGTGTTATCCTTGCGAAAGAAATGAGCGACAATACACATACCATTCCCGTTGGTGCTATGCAATAGCTTCGTTTCCTCAAATAGAGCCTCTTAAGCGCACAAACAGATCATGCCCCTTTCAGAGGCTCCAAACCTGAATGGTTCCGCCACCACTGGCGAAAGCGATAAATTGGCTCATGGGTGGAGATAGCAGAGTTTTTGCAGCCGAAGCTGCAAAAACTCTGCCATTATCAGTGTACCTGCACACAAGAGAAACGTATATCAAGCGTAGAGAACAGCTTTCTCATAATAATACGAGAAATTGCCGGGATACACACAGACTTGCCCATCATTGCCTATCGCCACAATTTTTGAGACAATCTTGTCCAGGAAGTAGCGATCATGCGAGACCGTCAATACCGTCCCTTCAAACTCGTCCAGAGCCTCCTCCAGCACCTCGGTCGAGGCAATGTCCAGGTTGTTGGTTGGTTCGTCCAACAATAAGAAATTGGCCTCCGTCAGCATCAGACGAGCCATCTGCAAGCGACTCTTTTCGCCACCACTCAGATTGCGAATGGGCGTGTGCAGGTCTTCATACCGGAACAACAAACCGTGCAAGAAGCTAATAGCTTGTGGCTCCGTCATCTTTTTCAAACGACGCACAAAATCTATCGCCGTGCTATCAAAGGGCAGCGTCTCCTGCTCCTGGGCATAATAGCCCGGCACGACGCTAGCCCCAATCTTGACGCTTCCGGTCGTGGCTGCTATCACATCCATCATTGTCTTGAGCAGTGTCGTTTTACCGCTGCCATTAGCACCGACGATGCCGATGCGCTCGCCATAGAGGATGGTCAAGTCAAAAGGCGCAAAGAGCACACGGCCATCGATGATTTTACTCAACCCTTTGACCTCCAACACCTTCTTGCCGCTCCGTTCGGCCTCCAAATCGACTTTGATGCGATCTCGCTCCAGAATAGGCCGATTGACAGCATCTTCTTTAACTTTCTCCACGCGCTTCGCCATATACTCTGCCCGAGTGGCAAATTTAGAATTCATTTTGGCCCAACTTTTCAGTTGCCGCATACTGGCTTCCAGGCGTTTGATCTCGACCTGTTGCACCGCGTACAGTTCCTGCTGTTTCAAGAGCCGCCGCAGCCGCTCCTCGTAGTAGAAGCTGTAGTTACCAGCATACGCAATGATGGAGCCATCCTCAAGCTCAAAAATCTGCTTCACCGCACGATCTAATAGATGCCGATCATGGGAGATGATAAGCACGGTGCCGGGATAGTTCCGAATGTATTGTTCTAGCCACGCTTTTGCTTGCAAATCGAGGTGGTTATCCGGTTCGTCCAGCAGCAACAGATCAGGCATCTCGATGAGAATATGGGCGAGATTGACCAACTTCTTCTCGCCCCCGCTGAGTACACCTACCTGCTGCGTGAGTTCGCTGGCGGCAAACCCCAGGCCGTTGAGCACCGTCTCCACACGATGGCCCAGGGTATAGCCACCAAGCGCGTCAAAACGCTCCTGAGCCTTGCCATATTCTTCCAGGACGTGCGTCATGGTGTCGGAATCGGCGACAATCTCCGGATAGGACATCCGCGCCTCTAGCTCCGCCAGAATATGTGGTAACTCGGCCAGTTCCGCCGATGTCTCAGAAACGACCTCAAAAATGGTCTTATGATCCAGGCGTGGGTCAACCTCCTGCGTCAGGTAGCCTATAGTCAAGTTACGCCGTCGCGAGATGACGCCACGGGAAGGGATATCCAGCCCCGCGATCAGCTTAAACAGGGTCGATTTGCCACTGCCGTTCTCACCTACCAGGCCAATGCGCTCACCTTCGATAATTTCGAGATTCACATCGTCAAAGACGGCATTGCCGCCATAATCTTTCCAAATTTTCGAGAAATTCACAAGTAACATTGGTATCTGCCTCCTTAGCAATTGGGTAATAGAAAAAGTTAGCACGAGAATAGAGGATGATACCTGACAGCAACAAGCCAATGCAGAGAAAAGGAGCGCGGAACGAGTGAGCTTACAATGAGAGGGGAAAAGCAGCACAAAGAATACAGTAACATCGCTTACTCATAACTATACGAGTAGGCATGTCTACGCTTCGACACTACTATTCCGCCGCATAAGCAGAAGTGCCAGGCTTATGCGGCCACACCATGTGATAGGTGTTTATGGGGGTGGTCAGTAATCAACAAGCTATGTTTGATCTGACCAGGCTGTATGTAACTCATGCGCAAATGGTACCATGAAGAGGGATGGGGTGTCAAGGTTTTTTTGTCGGCAGTACCTTGAAGTTCCGCCTCTCTAGTCTGCTCATGCTATGATAGGATTATAGAATTATAGAGAGGCGAAATTTTTATGTCAACACCAGAAATCAATGCCATTACTGGCGCATTCAGTTATACAGGGAAGTACATCACACGCCGCCTGCTGGCAATGGGCAAGCAGGTTCGTACACTAACAGGGCACCCCGAAAATCCCAATCCGTTTGGAGCACAGGTACGCGTCTTTTCGTTCCACTTTGATAACCCCAAAGCACTGATAGAGAGCCTCGAAGGCGTCACTACGCTTTACAATACATATTGGATTCGTTTCGCCCATGGCTCAATGACCTTTGAGCAGGCCGTAGCCAATACCAAACTTCTGTTTAACGCGGCCAAAGAAGCCGGAGTGCAACGCGTTGTGCATATTAGTATTACCAATCCAGCGCAAACGTCCCGCTTGCCCTATTTCAAGGGCAAGGCCGCATTGGAGCAGGCATTGATCGACTCTGGACTGTCTTATGGCATTATCCGGCCCACGGTAATCTTTGGTGACGAGGACATTTTAATCAACAATATTGCCTGGCTACTGCGACGATTTCCTATCTTCCCCATTTTTGGCTCCGGCAGGTATCGTTTGCAACCCATTTATGTCGAAGATATGGCCGATCTCGTAGTCAATACTGGACAGATAGAGGATAATAGGATCATAGATGCTGTTGGACCTGACATTTTTACCTTTGAAGAGCTTGTGCGGCTCATAGCGCAGATGCTTCGTCGTGCGATCGCTTTCGTGCATGTTGACCCGCGCCTGGCATTTTATATGGCCAAAGTAGTCGAGCCACTGGTGGGAGATGTGCTGATTACACGCGATGAGGTGACAGGGCTGATGGCAAATCTGCTCATTTCCCAGGAAGTACCAACGGGACATACTCACCTTAGCCAATGGCTGGAGGAGAATGCCGATCATCTAGGCAAAACCTATGCCTCTGAATTGAAGCGGCACTATCGTTGAAAGAAAGGATAAAGTATGCACGGAAACCCTGGCCCGTCAGCATTTAGCATAAAAATAGATGCCGATACCGAGCTTCGTTTGCACGAAGAACGCTATGCGCCCTCGTATTTTGCCTTGATCGATCAGAATCGTGCCTATCTACGGGAATGGATGCCCTGGCTGGACTATGAACAGTCCAGCGAGACTACCGCCCTGTATATTCGTGGCACGTTGCAACAATTTACCGACAACTTGGGCTTCCAAAGCGGTATTTGGTATCAAGGGCAGATCGTCGGCTCTATCGGCTTCCATCCTATAAATTGGAACAATCGCAAGGTTGAGATTGGCTACTGGATTGGCGCGGCCTTTGCGGGTAAGGGTCTGGTGACAAAAGCGTGTCGCACCTTGGTCACGTACGCATTTGATGTCTATGGGTTGAATAAGGTCGAAATTCATTGTGCCACGGCTAATAAACGTAGTTGCGCTATTCCTCAGCGTCTCGGCTTCTCGCAAGAGGGCATTTTGCGGCAGAGCGAATGGCTGTACGATCACTTTGTAGATATGGCCGTGTATGGAATGCTGGCTCAGGATTGGCAAAAATAAGGTTTTTTCACTATATTTGTAGCTTATATCAGACAGTTACACTGTTACATATCTTACGTTATATACCATGATAAATGTAACAGTATTACTGGCTTATGCGAATAGCTCTTGTTTACAACCTCTGGGCTTTTAGCGCGTATTCAAAGGTATATGGTATGATGTGTAAAACTGCCGGTATGGCTTTTTTTCTTTCATTTAGGGCAGGATAATATATGTATAAAACATCACTCACTACGACACTATCAAAATGTCAACACTGCTTCCTTCGTATGTGTATAGTGCTTGGCTTTGTGTGTCTCTCAATACTTGCAACGACTATCGGCACGACGATGACGGGCTATGCCAGTGGTAGACCGGGCGGCAATGTCACTGATCCTGTCGTGCGTGCAGTGGATATAGCGGAACCGGCGGTGGTGCGTATTTTCACTAGCCTTGGCGGCCATCTGACCGTCCACTTTTCGGCAACGAGCAACGTCACCTTCCCGCAAGGTACTGGTAATAGTTATCCCTTGCAATTATCGGGCAGTGGCACATTCATTTCGGCGCACGGCGACGTCTTGACCGCCGACCATGTGATTAACCCGCCCCATGACCAGGCCTTGAGCCAGTTTCTTGACGACTCCGCGTCCAATGATGTGGCGGGTTACATCAATCAGAATGCCAGGGCCGGTTCTCAAGTTACCTCGGCTCAAGTGAGCCAGGAATTGCAGAGTGGACAGCTCGCTTCCGATCCAAGTTATGATCCAGCCACCAGCGAAGTTTTCCTGAATACCTTTTATACGGGGGCATTAAGTGCTACTACGTTCCAGAACGTACCTGATCAAATTCATGCGACGGTTGACCGCATCGAGAAGGAAAGTGCCGTCAATCAAGCAGATGTGGCCATTGTGCATGTCAACATGAATGATATGCCCAGCGTCCAACTCGGTGACTCAGGCAACGTGCAACAGCAGGACGCACTCAGGATTATTGGCTTCCCTGGCAATGGCGATGTCAGTACAAAGCCGACCGACATTCTGACCCCATCAATCAACATTATCAACGTAAGTTCGATCAAGACGAGCGATTCTGGTGCGCAGGTAATTCAGGTCGGTGGCAATGTTGAGCACGGCGATAGCGGTGGCCCCGCATTAGATAGTGCTGGCTCAGTGGTAGGTATTGTCAGCTTTGGTCTCTCCGGTGCCAATTCTCCCGGTGGCACCAGTTTCTTGCAAGCCAGTAATAGCGCACAAACCCTGGTGCAAAGCCTTAATCTGGATACAACGCCTGGGCCATTCCAGAAAGCCTGGAGCCAGGCCTTTAATGACTATGCGGCAACAACGGCTGGTCACTGGCACAAGGCAGAGCAAGGGTTCGCGAAACTGGCAACCAGCTATCCACTGTTCAAGGCCATCACGCCCTACCTGACCTATAGCCAGGATCAGGCGAAGAACGAGCGCACAGCGCAAACGACACCCACACCGCAGCCTTCATCGTCGCAAAATTCCATTCTTGCTTATGTCTGGACGATTGGTGGCATTCTCGTGCTGCTTCTCCTGGTTGTCTTACTCTTCCGTATTGTGTTCCGTTCCAACAAAAAGAAGAAAGCAACTGTGGCCACGCAGGCAGCGCGGCAAGCACAGCCTGGCGCAATTTCACAACAGCAAATGAATCCGTCCGGTGTTTCCGCGCAACAGGTGCCGATCCCACACGAGGACGATGGTTTAACTGCTTTTGGCGCACCACCAAGGGCGAGCCAACAAACGATGCAGCCCATGCAACCTGGACAATCCGGGCAAGCAAGACCGTTCTCACCGACTATCCCCCCCTCTACCATCGTCTCCGGGACATTGCGTCCATGGCCGTGTGGGCATATGAATCGTTCTAACGCACGCTTTTGTAGTATCTGTGGCGAGCCTGCACCCCCACCGATCACTCGTCATGTTGACCAGTAAAGAGAGTAATAGATGTTGCGTAAAATAGCCCAGGGAACCATCTTTCCGCGTGAAGATGGCAAAATCATTGATGAGCATTTCGGCGTACTCAATACTCAACAGGACGCCTTTAGCCTGGCGCATATGTTTGCTCCCGCCGGATGGCGCGAACCTGCCCAGCTTGCCGAGTTCGACGAGGTTATCATCGTCGTTAAGGGTACGCTGGCCATTGAATCTGAAGGAGTACAGGTTGAGGTAGGTGTAGGAGAAACATGCCTGGCTGAACGTGGCACACGCGTTACCTATAGCAATGCTAGTACAGATGTTCCATGTGAATATTGGTCGTTATGTATGCCAGCCTTCCGCGTTGAACGCACAAACATGAATGCTTAGCCTATAAAAAGAGCCCTCGACTTCATTGGGTTGTCGAGGGTTCTTTTTTTGTATGGCGGCGCAATAATTACGCGCCCATGATGTTGTAACCAGCATCGACAAACAGAATTTCACCTGTAATGGCACGAGCTAGCGGGCTACAGAGAAAGAGAGCTGCATCCCCAACTTCCTTCTGTTCAATGTTGCGGCGCAGAGGTGCAGCGGCTTCGGTATGTTCACGGAAACTGCTGAAGCCCGAAACACCACGGGCAGCCAGGGTATTGAGTGCGCCAGCAGAGATGGCGTTGACACGAATATTGTGTTCGCCCAGTTCAAACGCCAGGTAACGCACGCTGCACTCCAAAGCGGCCTTCGCCACAGCCATGACGTTATACTTTGGCATCACACGCTCGCTGGCCATATAGGTTAGCGTGAGAATGCTGCCTCCACCACTGGCTTGCAATAGTGGTTTGGCTCGCCGGGCCATAGCCACAAGGGAGTAGGCACTGATATCGAGCGCGGTATGGAAGCCTTCACGCGTCGTTTCAACGAAAGGGTTCTCCAGCTCACGCGGTGGGGCAAAGGCGACAGAGTGAATTAGAATATCAAGTGTACCGTTGAAGATTTCGCTGGCTTTGGCAAAGGCACTATCGAGCTGATCGTCATTTTGCACATCGCATTCCATAACAGCTGTGCCAGGGATTTTTCCTGCCAGGTCACGCACGTACTTTTCCATACGCTCCTGGTATGAAAACGCCAATTGCGCACCTTCCGCCGCTAGTGCCTGGGCGATAGCCCAACCAATTGAGCGATGGTTGGCGATGCCAAAAATCAGTGCCTTTTTTCCTTCTAATAGAGGCATAGATAAACTCCTCTCAGATCATGTTGTATTCTGTTGTTCAAGGACACGCTAAGCAGTGCTTAGCGTTCGATGGGATACCGACGGCCAACCCACCCATTCATCCCGTTCGCCAGGTTATAGACTTTTTTCAATCCGGCCACCATGGCAATTTCTGAAGCGGATGCACTGCGCTGTCCTGACGCACATACAAAAATAACATCTTCATCTTGTGGAAGATGCAAATCCTGCACTGCTTTTCCAAATGAGTAGATCCCATTAAGCGGTACTAGCTCAGCTTCCGCGATGTGACCTCGATTCCACTCTTCCGGCTGGCGTACATCAATCACACGCGCACCGGCTTCAATCATACGTTTCGCTTCATCAGTTCCTATCGTGGTATAGGGAAATGCTTCTTCCTCGGCTTCATACGGCATGGCGATCCTCCTTGGTGCTGTTCTGCTCTAACCAGAGTCGTCCCAGTAAAGTCATACTGATCATATATTCGTCACCGACAAAGGCCATGGTGATCAAGCCCTGGTCTTCCATCTCTCGATAATCGTCGGTAACGAGAAAGTATTGTCGTAACATCCGGGACAGGTCGCTTTCGGGCAACTGTTTCCATGCCTGTAAGATATGCAAAACAGCCGCGTATTTGGCACTGCCATCGTCCGTTGCTCGCATACACCATTCTCCTTGACCACATTATGCCACATAACGTGCCTCTTCAAAGCAGGTATCTACGACAAGTGGTTTCCCACAGTGTAGCAAATTCAGGGCGGTTGAGCAAGTTTCCGCGGCGATTCGACAATAACGAGCGTCTATGTTATAAACTGTAGCAAGAAAGAGCGTAAAGAGTGTGAAGGAGGAAGACACATGATACCCGATCCAATACAGCCTCGGCTTCAAGCCAACATGGTTATTCACAATATCGGCCAACTGGTCACTGTTGCACAACAAACTATTCCTGGGGCAAATGGCCCCTTACAGGTTATTTCAGACGCGGCTATCGCCGTTCATAATGGCACTATTGTGTGGATTGGCCCCGATGATGATGCTGAACCTATGTTCCATCATGATACCAGCAAACCTGGCGATGGTATCGTTAATGTTGATGCGCAGGGAGCGGTAGTGACTCCTGGTTTCGTCGATTCACATACACACCTGGTCTTCGCCGGAGATCGTGCGGAGGAATTTCACTTACGCCGCTCCGGTATGGGCTATGGTGAATTGCTAGCGCAAGGACGTGGCATTCTTACGACGATGAACGCCACCCGTCATGCCAGTACCGATGTCCTGTTAGAACTGGCAAAGGCACGCCTTGAGGTTATGCGCACCTATGGCACGACGACCGTTGAAGTGAAAACAGGTTACGGTCTGGATAAAGTGACCGAGGAGACGTGCCTGCGTATTATCAACAACCTCAACGCGCTTGAGGAGAATTCTCTGTACCAGCATAATCGTGTGCGCGTTGTGCCTACCTTTTTGGGAGCTCATTCTGTGCCACCGGAGTACCAGGGACGGCGCGATGAATATGTCAACCTGATTGTCGAGGAGATGTTACCCTCATTTGTTGGGCTGGCCCATTTCTGCGATGTGTTCTGTGAACGCGAAGCTTTTTCTGTTGCGGAGAGCCGTCGCATCCTCACAAAAGCCAAAGAGTTGGGCTACCAACTCAAGATACATGCCGATCAGCTCAGCCCATCTGGTGGCGCAAGATTGGCCGCCGAACTGGGTGCCGTTTCAGCAGATCATCTCGACTACGCCAGCGACGCGGACCTGGATGCCATGCGTGAAGCAGGTGTAGTAGCCACACTACTGCCAGGCTGTTCGTATACTTTTCGCAGTCCATACCCTGCGGCGCGGCGTTTTCTTGACCATGGTCTACCAGTTGCTCTTGCCTCGGACTTCAATCCTGGCACCTCGTATTGCGAAAATATGCAAATGATCCTGGGCTTGGCAATGTCCTCCATGGGCATGTCATTGGAAGAAGCTCTTACTGCCGCGACCATTAATGGTGCTCGTGCCCTGGCATTACACAATTCGATCGGTAGCATTGAGGTTGGCAAGCAGTGCGAACTCGCGCTCTGGGCTATCAATGATTATCATGAGATTGGCTATCACTTTGGCGTTAATCTGGTTCGCTCAGTTCTCGTGGCAAGTTAAGCTAACTTCTCCTTCATGCCGTTCATTTTTTATAAAAGCTTATTTGAATGTTTCACATGAAACATTGGGTTCTCACGATTGGTATGTTTCATGTTTTGATGTTTCACATGAAACATTGAGGTTCTCTCAACCCCAATGTTTCATGTGAAACATTTTCGCCATGTTGAAGGATGATGTTTCACATGAAACATTCCAGCGAGGGCGAAAACCAGTTTGTCCTTGACTTACTTACTACGCTTCGCAATGAGAAATTTAGCCCACTCGGCTGGGGACGATTTCTTTGGCGTTCCTGGCAGATATCTTGCCAGACGGCGAATGATAATCCAACGCTGAAAAGATCATGGATGTGGGTAACTATTTGGATTGGTATGCTCGCTATCGCGATACTGGTAAGTAATGTGTTTTTTGAGGGAATCGGCCCGACGTGGCAACTTCTACCTGGCTTCCTCTGCTGTGTACTATGGCAGCAGAGTGATCTATTCTGGCATTTGGGCTTAAATCGTCATGCAAAAACAGGGATATTGCTGCCAACCGTCGGGGTTGCTAACACATGTACCTGGTTACGTGGTTTAGGAGCTTCCTATTTGTTGGGTAGGCTGGCTAGTGGGCTGGCTACGCCTTCTAGTCTGGCATTACTTGTCTTTCTCTACGGTATTGTGACCGATATTCTCGATGGGCAAATCGCACGAAGGACAGGGACGCAGAGCAAATTGGGGCAGATCGGCGATGGCGAGGCCGATTTCTGCCTGTACCTGGCCATTACTTTCATCTTGCTACAAAACGCAGTGTTACCACTCTGGTTAGGAGTAGTAATGCTTTTGCGCTTTGGTATTCCGCTGCTTGCGGCAGTAGCTAGCTACTTTCTTTTCGCGCATCTAGTGCGCTTTGGCTCTACCAGCTGGGGAAAATACGCGGGACTAGCGCAGTGTCTCTACTTTCTTGTCCTGTTGGCTCCCCCACAATTCACCTTCATCACACACTTCGTCAACTTTCCCTTGCTTATCATCACACTCTTTTTGTTGCTAGCCGCACCAACGGCACAGATTATACAGAATGTGAGAGCGATAAGAAAGGAATAATTGGTAATAGGTGATGGCTGCTCACGGCAAACCGCGAACAGCCATCACCTATTACTCCTTCGGAACTGAGCGGCCATTGCGTTTAAAGAGATCGCGCCAATCTTTTTCCTCTAGTTCCACGTCAAACTTTTTCGCGGCTTTTTGGATGCGTTGCCAGGCTTCGTCACGTTCTTTATTGGTAACATTCTCAACCTGGTCAAATCGTGCCAGGGTCTCTTGCACATGCCGTGCATCTACAAGAGGTTCTTTGCGCTCCTTGGGGAAAGCAAAAGCACTCTCCGGCAGTTTATCACGATCTTTCTCGCTTAACTTTGCCATTATTTGCTCCTTTCATGCTACAATCTCTCTTTTTTTATGTGCCATCTACTAACTACACGTTTTTTCGCAAGCTTTTGTAGCAGAAGGGTTCTGGTTCTTTTCTATCCTGCTTCACATTTTACGTTAGTACGCTCTATCTGCTACAATGCAAGAGGATTGGTCGGCAACGCAGCCAGAAAGGGAACTTTTTCAATGAAGACAATATACACAAACCAACTTCCGACTGAGGTAATAATTAATGGTCAGGCTCTCACCAGTGAAGAGGTACTTGCTGTTACGCGCCATTTTGCACATGTAACGTTAGGCGCGGAGTCGGTGACTCGTATTCAGGCCGCTCGTGCAGTAATAGATACCATTGCGGAGGAAGAACGCAAAGTCTATGGCGTCACTACTGGCTTTGGACATTTGAGCCGGGTACGTATTCCGCACGATCAACTCATGGAACTACAGCATAACCTGCTGCGTAGTCACTCGGCGGGTGTCGGTGAGCCACTGGCAGAAGATGTCACGCGTGCTGTGATGCTACTTTTGGCAGCCAGTCTTGGGCGCGGCAATTCAGGCGTGCGTGTAGAGGTCGTGGAGCAACTGATCGCCCTACTGAACGCAAGAGTCCATCCCGTCATCCCATCTATCGGCTCTGTCGGTGCAAGCGGTGATCTCGCGCCTCTCGCTCACCTTGGCCTGGTACTGATCGGAGAAGGTGAGGCCATCTTCCATGAACAACGCTATCCTGGCAAGGATGCGCTACAGCAGGCGGGCCTGATTCCCATCCAACTCCATGCGAAAGAGGGACTGGCTCTCATTAATGGCACGCATATGATGGAGGCCATCGCCATTTTGACTATCGCTGACGCACAAACCCTGCTTCGCACAGCGGAAGTCGCCTGTGCTATGAGCATCGAAGGTCTGATGGGTAGCCACGTCCCCCTTGATGCACGCATTCACCAGCGACGGCGACAGATTGGGCAGCAGATCAGTGCCGAGCGTCTGCGCAACCTGGTTCGTAATAGTGAGATCAACGTTAGCCATGAGGATTGTCCACGCGTGCAGGACCCCTATACACTACGCTGTGCTCCCCAGGTCTTTGGGGCCATACGCGACGCGATGGAATATTGCTCAACCATTTTTGAGCGTGAACTGGATGCCGTGACGGATAATCCGCTCGTCTTTCCAGAGGATGACGAGGTGTTGAGCGGCGGAAATTTTCACGGGCAACCTTTGGCCTTAGCTCTCGATATATTGGCCATTGCGCTTACACAGTTAGCCAGTTTTTCTGAACGGCGTACTTACAGTCTCATGGGGCCAAACGATTGGGACGTAGGCGGTGCGCCCCTTTTTCTGACGCCTAATCCTGGGCTGAACTCCGGCTTTATGATCGCACAGTATGTTGCTGCCGCCCTGGTCAATGACATCAAAATTCTGGCTCATCCCGCCAGCATCGACTCCATCCCCACCTCTGCTGGTATGGAAGATTTTGTCAGCATGGGTGCGACCAGTGCCAACAAAGTTTTACGCATTCTCACGGAGGCGCGACAGGTCGTCGCTATTGAATTGCTCTGTGCGGCCCAAATGCTGGAGTTCCGCAAACCGTCGAAACCTGGCGATGGCGTGCAAAGAGCCTTCGAAATTGTCCGTTCTTACGTACCAATGCTTGTGTACGACCGCGTCTTAGCACCCGACATTGCCACTATGAGCAAAGCAGTCAAGGAAGGCGCATTTGACGTGCTTGAGTAACAATGTTTCATGTGAAACATCATAGCAACTTTTCAGAACTTCTTGTTAGAAGGTGGGTCGCTGAAACCTCTCTGGTCTAAGCGACCCACCTTCTAATATCAAATCTGTTAGCAGAGCTTCTGCTACGATACCAAAGGATTTGCCAGTACACGCAATGTTTCATGCAGGGTCTGTGAATGATTGCTAATGATATGATGTTGGCTACCAGGGCGACCGCAAGGGATCGCCCCTATCATATATAATACCTGTTACGCATGATATGCGTGTATAGTAGGGGCGATCC
>JBPCJY010000072.1:0-35946 GCA_051004815.1 Ktedonobacteraceae bacterium
CCGCAAGGGATCGCCCCTACTATACACGCATATCGTGCGTGACAGGTATCGTCGTATAGTAGGGGCGATCCCTTGCGGTCGCCCTGGCAATCATTCACAAGCACTACTCACATACTAATCCCTACCAAAATGAACCTGGCTAGACGCATTCGCGGAGGGCCACGTTCCCGCTGATAGTGCGTAGTTTCATCAAGGCAACAACTTCGAGTTGGCGTACACGCTCACGAGAGATGCCTAGCTCTTTGCCAACTTCGAGCAGAGTGCGGCTACGACCATCCCCTATACCATAACGCAGGGTGATTACGGAACGCTCACGCGGGGTCAGTAATGCGAGGGCGCGATGAAGTTCTTCACCTAAGAGGTGCTGCGAAGCCGTTTCGGCTGGTGCAGGAGTTGTGCTATCCTCAAGGGTATCGGCTAGTGAATAGCGTGCTTCATCGTCAACTGGCGCATCGAGTGAGACTGGTTGTTCTATCACGCCGAGAAGATCGATCACCTCGTTGACATCTATGTTGCACGCGGCGGCAATTTGCTCTGGCAGTGGATCAAGCCCATTTTCTTGCGAGAGCTGGGCGGCAACTCTGCGTACTTTGCGCAACCGTGTCGCGACATGTTCAGGTAGATGGATCAGGCGCGATTGTTCGCCCGCAGCCCGGCTGACAGCCTGGCGAATCCACCAGGTGGCATAGGTGCCAAAGTGGCAACCGCGGCGATAATCAAATTTTTCAGCGGCACGCATCAGGCCGAGGTTTCCCTCTTGAATAAGATCAATGAGGGGAACGCCTGTACTGGTATAGCGACGCGCAATGGCGATAACGAGGCGCAGATTTGATTCGATGAGTTTGCGACGGGCACGCTCTTCACCGGCTGCGGCTCGTTGTGCTAAGTCAATTTCTTCCGCATGGGTGAGCAGACCTAAACCACGGATGTCACGCAAGTAGCTCTGAAAAGCATCTTCAGCACCTGTTGACTGACGCGTGGTCGTTACATGAGAACGCTGTACACGTCCTGGTATATCCTCTAACGCATCAAGGTCGGGAATACCTTCATCATCAGAGAGTAGTAGCTCGCTTACCTCGTCTAACGGTGCATCGAGCTCTCTTAGTGGTTCTGTAATGCGTTCTGGCACAGTTTTTACTAATGGCGCACCCAGATCCAATTCATACTCACGAGATGTGGTTGGAGGAAACATTGTTGTTGCCATTGCGCGTGCGGACATCATTGTCCTATGCACCTCGCTGGCAGGATGTACAATTGCCATCATTCCACGCTCCCTTCGGGAAACTTGCCGACAAAATCAGCTGCCGGACTCCGCCTGGCCTCGTGGTCAGCACTAACAGGCCGAGTAGCACACTGTGCTGTTATATTTCTTTTTAGTTTCTATCCCTTACATTGTAAAGAATAGACGCGGAACCTTACATCAGGTATTTACCTTACATCGTGTCAGGTTCTAACCGTATCTTGACTGTTCATTCGCGAACCAAAGGCTGATTAGAAAGACGAGCGGTGTTCATACTTATATATACGTTCTTACGTTATAAGATGGTTTAAGCAATGGTACCGTCTTTATGAGATGCTGCTACCCGCACAATCTGGGTAGTTTATGTTCGGTTGGGATTATCCTCATCAAAGGGATCGGTGACACCGTGGCCTCGATCATATAAGAGTTGTAGGGGGTCGCCGAGATGCTCTTCGTAATCAGGGCGTTTCTCCCATTCCATATCCTTTGCTTCTGCGGCATTCATGGTCAAGGTGACGCGGTCGTTTTCGACGTTTTGGATTGCGCTATAGGGAATGTAGCGATCTTTGGGGAAAAAGAAGCCTTTATGAACCAGAAAAGAGTCCTCATAGATCTCTGCTACATGACCTATGTCCTGCTGATCTGCTGAGTAAACATGCATATGTGAATGTAGATTTGCTTGTGTCCAGCCTGCCATATCTCTCTATCTCCCTCACTTTCAAAGCTTGTATTCATCGCTTTCACGCAGAGTTGCTCAAAAAAGTTTCAACACTTTGCTATGTTGACGCAGGAGGGCCGAAAAAGAAAAAATTTGGGTAATTTCACTCTCGCTACTGACCCTTGAAACACTACTTCACAGGTGATGCTGGTGATCAGATATTTGGAGATAATGCCTGTCATCCTGAGTGAAACGAAGGATCTCTCCGCCCGCCGAGCCAGATCCTTCGTTTCACTCAGGATGACAGGCGGGATCTCTTGCAAGCTCGCTCACAGGTAGCCTTATCTCCAAACGTCTGGCTGGTGATGCTGTTGCTTGACTTTTCAGGGTAAGAGTGTGTATAGTTTTAGCATGAGAAAATAAAGACTTGGAACGAGTGGAGTAGAGAGAAACGATCCGCCAGCGAGTGGAGGTCACCGGGTGCAAGCCTCCTTCGGTAACGCCTCTTGAACGTGACTCGGAAGTCGAATGCTTGAAACGATGCAACTGTATCGAGTAAGGCATTTCGGGGCTAGCCCGTTATCGCTAGTGAGAGGATAATTGACCCCTTACTGGTTGGGCGGGTGAATTATCAAAACAAGGTGGTACCACGAGTATAGCATAGCACTGCCCTCGTCCTTGCGAGGAGGCAGTGTTTTTTGTTACAAAAAAGGAGTACTACGACAATGTTGCCCAACCGTTACAATTTCGCCGAGGCGGAGCCGAGACTGGCTCGTTTGTGGGCAGAAGCCAACATCTATGCCTACGATCCCAATGGTTCTGGCCCGAACTTTAGCATTGATACGCCGCCGCTCTCTGTTTCCGGTCAGCTACATATCGGCCATTGCTTTTCCTATACACAGGCGGATGTCATTGCTCGTTACCGCAGAATGCGCGGTGATCGCGTCTTCTACCCCATGGGTTTTGATGATAATGGTTTGCCGACCGAACGTTTTGTCGAAAAAACTATTCAGCGCAAAGCGACTGAGATGGGACGCACGGCTTTTATTGAAGCTTGCCTGGCGTTGACGCAGCAGACAGAGGATCGCTTTGAGATACTCTGGCGTCGGCTGGGGCTGAGCGTTGACTGGCAGTATCGCTATTCCACCATTTCACCTGCGGCACGGCGGGCATCGCAGTGGTCGTTTATTCAACTGCATCAGGCTGGTTTGACCTATGCCCAACTGGCCCCCACGCTCTGGTGTCCAGAGTGTCAGACAGCTATTGCCCAGGCAGAAGTCAATGATGCCATGTTACCAACACAGTTTTCGACACTGGCTTTCACGTTAGCGGATGGCGGCATCTTGCCGATTGCGACGACACGCCCAGAGCTACTACCAGCCTGTGTCGCCATCTTTGTTCATCCTACGGATACGCGCTATACGCATCTCATTGGGCAGTCGACGAGTATAGACTGCGGGGCGTTTGCTGATAAGAGAGCTATTACCGTTCCTATCCTGGCTGATGCATTGGCCGATCCCAGTAAAGGGAGTGGGGCGGTCATGTGTTGCACCTTTGGTGATTCGACGGATGTTCGTTGGTGGCGTACACATGCACTACCTTTGCGGGCTATCATTGGGCGCGACGGACGTATGACCGCACTGGCGGGAACATACGCGGGATTGACCGTTTTGGAAACACGCCGCAGCATTTTACGCTACCTTAAAGATACGGGAAGCATTTTGCAGCAGGAGACGATAGAGCACGCGGTCGGGACGCATGAACGCTGTGGAACACCTGTTGAATACTTGCAGACGCGCCAGTGGTTCATTCGTGTTCTTGACCAGAAGGAGCGGTTATTGGAGGCTGGGCGGCGTATTCGCTGGTATCCTGAGCATATGCGTATTCGTTATGAACATTGGGTCGAGCATCTCCAGTGGGATTGGTGCATCTCACGCCAACGCTACTTTGGTGTTCCGTTTCCGGAGTGGACGTGTCGCTCATGTGGCGAAATAGTGTTGGCGGCACTGGAGCAGTTGCCGGTTGATCCGCAAAATACGCAACCTTTACAGCCTTGTCGGTGTGGCGCGTCAGATTTCGTACCGGAGCCAGATATCATGGATACCTGGGCGACATCTTCCTGTTCACCAATGATTATTGGGCGTTGGCCCGATGACCCGGCCTGGTTTGCGCAACACTTTCCGATCAGTATGCATCCCCAGGCCCATGATATTATTCGTACATGGGCGTTTTATACCATTGTCAAAGCCCTTTACCACGCGAACGAGATACCGTGGCGTGCGATAATGATTTCTGGGTATGGTCTTTCGGCGGAACGACGCAAAATTTCTAAGTCAAAGGCACATAACGAGGCTGACCCAATGGAGCTTATGGAACAGGAGTCGGCGGATGCGCTGCGCTACTGGGCAACCTCTGGCCGCACAGGAGGTGATAGCCCTTTGAGCATGGAGACCATCGCCAATGGCCGACGCCTGGTCACGAAACTGTGGAATGCAAGCCGTTTCGCGGAGAGCCGCTTGAGCGATTTTGCCTATCGCGCCGAGCCAGCGGAGTTGTTGCCGACAGATCGCTGGTTGCTTTCGCGCTTAGCCAAAACTATTGCGGTTGCTACAAAAGAGTTAGACAATTATGAATACGCGGCAGCGCGGGCCGAAGTTGAACGCTTCTTCTGGTCAGACCTTTGCGACAACTACCTGGAATTGGCGAAATCGCGCCTCTATGGCGAGCCTGGGCCAACTCGCTATGCGGCGCAGTGGACGCTCTATCAGGCGTTGCTGACCGTGCTTAAGTTGTTGGCACCACATCTTCCTTATATAACCGAGGAGATCTATCAAAACCTCTTCCAACAATGGGATGGGGCAGCATCGATCCATAGAGCTTCCTGGCCGGAAGAGCAACCACAGTGGCTTGATAGCGAGGCCGAAGCCGTTGGGGAGTTACTGTTGGACGTATTACGCCAGGTTCGATGTCATAAAGCCGAACGTGGTATGTCAGTCGGGGCGGAATTAGCGACGTTATATATTCGTATACCGTCTTCACATCGTTCAGATTTAGCCCTGGCACAGGTTGACCTGCAAAGCGCGACGCGAGCAAAACAAATCGTCCTGGCTGAAAACGGGCCAAATGGAGCATGTCAAACGTTAGAAGGTAATGACTTGTTGATTGAGGCATAGGCTGATAGAACGAGGGTAGGGGCCGATTTACCGCGCCCATCGCCGATGTATCGGCCCGTACCTGTGCGGTAAATCGGCCCCTACATGTGCAATTAGATTGGATAGAAAGAGACAATGGGAACCAAGTTGGAGGAACAGAAGCAGAGTAATATAATGCCTTCTTTACGTGTGCAATTAAGTTTGGTATTTTTCGCGTTTATCCTGATTGGGTCAAACGATGGAGCACTTGGTGTGCTTATTCCGAGCCTACTAACGTATTATGCGGTGAATAAAGCTACGATTGGATTGATCTTTCTTGCGAGTACGGTGGGTTTTCTCACGGCTGCCTTCATTAGTGGACTTTTGGTTGAGGCCCTTGGTCGTCGCCTCTTCTTGGTGTTGGGAGCAAGCTTTTTTGTGGTGAGTGCTGCCCTTATTAGCTTGAAGCCGCCTTTCGCTCTTCTGCTTGGTATCCTCCTCCTGCTTGGTTTCGGTGTAGCAATCCTTGATGCTGGCCTCAACACCTATATCGCGGGCTTGCCACGCAGTACTGCTTTACTTAATTATCTACATGCCTTTTATGGCTTTGGCGCATTGCTCGGCCCAATAATGGCTTCTACTATTCTGACCATTGGTTTTGGCTGGAATGCGGTCTATGTTGTTTTTGTACTGCTGGGGCTGATTGTACTTGTTGGCTTCGCAGTATCCTTCAAAATTCAGAAAAACACTGCAATTCAAAGCACTGAAAAGGCCGAAGGAAATACGTTGCTCCTTGCGCTCAAGATGCGGGTAGTTTGGCTCATCGCATTGTTCTTGCTCTTTTATGTTGGAGGCGAGGTCAGCCTTGGCAATTGGAGTTACAGTTTTCTGACGGAGCAACGACATGCACCGTTGCTACTCTCTAGCTGGATCGTGAGTGGCTATTGGTTCGGCCTGACAATGGGTCGGCTCACGCTTGCCCGGTTAGCACAACGGATTGGCGAGAAGCGTTTAATTCAAGGATGCCTCGTCGGTGTGGTTGTTGGCGTGCTGCTGGTCTGGTTGATACCAGGAAATATTGCCTCAGCCTTTGGCCTTTGCCTGACGGGCTTTAGCCTGGGACCTATTTTCCCAACCGCCATTGCATTAACATCAAAACTGATTACGGCGCGTTTCCTTCCCAGCGCGATTGGTTTTATCGCTAGCATGGGCAGCATGGGGGTTGCTATTTTTCCATGGTTGGCTGGCAATCTAGCGCAAGCTGTCGGTCTGTGGACACTCCTTCCATTCGTGATTGCTTTGACCATTGGGATGTCGCTGTTCTGGTTGTTGCTACAAACTCATTCACAGACGGAAAAAGGCTGAGGGCAGACGATTAGCGGAGTGCGATAATACACCATGTCAATCCGTAGAAAAAAATTACCCAACTCGTAACAAAGCTTGTAGTGGTCTTGGAAGGCGAGACAATTACGCTGATAACAAGCAAGATAAATGCTGCCACGGTTAAAGCTGCCAGCCACAGAATACGCTGCCACCCGCGCAAGTGAGGTATGTGCTGCAGCAAGCGGACAAAGAGAACGATGCTGGCAATCACTATGGCGAGTGAGAGGAGCAGACCAAGCACTCCAATGGTTGCGCCGGTGCTAAAAGTAACCAGGATAGCGAACGCGCTGAAGGCAATAATAAGAACACCAAGGAAATAAAGTATGCCACTGAAAACGCCAATCCGGCCAGTAGGCTGCACGCTTGGATTGTTATAAAGAGGTGTTGACATGCTGCCCCATTCCTCGACGGTAGGGGGCTGGGAGCTAGCTTCATCTGCTATCGGTGGTGGAGTTGTATAATCATATGCTGACGGAGATGGTGGAGGATTATGGCCGTTGAGAGGTGGTGGAGGGGGTGCTTTATACTCAGTTTGCCCTACAACTTCGTCTTGCGCAACATTTTGCAATAAAGTCCCACAACGTTCACAGTAGGTACTGGTACGCTCGTTTTCAAAGCTACAGCGAGGGCATTGCATTATCTCTTCCTTTTGATCTAAACGTTCTCTCTCTACTCAAAGTTTGCTGGTGATGACCCATAAGTCGGCCAGAGATTCTTCGCTGCGCTCAGAATGACAACCGGAAGTTCTGTCATTCTTCGCTGCACTCAGAATGACAACCGGAAGTTCTGTCATTCTTCGCTGCACTCAGAATGACAACCGGAAGTTCTGTCATTCTGAGCGTAGCGAAGAATCTGTCGCACGCCTTCGACCAGCAGACCCGACTCATGTAACCTTAATGTATGGGTAATCACCAGAAAATTTGGTATTGACTCTTTGTGGACATAAAAAATAGCCTGCATAATCATGCAAGGCTATTTTAGCGTATTCTGTGTTGAGAGTCGAGAGCGAATTTCGCCAGGAAGGTTAGAGTAACTTCCAACCGGAAATAACCAGTACGGTGGCTAATACCGGGCGCATAATGCGGTCTGGGATGTACTTACTTAATTTGCTGCCCAGGAAGACTCCCGGCAGGGAGCCAATCAACAATAGTCCTACAATCGTCCAGTTAATGGTACCGGCGTTGAAGTAGACGATGGTGCCGGCGATATGTAACATCACCGCGTGAACAATGTCAGCCCCCACCAATTCCTTAGAGGAGAGTCGTGGAAAGATGAACGCCAGGGCTACAATAATCAAGGTTCCACTACCCACTGAGGTCAAGCCGACGAGGAAACCTACGATGAGACCGATCAATACTGTAACAAGGGGGCGGTACCGTTTCACCCAGAGAGAGGAAGTAGGCTTTCCGTCTTCTGGATTGTGCATTGCCTCTTGTTTTTGTGCCTCTAGCTCGTTACGATCCAGGCGACGCATGATGAACGGTTTGACGAGCAGTAAGACGGCTACCAGTAAGAGGGTGAAACCGATAGCATGAAGGATCAGGCCATTGATGAGATCACCATAGTGATGGCGCGTATATTGCACGAGGCCTACACCTGCGACTGTGGCCGGGACACTCCCACAAGCAAGCCAGAGGGCAATTTTGAGATTTTCGCGATTGACACTTTTTTGCTGGAAATGGACTATTGAACCAAGACCTTTGGTCACTGCTGAGTAAGCCATGTCGGTTCCGACAGCCCATACAGGAGGAACACGGAGTACCAGAATTAAGATTGGCGCGAGCAATGCGCCCCCACCCATTCCGGTCAATCCGACAAGAAAACCGACCAACAATCCAATGATCGAAATGCGGTAATCCACTACAAATTCCCCCTTTTGAAACAGTATAAAACAACTTGAAAAAAGCTGATATCTTATTTTTAACCACTTATCTAAATGTAACGGTGGTTTCATTTACTTTGCAGAGCATACCATCCAATTACAAAATTGTCAAGGTTTTTGGTCTAAAAATCTGGCTTTTTAGGGAAATTCAGTTGTACGTGTTATGTGTTAGATATCTATAAGGTATATTGATGATATAGCAGTTACATCGATGAACGTGACTATTATGGCAAACTAACGCTATTCTATTACCTATCGGCAGGAAGTTAAGAAAACTTTACCCCGCCTATGCCATTAGTAGGGAACGTATAGCTTGCACTGTTCTTAAAAGAGAGTAGGTGTTGTTACCAGGGGGCTTAATTTGCGTGGAGAACCATCGCGGTTGAAGAGATAGGGATTTAAGATGCCATCCTCATCGGTTGGGGTCAGTCCTGCTTCTTGAATGAAGCGCGAGGCAACGGCGTCGCTGCCCCTGTAGCGTTGGATGCAAGAGAGGAAGAGCAATTTTTGCGCACGGGTAAAGGCTACGTAAGCCAGGCGGCGTTCCTCGGCGAGGCCTGAAAGTACGATGGGACCGTCTTCAGCCATGGTATAGGAGCGGCGATGAGGAAAGATGCCCTCGGTCAGACCCATGACAAAGACAACCGGGCTTTCCAGCCCTTTGGCTTTATGTACAGTCATCAGGCTGACGCAATCGCGCTTATTTTTGCTCGTATCTTCGGCCTTCTCTTTGAGCAAGGCCATGCCCTGTAAAAATTGGTCGATGGTGTGATAGCGTTTCGCGATCTGCGTCAGTTCTTCCAGTTCATCATAGCGACCCTCTAACTTTACCTCTTCGTGGTGGGCGGGAGCTTCTTGCTCTTCATCGTGGTTATCCTGGTGTTTTCCGTCGCTATGGCGTAAATGAACATCATAGGCATGTTGGCGGATGAGCCGTATAGCTTCCGCGGGGGAGTTGTTACTATGCGCCTGGACATGCTTAATGAGCGCGATGAAGTCTTTCACGGCAGGTTGGTACTCGGCTGGCACCACGTAAGACTGCTCTTCACAGAATTGGAGCAGGGGACGCCCACCGGCTTGAGCCGTTAATGTGCCGTAGAACGTTGGTGTGAAACGGTGTGACGATTTTGTTGTGCGGGCGAAATACTCGCGTGAAGGAATATTCGCCACCGTGCGAAAGGCGTTGTTCAATTCGCCGCAGCGCATGGGAGTGAAAAATTCGTCCCATTTACGCGGTTGTGGACTCGTGCGCGTGGCCAGGTACTCTGAGTGCAGCCGCACACCGTTTACCAGGGCGAGATAGGCCAGCATATCGCGGGTCGTCTTGCGTTTGAAAAAAGATGAGCCACCGATTGTACGATAGGGGACGTTATTGCGAGCGAGCGCGATTTCAAGCGAGGCCAGGTGATGATTTGTGCGCGAAAGGACAAAAATATCATGGTACGAGAGCGTGTCCTTCTGCTCGTGCCATGTACGCACAAGGTCAGCAATATGTGTGGCGAGGCCATTGGCTTCGCTCTCCTGGTCTTCATAAGCAGTCACTTGAATGGGCGCACCGTCGGGGCATGTTGCTCGCAATATTTTCTCGAAACCAGGGGTGATATCATTGTGGCCGATCAAGCGATTAGCGGCATCGAGAATTTGGGGCGTTGAGCGATAATTGTGCTCGATGTGATAAATTATGCCCTTGGGATACATAGTGCGAAACGAGAGGATTGACGCTTCTGGACTGGCACCACGAAACTGGTAGATAGCCTGGTCGGGGTCGCCCACGACGACGACGTTATTTTTAGGAGCCGCCAGGTATTGGATCAGTTGATACTGCGACGGGTTTGTATCCTGCGTTTCATCAACTTGCAGGTACAGATACCGCTCTTGCCAGGTTTTACGAAACTTGGGGCTGCTTTGCAGCAAGTTGAGTGGGACGTAGATCAGGTCGGAGAGATCGTAGAGCTTTTCTTTTTGTTTGGTCTCTTCATAGCGCAGATAGAATTCTTGATAGCGTTCGGCCACTTCGACGTCGCTATCCATGGAGGCGCGAAAGAAGCTTGCGGACTGCTCTGGTGCTACCATCGTTTCCTTGGCACGGTCAACCGCGCTCAACACATCCAGTATTTCGACCTCCCAGTTCATGCCACGGCTACGATTGCTGCGCCATGGACGAATAATATCTTCTGCCAGCCACTGGCGCGGCTCCCCGCTGAGCAAGCGTTTGTTCAACTCCAAGGGTGTCCACTGCAACTTCTCGCGCAGCATCTGGTGGCCCAAACCATGAAATGTGACGACGCGCAAGGCCTTCATATCTGTCGTGCGAAAGCCGCGTGCTTTCAGAGCCTTTAAGGCGCGTTTCTCCATTTCATTGGCGGCGGCACGGGTGAAGGTGACGCATAAAATTGTTGCGGGCGCGATAGCTTCGTCCGCGACCAGGCGCACCAGCCGTTGGACGAGAATAGAGGTTTTGCCGGTGCCGGCGGCGGCGATGAAGGCAGCAGGTCCATCGGTATGGGCGATGGCTGCGGCTTGCTGTGGGTTGGCTGTAAAGTGGGCTTGCTGGCTTTTGACGGCGTTGACTGCTTTGGTGGTATGCTTTGTTCCCTGAGCTGGCATCCTGTTAATCTCTTCCTCACTGTCCTCTGTTTCCGACTCGTACTATAGCATGGTTCTGCCGCAGTTGGCAACTGACAGATATTTGGAGAGAATGACAGCCAAGGCATCTCTCAAGTCCGCTCACGGGAACTCTTATCTCCAAATATCTTGGCAACCGAGGTAGGACTTGACAATAGATGTACTTGCACGTACTATATTTATAAATGTAAGAAGCGGAGGGCCGGATTTGTTAATTGATGTTGTAACAAGCGATGCGTTTGAACATGGGCTGAGCCAACTTCCGTTAGCGATGCGAGAAACCGTCATCAAGAAGGTGCGTTTGCTGGCCGAGAATCCGGCTCATCCTTCACTCAAAACGCACCGTTTAAAACTGGCGAAGGGGCATATCTGGGAGTGTTACATTACGGAGAGTATGCGCTTGCTTTATGAAGTGAAAGATAAGTGTTTGTACTTGTGGGAGCTGGGGTCGCATGCAATAGTGGATAATGTGCGCTTGCGCGGCTTTGCTGCCAATACGCGTTTTAATCGCAGAGATGATATCTTAGCGGATACTCTTTCCATCCCTGTACAGGCGGGACAGGAGAAACCACACTTCGATGCTATCGCCTGGGAAACAAGCGTTCCTTTGGACTCAGTTCTTGAGCAAGAAGGCTCACCCAATCACTTTGCTCGCTTCCAAATTGCTCATCTGCGTATCCTGGGGGTACCTTCGCACCTGGTAGGGGCGATGAAAGCGGCTCCGTCGCTAGAGCAGGCTCTGGCTGTGCCGGGGTTGCCTGAACAGACGCGTTCGTGGCTAGAGGAATTGAGCACCTCAGCCGAATTGGAAAAAGTCATGTTTGACTCTACCCGCCTGTTGTATCGCTCTACCCTCGATCTCCTGGAGGGCTATTGCGAGGGGAAGATCAAGCGCTTGATGCTGAATCTCCAGCGACCGGAACAGCAGCAGTTTGTAGAGATGGAGCGCACGCCGCTGATTTTGCTCAAGGGAGCCGCAGGCTCCGGCAAGACAACGGTTGGTATCTATCGCGCCATTCGTCTGGCCGGGCAAGGTCGGAACGTAATGATCCTTACATACAATCATACGCTGGCCTCTATTACCAAATCGTTAGTTGAAGAGCTGATTGGCCCATTACCTGGAAATCTGCATGTGAAAACCCTGCATAGTTTGCTAGGGAGCTTTTTAAGGCAGCGTGCCGCAGGTTTTACTATCGCGGAGCCAGGGGTGTTGCGAAAGACATTGCATGATGCCTTGCATGAAGTACGCATAAAGGAGAAAGCATCTGTATTGCTGCGTGATGAGAATTTTTTTGAGGAAGAGTTTAAGCGTGTCATCAAGGGACTGGGCATAAAAAGTGTGGAGGAATATAAGGATGTCGAACGCTATGGGCGCAAAACTGCCCTCAACGCGAAACAACGCGAAGCAGTCTGGCGCGTATACGAGGTTTATCAGCGTCGCTTAGCACAGATAAAGCAGCATGATTGGTCAGACCCCGCTCTTTTGACCTTAGCTTCTTTACAAATTCAGCCAGCGGCACATCCTTATGATGATATCATCGTCGATGAAGCGCAAGATTTGACTCCGGTTGATTTGCGGGTGATTCAGCAACTTGTCAAAGCTGATGGGAGCATGATGATTCTTGCCGACGCGGCACAAACATTGTACTCACGCGGTTTTTCATGGAAACAGGCCGGTCTACAGGCGCGGGGCCGAACGGCAATCCTGCGAAAAAATTTTCGCAATACGCGTCAGGTTGCCGAGGCAGCGGCACATTTACTCATGCAGAACACGTTAATGCGCTCCGCTAATGAATATGTTGACCCGGAATGGACACAACGGCAGGGGCCAGCTCCAATTGTCATGAAAGCGACCAGTATGTTCGGGCAAATTGAGTTGGTGAGAGACCATATTCTTGACCTGGTCAGTAGCCAGGATTTCCGGCTCTCCGACTTTGCTGTGTTATGTCCAACCAATCAACTATGCGAACAGTGCCAGCAAGAGCTGGAGCAATCCGGCTTGCGCACCGTTTTGCATAAAGATAGTGACTTTGACTTGTTGGAGGAGCGTATTAAGGTATTGACAATCCACTCGGCCAAGGGTCTGGAGTTTCCAGTTGTCTTTCTGCTGGGACTGACGATGGGGGAACTTCCCTCGAGCAGGGGATTGCAACACCTTGATCGAGAGGAGGTAGAGCTGTTTATCGAGCAGCAGCGCACGCTGTGCTATGTCGGTATGACGCGTGCTGCCGAGGCCCTCTACCTCCTCACAACCAGGGGACAAGAATCGCGTTTCATCAATGAGCTAGTAGGAAAGGTCAAGGTCTGGGTGAAAGCCTAGCCTTCTATTTCCTATAGCCGGATAATGACTGTTCCCTGTCCTGTTTTGACGCGTTGTTGTAACGTTCTATTGCCTGTATGTACGATGACCTCGTATGCCTCACGTTGCGGGCGAAATGCGTCAAAGTGCTCCTCGATTTCTACCGTGACGAAATCTTCCTGGACACGGCAACTGATAGCTATCGTGGAGGAGGTGCCCTGTTGATAGGCAAGGGAGGAGCCATCATCCTCGTAAAGGGTATAGCTGGCAAGTCCATCGGTGGCCATGTAACAGGTAAAGGTCAGTGGGTCAGTGGGAGATTGATCGACATATTGCATCATAGGGCCGGTGGGTATAATGCTATTGCCACGAATGAACAAGGGCCAGCGTTCTAATGGGGTAGCAATTTCGCTCCGGCCACGGCCACTATACTCTTTCCCATCCCAATAGTCGAACCAGACGCCTTCTGGCAGATAGACGCTCCAGCTAGTCGCTCCCTGTTTATAAATAGGGGCCGAGAGCAATGCATCGCCGACCAGAAACTCGTCTTGTACATCACAGGCCTCTTCATCTTGCGGGTAGTGATAATACAGTGGGCGGATGATAGGTGTGCCTGTCGTGGCTGCCTGGTGGAACAGGTTGTAAAGGTACGGTAGTAGACGGTAGCGCACTTCCATGGCTGTGCGATAGGCACTTTCAAATGGCTCACCGAAGCCCCATGGCTCCTGATCGGGATTGTTCAGGGCATTGTGATTGCGGCAGAACGGTAGGAGTGCGCCGAGTTGGGCAAATCGTATCAGGAGTTCACCGTTGCTGGCTTCCCAGAAGCCGCCGACATCTACGCCAATGAAGGCCACGCCGCTCATGCCGATGTTCAGGCACATTGGTATTGCCATCAGAATATCTTCCCATTGGCTGGTATTGTCGCCAGTCCAGAGGGCAGCATAGCGTTGCATACCTGTTGTACCAGAACGAGTCATCACAAATGGGCGGCTATTGGGCCGCAAACGCAACAAGCCCTCGTAAGTTGCTCGCGCCATCTCCATGCCATAGGCATTGTGATAAAACTTGTGCAGCGTTCTTCCCCCGTCCGGCTCTGTAGGTTGATCTCTATCGGCCTGATGCACGACATCATCAGGCATGGTATTAGATGTAGTCTCTATCTCTACCGCGTCTGGGACCATCATATTGGTCAGGGCTGGTTCATCCATATCGTTCCAGATGCCATCAACACCCTGCTTTAACAAACCCTGATAGAGGTCGCCCCACCATGTGCGAACTGCGCTCTGTGAGAAATCGGGAAAGACACACGCTCCCGGCCAGACGTTGCCAACAAAGACGTTACCATTTTCATAGCGGCAGAAGTAATCGTGCTCCATTCCTTGCTGGTACACAGTGTATTGGTCATCAATTTTCGTACCAGGATCGAGAATGGTAATCAGGTGGATGCCTTGCTCGTGCAGGTCTTTGGTCAGTTGCTCTGGTTGAGGAAAGGTATTGGAATTCCAGGTGAAGTTGCGATAACCATCCATGTAGTCGATATCGAGCCAGATGGCGTCCAGTGGATGGTTGCGTTCGCGAAATTGTGCGGCGACTTTGCGCACCTCTTGCGCGGACGTATAGCTCCAACGGCATTGGTGATGGCCGAGTGTCCAACGCGGAGGCAGCGGCATATGTCCGGTGAGTTCGGTGTATTGCTGCATCACATCTGCCGGTGTTGGCCCCATGAGGAAGTAGACGTTGAGGCTATCGCCTTGCACCGTCATGCTTACCTGGGATGTGACGGTCTTCCCCAAATCCATCTCAATACGCCCCGTGTGATCGAGAAGAACGCCATAGGCGCGACCATCTTCTACGGTCAGGCCGAGATAGAAGGGAATTGAAGTATACATGGTTTTGGTCTTGGGATTGTGGCCCTTGTGCGGGTCGATATTCCAGATAGGGAATGCCTGTCCACGCTTGTTCATATCTCCGGTACGTTCGCCCAACCCGTAAATACGCTCGTTGCTGGCGAGTGGACGACTCAGGCGTAACTCGTCAGGCGAGGTGGCAAATCCGTGGAGATACGGTTCAAGTGTGGCGCGAGCCTGTTCATCACTCAACGTGTGGGGCCATTGTTCGTCGCCTTTAATGACGCTCCAGGAGTGATAAGGTAGCGTCCCATGTACGCCGTCAACCAGCTGATAGCTGGTAAGATCGGTCTGTGTATCTTGCGGACGGCGGCGTAATCGTGTAACCTCCGCGCCTCGCAGGAGGCGGACGCGTAGAATATTCTGACTCAAAACGGCTCCCGCGAGAAGATAATCCTCGTTTTCTTCGCTGTACCAGAGGTGTTCGCGCCCTCTGGCTGCTTGAAAATGCAGTTGTGCAATTGCTGAAAACACGGTAGATGCCTTTCTGGTAAATGCTTTCTTATTGAAGAGAAAAAACGCGTGTTTTTTTCTTAACCCGATAGTACCATATTTCGAGAAACCTCCATACGATCTTAACAGATTATTAACCTGATTATTACCCTGGATATCTTATTATTCGTGTGGGGGATAAATGTTCCATGGGGGATGTCCTGGGGGGGACATTAGATTGCTATATATGATCCTTTCTAATTACATAGCAAGGAACATTCATGAGTACACCGCGTGGTCGTTCTGCGGAATGAACGCCTGCGGACAGAACGTAAGACCTGGCGCAACAGGCGGTTCTGGTTGAAGCAGGTGCTGAGTGTTGAGTAGGTCAAGCCCTATTCTGCGCTTTTATAAATGAACGATAAACGTTGACTCAGCACACGGATTTACTCCTAAGGGGGAAGCGAAGAGGGAGAGCAGTACATGCTCTCCCTCTTCGTGTTTTGGCGTAGTTCCCCGTCTCACGTTATTGTGGTGCGAATTGGACGCGGAGACGGGCCTCTGTTACCAATCATACTTCGTTGACTCCCATTTTCTCAAGAGCCTTTTTGAGGTGTTGTAACCCTAGACGCATACGTGCTTTGACAGTGCCGAGGGGAATCTGGCATCCCTGAGAAATCTCTGTGTGTGTCCAGCCCTGGAAATACGCTAGCTCAATGACCATACGCTGCTCTGTAGGGATGTCCATGAGTGCGGCGCGAACCTGGGAGCTTTGCACGGATCGCCAGGCTTCCTCCCAGACATCTGGAAAGGCGGCCCGCTCATCAAGTTCGACTTCTTCCCATGTTGCTTCTTTCAGCGCGGAGCGGCGGCGCACGCCACGTAAATAATCTATGGTGCGGTGATGGACAATGGAGACAAGCCAGCTACGCACGGCACCGGATTGCGGTGAATATGAGGTTGCACGCCGCCATACAGCCAGGAATGCGTCTTGTAACAGGTCTTCCGCTATCTGATGATCGGCGACCATACGATACGCTAACGAATAAAGAATGCGACTATAACGCTGGTATAGCGGTTCCATGGCCCATACTGCGCCTCCAGCAATAGCGTTTATAAGAGCTTCATCACTTAGTTCGCCCGGAGGTAACGCAAAAGGTCCCCCTTGCGAATTTGTATCATTGTCCATTCATTTGTAACCTTCTTCCCTAACATTCTAATGTAACTACGTTTTTCACAAATGATTAGATCTTTTCACCTGGTTTTCTAACATATGTTAAAATATATGCACTATCATCAGGAGAAAGGCGATTGAGTTTCATGAGCGATATATTCCCAAGCTGGTACCCACTGCAAATCCGCTTTCGCGATCTTGACCCGCTGGCGCATGTGAACAACACGGTCTATTTTACCTACTATGAGGAGGCACGGAGCTATTATTTTAATCGACTCGATACCTGGTTAAAGGAGTGGCCCTCTCGTGAGGAGCATCAAGAGGTAGAAAGTATTGTCTCGCATCCACCGCACAATCCGCGTATTCAGACGCGCCCCGATGGAAGCCACTATGGCCTTTTGGTCAAAGAGGTGACGTGTACCTATGAGCTTCCCCTGGTGCGTTCTGATACTGTAGAGGTCGGTGTGCGCGTTGTTCGCATTGGGCGCACCAGCTTTGTTATGGAGCAGCAGATACGCGATGTGAACGAACATGAGCGTATCTTTGCTACTGGCAGGTCGATCATGGTCTGGTGCGATTACTACACTGGGCGGCCATATCCTGTACCTTCTTCTTTGCGCTATGCCTTTGAACAGATGGAGGGACATCTATTTCCCGCACCTGAATGAAAAGTAATCTGTATAGAAGCCAAAGGCGTATTATTCATTGGTACCAGGTTTAGGGGGGATGTAACAGGGTTGGCGGTAGCGTACTCGCTCTGTATTGCTAGTCGTCCCTGTTACTCTAGAATACCTCAGAGCGGGTACCAGAGTGTGGTTGCCACTGCTCGGCAACCCATCACTTCTCTATATACCTATATATATGTATAGCCTTTCCTAGCTCCTTCTCTGGTTCCTCAAAAGAGGGACGCGCTGCATATTTCCAAGGATATGCAGCGCGTCCCTCTTTTATGTTGTATGCTTCAGCTAAACTTTTGTATACTATTTCCCAACCAAACATCTAACAATGTATATTATTTGTGATATTCAAATATATAGTAAAAGTATTTTATTGCTTAATATTTGACATGTTAGCGATGTTTGTCATAACATATCATCGAGATATATGAATATTGGATTGTTTCTCTTGAATGTAACCACAAGATATGGTTCAGACGTGCTAAGAGTGAGATAGAAGGAAGTATCGGTAAATTAGCGAGAAGTAAGTGGTTATGAAGAGCATGAACTCAGGCTAGCGAAGGACCCAAATATGAAGATTGCGCACATAGCTCCCCCCTGGATAGCGATTCCCCCTAAGAATTATGGTGGAACAGAGATAGTCATTTATAATCTGGTTGAGGCAGAGGTGGCACAGGGACACGATGTCACTTTATTTGCGCCGGGTGACACCAAAACATCGGCAAAACTGATTTCTTTTTTCCCAAAACCTCTACTTGAGGAGGGTGTGCCATGGCAAGGGCATCTCAAAGCGTTTTATCATTTGTATAAAGCTGTAGAGTATATCAAGGAACACGATTTTGACATTATCCATACCCATCTCTCTTCGAGCGCGGATATGTACCTCTTCCCGCTCATGGCCTCCCTGGCGACTCCCCATGTGACAACATTACATAGCCGTTTTCCCTTTGATCGCGTACAGTCGTGGACTGGGAAGGCGGATGATCTCTATATGGAGTGGGCACCTTCTAACCCGATGGTAGCAATTAGCGAAAGTGCGCGAGCCGAGTCGCCAACGGAACTAAATTTTGTTGGTGTAGTGCATCATGGTCTACCAATGGAGCAGTTTGTTCCCACCTCAAAAAAGCAGGGCGATTTTTTTGTGTGGCTGGGCCGTTTTGTACCTGATAAGGGAACCCATCTGGCGATTGAGGCGGCAAAGCGTGCCGATGTAAAAATTGTGCTGGCGGGTACTATTGATCGATATCAGCAAGACTCGATCAACTACTTTCAGGAAAAGATAAAGCCACAGATTGATAATGATCAGGTTAGATATGTAGGGCCGGTCAACATGAAAGAGAAGATAAGCCTGCTCAGTCGTGCGCGTGGTTTCCTTAATCCTATCGAGTGGGAAGAGCCATTTGGGATGGTGATGATTGAGGCGATGGCTCTGGGTTGCCCGGTGATTTCATTTGCTCGTGGTGCCGCTTCCGAAATTATTGTGCATCGCAAGACGGGTTTTCTCGTGCGCGATGTCGGTGAAATGGTGCGCTTTATTCCGCGTGTTGACGAGATCGACCGAAATGCAACGCGGGAGTATATCGAACGTAATTTTTCTTCGCGTGCTATGGCTGAGAAATACGTAAAAATCTATAAATTTGTGATTGCCAATGCGAAGGGAACGACAAAGCATCCATTTCCCGAATTAGCGCAGCAAAAATCTCTTCTACCGACCGATCCTGCTCCTGCTATACTCAGAAAAGCCTTGCCTGCTCAGGTTCCCCAGGCCCCGTCGGTTCAGAGGGTAACGATGGAAGTGGAGTCAAGGCACTAACCTTCCGGTAGAGCGCATAGCAAATCTCAGGCGAATGAACTTCATAGGGGCAGTGGCAAAAGGCATAGATAGTAATGCCTTGTTGTATCCACTGAGCCAGTTGTTGCGCCCATTTAGCAAGAAAAGATTCATTTACCTCCATGCGTGAGTGACCAATGTAGCGCACAAAAGCGATGTCTGTCGTCAGATTGAGTTTGACTGGCAGATTGGGTTTGCGCTCACGCGCCTGGAGTACCTGTGTTTCCTCATGAGGGCCGACGCGAATCGGCCTGCTGTCCATGATAACGCGTGCCACATTATGCTGTTGCAACAAAGCATTGAGTTCGGTGAAAGGTTGCTCGGTAAAATACGCGGGATGGCGCACTTCGACCGCTAAATGCAGGTCTGTGGGCCAGAAGTCAAGAAACGTCGCAAGCTGTGGTAGGTGGGCGGGAGAAAAAGTTGGCGGCAATTGGAGAAACTGAATGCCTAACCGTTCTTTTAAACCGCGCATGCGTTCCGCGAAGGAGAGCGTCTCCACTTTCCACGCATCTAATTGCAGACTATGGCTGATATCCCGTGAAATTTTAGGGCAGAAACGAAATGTTGCTGGTGTTTCCTCGCGCCATCTAGCAATAGTTTCCTCTGAAGGGAGGGCATAAAATACTGTATTTCCTTCGACAGCGTTCAATTTTCTACTATAGAGGCGCAGGAAATCAGTTGAAGGCGTATGTGCCGGGAAAAAATTGCCGACCCATTCTTTGTAACCCCACATGGGGCAGCCGATGAAGAACATTTTCTTGCTCCTTAAATATTACTATCCTACTATTCTTCGTGTCCTTTCACTTTCTGGTAAGCATAGCATAATCCAACATAGGTAATATGCTATGCTCGCACAGAAAATGGGAACCCTTTGGCCCTCTTACTCCGTAATGAATAAGCAGAAGAGAGGAGGCGTAGCGATGTAGTGGAAATCCGCGAAGATGATCTCATCACATGGGCAGCACATGGAGACCAGGAGGCGTTTCAGCAGCTCTGGGAAGCTCACCATGCTGTCGCGATGGCGGCAGCTCTGCGCCTCTGTCATCATCGTGCGCTCGCGGAAGAGATTATCCAGGGGGCATTTCTGCTGGCCTGGCGTGGGTTGCCGCACTTCCACGCTGGGAGTCCATTTCGCCCCTGGCTCATGCGTATCCTCTATCGCCATGCTCTGGATGTGATGGAACGACAGCGGATGTACCAGCAACCGCTCTCTTTGGATGCTTTCGTCCTGCTAGAGGCGCAATGTGCTGCTCCTAACCAACCTGATGTGCAAGAACAGGTGGCTCAGCGTGAAGAGATACGGCAGGCGTTAGCCAAACTCAGTGCGGATCAGAGGCGCGTTATAGCCTTGCGCTATGGTGCCGACCTAACCGAGAGCGATATTGCCCAGGTGTTAGATTGGCCTATTGGTACAGTGAAGTCGAGATTGAATCGGGCGCGTCAACGGCTACGAACCCTATTAATGGATGACCGGAGGTGAGTCATGGCGAATGAGGAGAAATTTACGAAAAGAGAGCGTGGAGAGGAGTTCAACCTGGATGAACAGCTCGCGGACTTTTATGGTCCACAGCTGCCTGAACAACCGTTGTCAGCGACATCGTGGACGCGTGTACGTTCGCAACTCTCTACTCGTCGTTTTCTAAAGCGTAGGCCCATCCATTGGTTGCGTCGCCGTGGCTACAGAACTATTGGGCAAGAAAGTGTTCCCTTGTTTGTACAACATGCCTTCACCGCTATTGTTTACGAGGCACGTTTGCCGCGGACATCGTATGCTCTCACCATGCTGCATTGCTCGTTTAAAGCGCGGGTACGAATTCCAAAGGTGCAAACGAGGCTTATAGGTCGGCATAACATAAAACTCACGCTTCCCGCACAGGAATTACGCTCAATCGAAGCAGCAGAACTTGATGTACTATTGGCCACTGGACTTACGCGCTTGTACTGTATGCGTAAACGTGCTTATGCATTGCAGCGTTTTCTCGTCCTAAGTATTGAGCCGCTGGCACTTATGGTATTGGTGGTGCTCTGGCGGCGTGGCCTACCGGCGCAAGCTATTCCTATAGCCATAATGCTCTGTGCGCTTTTGGGTTTGGCAGTAGTATGGTGTCTGCACTTGCTCAGGAAAGGGATGGCAATTTCTGCTGATGCGTTAATGGTGCAATGGATTGGGCGGAGCCGTGCCTGCCAAGGTCTGCACCTTCTGGCAGGACGAGGGAAGGAACCTCGTAGCTGGGGTGAGCCAACACTGACAGAACGTATTGCGCGGGTATGTGGAACGCAGGTAGCGGTAGAAGATGAGCGGTTAACCTTGGTTCGGTAAGCTAAAACGACGAAAGGATTGGGTTATGAAAAAAAGACCATTCCCAGAGTTTATAGAAGGTGTGAGGAAGTGAGGGAGGTGGAGGCAGTGGATAGATAGCCGACGGGTAGGTATGCAAGCGTGCTGAATAGCCCGATTGGGTTAATTTTCGTACATCTCTACTACTTCCTCCACAAGCTGGGTTATACTTAATGACAAGAATGTCGTCTTTGTAAAGTGTTCCTGTGAGGTTAATGTATGTCGTCTGCCGTCATCACGGCCTTATTGCTCGGCACCATTATGCTGATTGCGGCCAACGTTATCATCAGTGTGCTACGTGAGCGTAGGCGTCATAAGCGGCTGGCAGCGCAGCAATCTTCCATCTCCACTCACCCGCTCGATGCACATGTAACCATGATTTTACATATGCACGAAGGTGTTGTGGTAGGGGTTGAGAAACCGCCGCCATTGCCAGCATTTACCCTATCTTCCTCCTGGTATACGCGCCATCGGACGCTAGTCTCATTGAGCTTTCTGCTGATGATGTTTCTTGCGCTCTTTCTACAGAGCGGCCTGGCTGACGGAGCTTTGCAAGGCTTAAGCAAGAGCTTCAACCTATTAACTGCCTTCCAAACCCTGGATGTCAGAACGGCTGCTCACTCTTCATCGCTCAATCTGACGAACCTTACTGCCAGTGCGCGGCTTGTGCGCATCGATTCCGCACAGCGCGATCAGTACTATACTGATTACCAATGGCAGGTCTGGTCCTATTCTTCCTGTTCGGGTATTTCATTGGAAGAAGTTATGAATGCCTATGGGAAGCACTTGATAGCCGCCGACGTGTTGCAGGAAGAACAAAACCTGGGTGTGTGGGACAGCTATGATGGTCTCACGGGTTGGGAGCAGGGTATGGCTAAAGCCGCGAATTATTTTGGTTTTAAGGCTTCTCCCAATCCTCCTCGCACGTTACAGGCACTCATCGACATCACGAACAAAGGCTTTCCTGTGATTGTCGGCATACCGGGTCATATTCTGGTGGTGCGTGGTGGCAATAGCAATTATGTCTATCTGGCTGACTCTGCGCCCGCGAACCGCACGATACTGACCCATCAAGAGTTCATGTCGCTGTGGCAGCAGAATTTTAGCGTATTGATTACGCCTCAATAGCTGCCCACAATCAAAAAAAGCGGGGGTTGCGAGATTGTAAGTCTCGCAACCCCCGCTTTTTGATCGTGAGTTTTTAATAGATCACGACATGTGTATAGACTGCGACGAAGTTATAGAGCCAGGCGGCATTGTCTTTCGATATATTAACGCAGCCGTGTGAGCCTTGCGATGAGAAGCTGTCGCCGCTTGAATCCTGGTGCGGGAACTGGGTAGAGGGGCCGTAATCGTTTCTCCACCAGCTATCATGGATGTAATACCCATTGCTGTGAAACTGCATCGCATAATTGATGGGCGTATCAGGATACCAGTACGGCGAAGATTGAGGTACACCCGCTTTGAAAACGGTCGGAGATTTCTTCCCTTCGACCCACCATGTTCCTGGAGGGCTGGGCTTATCTGGGCGACCAGTCGTCACCAGGAAGGCGTTCACTAGCTTGCCATGGTCGTAGATACGCATCGCTTGCTCTGCCACCGAGATAACCACGGCTTTCGAGTCCATCATGGCGTAGTGCTGCAAGAGTTGTATATCGGTTTGATGCACTTGATTGTAAGGCGTCTTGTCACTGCTAGCGACTGTCATGGCCTGGAAGTTGGTGAGATACATATTCAGATCTTCAATGGTTTGTTGAAAGTCGGCTACGGTCTTGGACGAGTTGATCTCGTCTTGCACCCAGCCGCCAATACTGGTCGAGCCATATTCAAAGCCGAGTGGATAGGTAGTATTGTTATAACTATCATGGTACTGGTGCGTCTTGCCCCAAGCTGTCACATTCTGCTGGAGTTGTTGTTGCAAGCTGACGCTTTCCGCCTTCATTGCTGGAATTTGTATCGCTTGCGCATGCGTATGTAAGGTTGCTAAGGCAGTTTTATAAGCTGCCGAAGTTTGCGCGTTTTTTAATGCTTGCTGATCGATGGTGTACTGCTGCTGGTAAGTAGTCGCGTTACCGTTATATTTCTGCATCAAGGAGATCCACTGTTGGAACGTCTGTAACTGCATATCGCCTTGATTGCGCATTGTGGCGTCAATCGTTGGTGTAGGTAGCGTGGTGGGAGTGGTCTGCGCGGTGCTACCGGTTGTTGTGTTACTACACGCGCTTAAAAGCAGCAGCAAAAGCACCATAATGCCCAGGAAGAGTGTCGGTCTCTTTTTTTGCTGTCGTTGCTGGTTCATAATAGGTATCCTTTAAAGGCTTTTTATAAAGCAATATGATCCTTATATATTAGATACGATTCATTGTTATAAACAAATCATAACGTATTTTATGCCCATGTGCTATGAGCTATGTCATAGTTTATCTTTGTGTGGAGCGTTCACTTTTGTCACGATCTCCTGGTGAAGCTCTCTGGTACCTGCTACAATCAGTGAAAAACCCTCGGTCAGGTTGGTGATAGCAGGGAGGTCATTGCCTTGTTGATCGCTAATCACGCCGCCAGCTTCCAGGACAATATTCAGTGAAGCTAGAAATGACTCGGCGGTGAGGACATTACCAATGTCGATAAAGGCATCATATGCCCCGCTGGCTACGTAGACCACATCCATCGCGGAACTACCTGTGCGGCGTACTTTGCCAGGGACGGGCTTCTTGATGAGCAATTTATTGAGTGTAGGGAGGTCACGGCCATCAAAATTCATGCCGAGTACGCATTCCGCGAGATGTTTGGTGTCGCTGACCTGGCAGCGTCTGCCATTGCGAAAGGCTCCTCCGCCGCGCTGCGCTTGATAAACGGTGCCACTGAAAAGCTCTCCCACCAGTGACCACTGCACCTGCTCCGGGCTGATGGGTGCATCAATGGGGAGTACGGCCAGGGCGACCGCCGCGGTCATGATGCCACGCGAAACATTATTGGAGCCATCTACCGGGTCGATCACAATGCGATAAGGAGGGTTGGGACTAGTGGTGAAGGATGGCCGTTCCTCGGTGATAATCTCAAAGCCATGACCACTCTCAATGAGTCCATTGATAATAATATCCTCAGCCTCACGATCAAAGCGCATGGTTGTGTGTTCGGGCGATTGAGCGTACACCTCGTTGAGGCTGAACTGTTCAGAATGTAGATAGGCACGGACCTGGCGAAATAACTGTTCAAGAAGTTCTAACATAACAATAATCTTTTCATCAGACACGACAGCTTTCTGGCGTTAGTAGCATGCTTGCCATTTAATTATAGCATGTATATCGTGCTCGTTGCTGATCAGACCCATCATGTAGCGAGGGAGAGGGTGGAAGCGTGAGGAATGATCCATCATTATAGCTCAGAGTGCCACTTGCTGCATGACGAATCGGTTGTAGTACTCCCATGCCGTGAGCCGTTTTTGAGTTAATTGGATGGCCAATGCACTCTGGTCACAGGCAATCCAGCGACGGCCCAGTTGGTCGGCCACGGCTGGCGTTACGCCACTACCGCAAAAACAATCCAGGACGAGATCATGTTCTTCTGAAGATGCAAGCAGTATGCGCTCAAGGAGGGCGGCAGGTTTTTGTGTGGCATAGCCGTTCCGTTCGGGGTCTTTCTGCTGCAAGTGACTGATGTCGCTCCACACGTCTGCCGGTGTCATGATAGCATCCTCATCATAGGTGTAGAGGCGACCTGCCGAGCGAATGCTCCAGGTAATATGACCGTCAGGCCCGACCTGTTTACGCATATGATTGCGTGCATGTGTGCCGCGTCGTTCGCCAA
This sequence comes from Ktedonobacteraceae bacterium, assembly GCA_051004815.1. Taxonomy (GTDB): domain Bacteria; phylum Chloroflexota; class Ktedonobacteria; order Ktedonobacterales; family Ktedonobacteraceae; genus JBBQXY01. The sequence continues at coordinate 25,391 of JBPCJY010000072.1, forward strand.
TGCGTTCCCCGTGAAAACAATAGTCTCCTGATTTGGTATAGAGCAGAATGGTGTCGTGTTTGCGAGCATACCATTTCTGTGGTCGTCCACCGGATTGGTAGTGCCAGATAATTTCACTTTTGAACCCTGGCCCCTCGGCACTTGGACTGAAGCCAAAAATCTCATCTAACAGTACCTTTGCATAGTGGGTGACGCGCCAATCGAGATGGACATAAAGACTGCCGGTCTGGGCTAAAAGCCGATGTAAGAGTATAAAAGTTTCGTATAGCCATTGAAGATAGAGATCAAGATCGTTATTCCATTTATCGCTGTATGCCAGTTGTGTGCCACTGACGAAATCGCGCCCGGTCATAAAGGGGGGATCAATATAGATAAGGTTTACCATAGCGGGGAACTCGTCAAGTAATATGGGGAGGATAACCGCTTTGTTGCCGTGGATTAAATGATTGTGCCAGTCGGAGTCAGGGGATGGTGCGTTTTCATGCAACTGGTTGGTAATAACTTCCTGTGTTTGGAGGTGCGCGTGAGGGGGTATGTTTTGCGGCATCACAATGCGTTGTTTATTCTGCCATGTTAAATCGGCCATGATTAGTACTCTATCTTTTTTATGATGGTGTGTTGCAGCGTGCAACTATTGGCATGCATCATATGCAAGTTAGAGGTGGGTGTCAATGGCTATGGTTTTGGGAAGACTCAACCCATATACTGGCGTGGTACAATGGTACGGCAGGAAAAACAAGTAATGCGCTATAGCAATAGAGAACTTTTTTACCAGGTAATTGCTGCTTACTGACGCACAAAAATTTGTTTGGGGATAACGATAGATGCAATATGTATTATGGATGTTCGCATGCCTTATAGGCTATGGAGCTGGACTTTTCATCCTCTGGAAAGTAACGCCGCTCATTATTGTTCGGACCTATGACGAAGGATTATTTATGGCGATCATGGCCCTGGATATCCTTGGTGGTATCTTCGTCTTCGGGGCGGTCGCGGTCACGTTTGCATTGTTCAGTGGGAATATCCCGATTCGGACACTGGACTTTCTTTTGTTGGTAGGCATTCTCATCATGGGAACGAGCATGTCATTCAAGAGTTTTCGACCGTACAGGATAGCGGGTACCAACTTTGTTTCGCGCATCGTGGCAGGAGCCTATTGCCTGGCCCTGGCTTTGGCCGCGATCTTCTATCTTGTCCTTCTCTTTTCGCCGGTAAATCCGACGTAGTAAGTTAGAGAGTACGAGAGTGGCTTGGAGATACCGATTGAGGTGGCTGATTTACTGCCTTCACAGGAGGGAATGTTTATGATAGTCAGCGAAATAATGACGACGAAAATGGTGACGATTAGCCCTGATAATACACTTGTGCATGCCGCAAACCTCTTTCGGCAACACCAATTTCATCACTTGCCGGTAGTACGGCACGTACCTGCGCCCGGTGCTAAGAAAACAAGCTATGGAATGGCGCAGACCTTACTTGAGTTGCAAGGTGTATTAACAGCAGCAGATATTGACCTGGTGGTGGCGGAGAGCAAGCATCGCTCCTCAGGGGACTTGCTGCACCGTCCCTGGCAAGAGCAACGGATAGCAGAGCTGATGCACCATGCATCCTTACGTGTTACCCCGAATACCAGTGTAGCGGCAGCAGCGCAAATACTGGTTGAGCGCGGGCTAAACATGCTACCCGTCGTGGAATATGAACAGGTGGAAGAGGAAACCCGAACCATTCTCGTTGGATTGCTGACACGCAGCGACTTACTGATAGCTTTAGCCCGTGCGTTGGGAGCCTATGAACCAGGAATGCAATTGATTATTCCACTTCATCTCGGTGATCTGGCCCCATTAGCACATATCCTGCTCCTGACAAAGGAGTTGCATGTGCAGGTACGGAGTATCATGGCAGCACCTCTGGAAGGCGGAGTCCCACGTAGCGCAACATTGCGCCTGGGAACAATCAATCCTGCCCCTTTGCTGGTACGCTTGAAGGAAGCCAATATCGAGTATTCGTTTGTAGATGCATTGGCGGAGGGGGATAGCCATGTCTGACACAACTTCTGCCTCCAGAGCACGCCTTCTCTTTGATCCGGTAGAGTTGAATTACAACTTTGGGGTCGATCATCCCATGCAGCCGCGTCGCCTGGTTGCGCTCATAGATCTGCTTGAGACGAGTGGACTATGGAAAAGCAGTGAAGCGCGAACTCGTTTACCCTTGCGTGCTGCTACGTTGGAAGAACTAGGTTTAAACCATACGACGGATTATATTGCGGCGGTGCGGAAGCTCAGTATGCCAGTCGAGGCTGTTAGCAGTACAGAAGAACAGGAAGCACGAGAGCAGTTGATTTTGCGCTATGGTTTTGGCGAGGGGGATACGCCCGCATTGCCGGGGATGCATCGCGTGTGTGCTGACATCGTTGGTGGGTCGTTGATCGCGCTGAGTGCTGTGATGGGCTTACCGGAGGGAGGAACGTTCGCTACAGAAGAGGAGCGTCCACTGCACGTATTTCACCCAGCTGGTGGTCTGCATCACGCGTGGGCTGATCGCGCCTCTGGCTTCTGTGTTTATAACGATATTTCAGTGGCAATTGCCCATGTTTTGCGTGCCAGCGAGGCCAAGGTGCTCTACATCGATTTTGATGCCCATCATGGCGATGGAGTACAACGTTCGTTTTACGATGATCCACGGGTGTTGACGATCTCTCTGCATGAGACAGGGCGTTATCTTTTCCCCGGTACGGGAGATGTGTTGGAACTAGGGAAGGGTCTGGGCCGCGGATATTCTGTTAATGTCCCTTTGGAGCCATTTACTGAAGATGATTCCTACATTGAAGTGATGAATTCGTTATTGCAGCCGATAGTGACCTCGTTCGCGCCGGATGTCATTGTTAGTCTGCATGGCTGTGATACACATGCCTGGGACCCGCTGACACATTTGAAGTTAACAATGCGTGGTATTCAAGCCCAGATACAGTTAGCACACTCACTCGCCCATACCTATTGCCAGGGGCGTTGGGTGGCATTGGGTGGCGGAGGCTATGATCTTTTCCGTGTGGTGCCACGCGCATGGGGTATGGTGTGGGCGGAGATGTCGGAGCAGCCAGTACCGATAGATTTACCAACAGCATGGATTGAACGTTGGCGACCTGAGTGGCTGGCGGTAGAAGAGCAGGAAGAGGCGGCACAGGAAGTGATGGGGAAAGCTGTGACCTCTGACCATTTCCCCACCACCTTTATGGATCGTCCACAGGATTTCTCAGAGCAGCCGCGACGCTGGACAATTAGCCGCACCAATCAACGTACCGTTGCCCTTTTGCGTCATTTAGTGTTGCCTTCCACCATTCGTCAGGCTTTTCCCACGGGCCAACGACGCTCTCCCATGGCAGGACTGGTGGATTTGTTACATTTGCGCGGGAGTGCTACACCATCGCGCAGTAAAACGCTGGCAACCAAGGCGGGGCCGGTACTGTTGCGAGACTTTTGCCCACCGTCGCTGGTTGAGCGTTTGACGCCTGATAGTGGACTGAAAGCGTTCGCTCGTCTGCCAGAGCGTGAACATACACTCCTCCTGGGTATCTCGAAAAGTCCAGATTGTGCGCTGACCCTGGCGCATACACCGGCAGGAGTGATCGTTGGGGAAGTGACAATTGCGCCTGGTGACGTATGGTGGGAGGGGATAGATAATGTTTACGAAGTGGCCATTGAGGTCAGTTCAAATTGGCGTGGCGATAGTATTGCCCGCCACATGCTGGCATTCGCGCTTGAACTGGATGCGCTGGAAGATATGATTCTCTTCGCCGCCGGTCTATCGTGGCACTGGGATATGGAAGGATTAGGCATTACCACGCACCGCTATCGGGAGCTGATAGCTCATCTTTTTGCGACACAAAGCTTCGTAGAATATCCTACGACCGAGCCAAATATCAGCATGGAAGTTGCCAATATCTTGCTCGTGCGTATTGGTACACGGGTAGACCAACGTGTCGTCACCCAGTTTTTCAATCGCATGCTCAGTACATCCAATCTCGCGGCATTATAATTATCTATGGCAGTCATAGATTGCGCAGCACTATTTCTTTTTAACCGGATATGCTATCGAGTGAGATAGCATATCTGGCAATTTTTTTGTTTTCCACAAAATTGGTGCTAATAAGCAATCCAATAGTAAGTGGGAGGCGTATTACATTTTAGATAGCGGTTAATGGTCGGTCGCTATGCGCCCACCGTGGATAACCACGAAGCATCGCCGATCAAGTTTCAAGAACAGGTACCTTGTTCCTGAAGCTCTTCGCTATCAGAGCATCTGCAAGAGGTGCCAACTGCTAAGCTATGCAGCAAGAGAGCACGTATCATATATGATGCGTGCTCTCTTGCTGCTCGCCTACTTCGTTCAACTGTACATTAGAATAAGCTGAGAAAACAGGTATTTTCTCTAATAAAAGGGATGAATTCTACGGCATTGGGTTAACAAACTTTAGTTTCTGCTTAGAAGAGCCTACAGCAGAGCTTATAGAGGGCAATTTCGCTTGATATTTGTATTGGAACAAGCTACTCTAGAGACGTGATAAAGATACGGAAAGAATGAAAGTGAGGATGTTTCTCATGCAGATTCAACACCATCGCACACAAAGGCAGACGCTAGAACCCCCCGATGGCGTACTCGCCAGCCAGGCTTTGTCCGGTGACCAACACGCCTTTGAAGCCCTGGTTCTACGCTATAGTACCCCATTGTTTAACTTTATCTGCCGTTTCCTTGGTGACTACGATCAAGCTTGCGATATATCTCAGCAGGTGTTTCTCCAACTTTATATTTCATTGCCTACGCTTCGTACCAGCGAACCACTCAAAGCCTGGTTGTTTCAGGTTGCGCGAAATCGCTGTTTGGACGAGTTGCGCCGAAAACATGCCATCCACTTTTCCGAACTTGAAGCAACGGGCGATGATGATGAATTGTCACTGCTAGCCACTATGCCGGATAGCAGCCCCCTGCCAGAAGAGTTGGCGGAACGTCATGATCTGCAATCGTGTTTACGGCAAGCCATCCAGGCTTTGCCGCCTAAGTTTCGCTCTGTAGTAGTATTACGTTATGCAAACCAAATGAGTTTCTCTGAAATTGGTCAGATACTCAAGATGCCGGAAGCCACTGCCAAAACGTATTTCCAACGAGCGAAACCACTCTTGCGTGCAGCTCTCTCAGCAGAACGGTCAACCGCATCTGCCTGTTAGCATCATACACCAGGACGACCACAAGAGATGCTCCGACGTTTTTGCTCATTCGCAGATCTATAGGCTTACAGAGCTATACATTGTGAAACTTCTCCTTCTTCCTGTTCGTAGTAGTATAGAAGAGATAAGCACTACTACGGCAGTAAGAGGGAGTATTATTTTTATGCAGTACGCACGACACATTTACCGGGCGGAAGATACTTTACCCAATGACGAGATTGATGATCTCTTTGAGAAGCTTCAACAAATACAGCCACCTCCATCTCTTATTCAGCGTATTCTTACTTCCGTTACTAAGCTTCCTAAACTTCAACCGTTGGAGCAAAACAGCGAAATACATGAGTTAGATACTTTGGTGGTAAGGAAGGATATGCTTCCGCCGAGCTAACCAGAAACAAAAAATGCCCGACGTATAGCCGGGCATTATAGAAGTAATATATAATTGTAGTACTTTAGCGTTGGCTCGGACAAAGATCAAGCGATTTGTTCGGTCAGTTTGCCCTTCGATACGAGCCAGCGTACAAATTCCAGGCGACGATTGTTAGCGATGGCCTCATTTCTCTCCCGTTCGTTGTGGTCGCGACGAAGCTGAGCGAGTCTATTCATCTCTACCTCAGCAAAACCGACCTTACGTAACATTTCACGATCCTCTTTGCGATCCATGAGATCCTCCTTTTGCGTTGAAAACACTTACTGAGGTACTATCATCAACATGCGTTTAATACGCCTGAGCAGTGTTTGCATTGGATAAGGTTTCGGTAGATGATCTAGTGTTAACCTGGTTTCACCGTTCATACGTAAATGTTTGCGGATGTCTTGTGTCAGACTCGTTGTCACGAGTACAGGAATACGCGCTTGTTTGCGCAGTACCTGTAGGACATCCCAGCCGGATAAACCACCTGGCAGTTCCAGGTCGAGCACTACAAGATCGGGGTTGAAATCGCTGAGGGCCGTGATAGCTAGCTCTCCTGTACTGGCTACCACTACCGAATAGTGGCAAGCGGTTAAATAACTCGCTTCCAACTGCGCTAATGAAGGATCGTCTTCAACGACGAGGATACGGGGCATCGTTCCTGGCTTCACTTGCGAATTGAGCGGTGAGTTGATAAAAACCGTTGCGTCATCTGTCTTTGTTCCATTCACCATGCTCATATTGCCGTCTCCCGGCATTGCGTTAGCAGCGTCCATGTCGTGCATGAATGACATCCTATCCACGATGGTGTACATGTATTTCTGCGGTAACTTTGCCGTGCGACCGAGAAAGTATGCTTCTCTCTGCGCTGAGTATACCCTAAGCTTGGTGAGGATATTGTGAATTTGTTCATGAACTTTGTGAATTTGTTGTGAAGATTGCTTCACTCTTCATTGTTATCTGGTGGTGGGACGAAGTAGCCCACTCCCAGTTCATTGTGCAGGAAGCGTGGTTGTGCCGGGTCAGGCTCTAATTTGCGGCGCAGGTGGCGGACGAAAGTGCGGAGATAGGTATTTTCGCCACTATAATCTGGCCCCCAGACGCGTTGGAGCAGTTCGCGGTGCGTTAACACTTTCCCCGCGTTACGTGTTAGCTCGCAGAGCAAGTCATACTCAGTGGGGGTGAGGTGAACCTCAACGCCACCTGAACGTACGTTGCGGTGGGCATAATCGACCAGCAGACCTTTTTCGCCTCCGTAGCGGTAGTGGGAACGCTGTGTGTCGTTCCCACTGATTGAACTGCGCAACCGTGCGGTCTCGTCAGCACGGCGGAGAGCGACGCGCACGCGTGCTAGAAGTTCATTGAGGCTGAATGGTTTGGTGAGATAATCGTCGGCTCCTAGATCGAGTGCGCGAACCTTCACTGGCTCTTCATCGTGCGCGGAAAGTATAATCACCGGCGCGTTGCTCCATTCGCGCAAGCGACGAAGAAATGTCAATCCATCTAAAGTAGGCAGAGAAAGATCGAGCAAAACTAATTGAGGTTGAAAAATGGCCGCCATGTCAATAGCTTGCGCACCGTCGCGTACGGCTTGCACTTGAAAATTCCTGGCTTTTAATTGAGCTTGGAGGAATGTGCGCATCTGCGCATCATCCTCGACGCAAAGGATACGAACCTTTTTATCTGTGGTGGACATAGCTTTCCTATCATTCCTCTTTCTTTAATGGATTTGCCACAGCCAGAATAAATGCAAACGATGCTCCCTCACCGGGACTGCTTTGTACGGTGAGCTTACTGCCATGTGCCTCAATGATACCACGACTGATGTAAAGGCCCAATCCTGTCGCGGGACTCCAACGGCCACCGCCGCGCCGTTGCTCGACTGTTGACTGCCCCGGACGGTCTGCCGCCGGGCGGTTCATGGCAGCGAAGGTGCTAAAGCGGGTAAACAAGGCAGTTTGTTGTTCGTGAGTCATCCCAGGCCCTCGATCAGTCACGCGCAATGCAATGCCCGTGGGGAATTGCTTATCGCTGCCATACACAGGTTTGACTTCCAGTAAGACGGTATCTCCCGCGGGCGCATAGCGGAAGGCATTACTCAACAGATTAGAAAGTACACTTATAATGAGTTCGTAATCGGCCATGACTGGTGGGAGTGTTGGCGGCATGTCTATGGTAAGTTGACGGTGCGAGGACGCGATCAAGGCTTCTAAACGCTCTGTTAAGTCTTCAAGTAACTCCGCTATGAAGACTGGCTCAAGTTCGAGGCGTAAGGCTCCTGCCTCAACACGCGAGGCATCGAGGAAATGATTAATCATACCAACCAATCGCTCGACCTGTTCATCGGCGGTTTCCAGAAAGTCCCGCTGTGCTGCTTGTGACCACTGGAAGTCCTCGGCCTGGAGTGCGCTCACATGGGCGCGAATATTGGCGAGCGGCGTCTTGAGTTCGTGGGCCATGGTGGTGAAAAAATCTTCACGCGAACGCTCCAATGCCTTGAGCTTGGTAATCTCGTGCAAGACCAATACCGCGTTCGTAATAGTTCCCCGTATGGTGCGCAAAGGGGCGGCACTGACCAGCAGGAAGAGTGGTTGTCCATCGGGCTGAATAATTTGTAGCTCCGCCTCCACAGATTCACCATGGTAGAGAGCCTGGGCCAGCGGCGTTTCCTCGAATGGAAGTGGGGAGCCTGTAGAGCTGAGCACTACAGGAATACGCAGTAGTTCTTCCGCGTTTCTGCCCACCGCGTTTTGTGCCGCAGTCATCAGATCGCTCAATGGTAGTAAGGGCAAGCCGACAGCTTGCAGAATTTGTGTGGCTTGCCGATTGATGACGGTGATGAGCTTATCGTCGGCTGAAACGAGCATGACTCCTGAAGGGAGGCGCTCCAAAAGCAGTTCCATCCGTGCACTGGCCAGATTCTGGGCTGCTCTTGCCAATTCAAGAGCCTTGTTGCGCTGGGCCAGTTCCGCGGTACGGTTTCTGACTTCAGCCTCGATGCGCTCTCGTGCTGCTGCTTGCTCCGTCACATCATGAAAGAGCACAACAGAGGCAAAGATATCTCCCTGGTCGTCGTGAATGGGGGCATACGAGCAGCGCATAGTATAGTGTTCACCATCTGCCCCAACCATCTTTACTTCCTCGCTCCGTCGCTCTAGCATGCGCTGATCAAGCTTTTGTATGAGGTTGGGGCCAGAGGCAAATTCTGGAGGGAGAATGGCTGTACTGCTATCCATGGCCTCCATAATGGGCAAACCGATCACCTCGGTTGACCAGCCCAGTAACTTCCGAATGGCATGGTTAGCGTCCGCTACGCGCCAACGTGAGTCGTAAATGATGACGCCATCGGGTATGGCTTGCATGATGTGTTCACGCTGGCGCAGATTGCGACTCGCATCGCGTGCTAATTGATCGATGCGTAAGAACAAGCGGGCGTTGTGTATCGCGAGTCCAGCTTGTTGCGCGAACTGTTCGAGCAATACCACTTCTTCATGTGGAAACCCGCGTACCCGTCGATGATACACTTCAATAGTTCCTAGAACCGTTCTCGTCTGCGCTGCCGTTCCTTTTCTGTGCGTTTGTGGATAGGTATCTCTCGACCGGCGTCTGTCTGTTGGCTCGAAGATAGGGATGCACAGCACAGAACCTGGACGTCGTGGTGTTCCCCCATCATCGAGCAAGGGCAAATTCATCGCAGGAAACATGCTTGTATCTTTTATCACCAGCGTTTGCTTGTCACGTACAACATGCCCAAGCAGCAATTGTTCGCTCAATTCGGTATGCCAATCTTGCGAGAGGAGATGTACGCCTTTCTGTGCGGCCATAGTCACGGTCTGCGGCTTATCGGTTATTGAAGATGGTTGGGACATGTAGCCCACATAACGGAACTCCGTTTCCGCTGTCGAATGATCTATCAACAGAATGGCACAGCGAGTCGAGCCAACCATTTCTTGAACAGCCTGGAGGATACGATCAAGCACGCCGGGGAGCGCGAACGGTCCGATGATAGCGGCGGTGATGGAATGGATAGCATTCACGTACAGACGTGAACGAGCCAGGTCGGTCACGTCCTCAATCGTGATGAGCAACGTAGTGTCGTCTGTGGAAGATGTGATTAACTCTTGCTGCGCGGGGGTACACTCGACAGTAATACGCCAATATGTGCGCCCTCGTGCAGCCAGGAAACCCTCGTACGGAATATCGGCCCATTGTTTTCGCTTACCGGTCGCGCATACTTGTTGTAAGAAAGGCATAGCGATCTTTGCTAACTCATCGGGTATGATGGCAGAGAGTGGCCTTCCAATCACTTCATCGGCAGGCACCGATTGATCGAGCAGTGATAAAAGAAAGGGATTAGCATAACGGAGTCGCATGTCCGGGCAAGCCAGGATGGCAACGCCCACCGACATGTAACGAAGAATATGTTCAAGTTGCGCCGATTGCTCTGGCTCCATTGCAACAATTTTTCTAGATACCCAGCGGGTACACTCAGGTTCTCTTGTTCTTGATACTAGATAGATGAAAGTGGGTGAATACTCAGTTCAATAAGGGTTAGACTTGCTATACCCTTACATCCTGGCACTTCTGCTCCTTTAAACAAAGGCGTCAAATAAACAAAAGTACCGCAATATATAGTATACCGTTTTTTTCGGAGAGTGATATGGGCAAAAGCGGTATGAAATTATCGTATTGAAAAACCAATCAGGCCAAGGGTCGCCTTGCCGCTCAAGACATTTGGAGAGAAGAGTTCCCGTGAGCGGACTTGAGAGATGTCCTGGCTGTCCCTCTGAGCGGAGCGAAAAAGCCCTGGTCGGCCAGCAGACATATACTTCGCCCCGCTCAGCATGACAGCCAGGACATCTCTCACGTCCGCTCACGGGAACTCTTCTCTCCAAATGTCTTGAGCGGCAAGGCGACCCTTGGCC
>JBPCJY010000073.1:0-5778 GCA_051004815.1 Ktedonobacteraceae bacterium
TCTAAGTCTTCCTTTTGACCGATAGAAGATACCCGCGCATACAAGGCGATACGGCCCATCAGAGGATGTGGGTCTGATGCATCACGCACAATGACCGTGCCAGTCGCGGTTTTGTAGGCGTCTAAGGTACCGGCTTTATACCACCGCCACGCGGTTTTGTAGCTGATACCTGTTTGTTTGGCATACTGACTTAATTTCATGTCTACACTTTAGCACAGTTTGTCTATGTCTGTCAATACTATTTGAAATTATTCATCCCCCGCTTCAAGCATCAACTTCTCGACATCGTCTGCGCTATAAACTCTACAGTCAGGTGTTCCCTTACCGTCGCCGGGCCATTTCTCTCTGGGAAGGAGAGTTAATACCAGCATTCCTCCTGGCTTGAGGACGCATTGTATTTCTTGCAATGTCTGGAGAGCATCAGGCCAGAAATAGAGTGCATGGATGCTGAGAGCTTTATCGAACGAGTTCTCGCTGTAGGGAAGGTTTGTGGCATTCCCGTATGTGAGGTTTACGCAGCCCGCTTTGATGGCTAGCGCGTTGCGTTTACGGGCTACTTGTAGCATTGTATGCGAGAAATCAATTCCTGTGACTTGTCCTTCACTGGCAAGAGCGGCCAGTCGCTGGATGGTTGTACCTGGCCCAAAGCCGATTTCAAGGATGTGATCCGTGGGCTGAACGGAGAGCAGGGCGACCGTCCACTCGTTTTCCGGCTCGTGCTGCTCTGCCATACGACTACCAATGATACGCCCAACAACGCCTGTTGGGCGGCGAAACTGTCCATCTATATAGGTCTCGTAGCGTTCTTTGATCGACATACTCTCATTGCCTCTCATTGATGATTTCGTATGTACGCTAGTATCTCCTCAGCTAGTTCTTCAGGCGATTTCTCTTCAGCGTCTAACTGCTTGGCGAAAAAGGGTGCTTTGAACGCGGCAACGCATGGCTCAATATGCTCATAACAAAAGGCATGCGTTTCAGGCAAATAATTGCGCTGGCGGAGACGGGCGGCAATCGTCTCGGCGGGAGCGGTCAAGCAGAAGTGGTAGAGATGTGGTTCGCTCTGGCGTAGCCCAGCCATGACTTCCTCGAAGTATGGCTGGTACCAGATCGTCATTGGCATGATGAGTGTGCAGCCATAGCTCTGCTTGAGTTGCTTTGCCGTCTCAATTGTCAGCGTGCGCCACATGGGCAGGTCTTGAAAATCGTCAAATGTCACAATAGGCTGGACGACGTGGCTCAGGAAAGCTCCCACTTCTTCCGCATCGAAGAGTAAGCTGTTCTCTATACGAGCGAGCAGCAACTCCGCCAGCGTTGTTTTTCCAACGCCGAAAGCTCCATTGATGAAAACAATCATGCCCTATCTCATAGCGTTCCTTGGATAGCGTGCATCGTATTCCTTGTTTGCCATGATATTCTTGACCTGGATTGTTTTCCCACGCTGCGGACTGACCGAGATCATCGCGATAGGTGTTTCCAGTAGCTCTTCGAGCCGTTTCAGGTAATTTTTTGCCGCGGTAGGAAGCTCATCGTAGGAAACGATACTAGAGGTATTGCATTGCCAACCTTCCAACTCTTCATAGACGGGTTCACAGGCAGCCAGTTCATTGGGATTGGCGGGCATACTGTGAACGATTTTGCCGTGGAGCTGGTAAGCGGTACAAATCTTAATGGTGGGGAAGGTGTCAAGGACATCGAGTTTGGTGATGACGGCTGCATCCAGTCCGTTTAATTGTGCTACAAATCGTCCCGCGACGGCGTCGAACCAGCCGCAACGGCGTTCCCTGCCCGTATTGGTACCATATTCATGGCCGCGATCGCGCAGTTCTTGTCCATTGGCATCAAAGAGTTCGGTAGGCATTGGTCCACTGCCAACACGGGTGATATAGGCCTTGTATACGCCAAGGACGCGGTCAATTGAGCGTGGAGGTAAACCAGCCCCACCAGCCGCGTTGGCCGACATGGTAGAGGAGGAGGTAACATAGGGATAGGTGCCGAAGTCGATATCGAGCAAAGCACCTTGCGCACCCTCCAGCAAAATCAACTTGCGCTCAAATAATGCTTCGTAGAGCATGCTTTGCGTATCGGTGATATGAGAGCGGAGTTGTAAACCGTAGCCGAAATATTCGCCGTGTATCTCTTCCAGAGACAATGGTGGTTGGCAGTAAATTTGCGTAATCATGCGGTTCTTCTGTTGCAGGATAGAAGATAGCTTGCTCCGCAATATATCGACATCGAGCAGGTCTGCCATGCGAATGCCCACACGAGCATGTTTATCGACATACGCTGGGCCAATACCGCGTTGAGTACTATCAATCTTGTCGGCTCCGCGTGCCTCTTCCTCGAGTCGATCCAGCAGAAAGTGATAGGGCATGACGACATGTGCTCGTTCACTAATGTAGAGATGAGAGACATCGACCCCCTGGCCACGTAACTCATCCATCTCCTCGAGCAGTCCTTTGGGATCAACAACGACACCATTGCCGATGATACACGTCGTATTCGGGTAGAGGATGCCAGAGGGGACAAGCCGAAAAGCAAATTCACCCGTATCATGCACGACGCGATGTCCGGCATTACTTCCTCCTTGATAGCGCACAACATACTGTGCATCCATAGCTAACTCATCTACAATCTTCCCTTTGCCTTCGTCGCCCCACTGTGCGCCGATAACTGCAACTACTGACATGATGAAATCCCTTCTGATCTGATGTTCAGCGTATTACCTCTACAATACCCAAAAAAGTGGTATGTGTCAAACAGCCTAATGTTGTTGTATGTAACTTAACAATAATTGATCAGTGATCTCTTCGATGGGGGCGCGATCATCGGTAAAGACAATGCCTCCATCGGGGTGGCCCTGTGTGACCTGGGGCGTCACTTCGTTGGCAACGCGACCCATCACACTATCCGGTGCAAACTGGGCCATGTTGTCGCGAAAGGTGGTGATGGAGGTTCGTTGAACGGTGGCCATAATCTCTGTGTTGAACGTCCCAGGGACATTGAACACGTAGACGCTGGGAAACACCTGGCTCATCGTATTGACAAAAGCCTGCACTAACCTGAAATCAGTGGCGGTATGCCCTGTATTCAGGGCCACTACGCCAGTCGAAGAGAGGTGCGAACGTATCGTTGTAAAAAACTCACGGGTTGTAAGCTGGAATGGAATATATGGCTGTTGAAAGGCGTCAATGGCGACAACATCATACGTTTCGTGGGTTGTCTCTACATATGTGCGCCCATCCTCAACATGAACATGCAGATTCGGCTCATTCATGGCGAAATACTTGCGCCCGACATTGATGATCGCGGGATCGATCTCGACTCCATCGATGGGTACAGGCCCATAGACACTGGTAAATTGGTGGGCAATGGTGCCCGCAGCGAGACCAACGATGCCAACGCGGTGTAACTTTTGTGGCGTGAAACCGGCATTAAAATAAGGTGCCGCGAGAAAATAATCCCAGTACCAGCCGGTAAGCACGGCGTCAGGGTTGGGATAATAGATTGAGTGTATGGCATCTCCCTCGTTCAGGATAAGTTGTCGTGTGCCATCGGGTAACTGTGTGACCTGAATATAGTTGTAGAGCGATTCTTGATTGTAGATCAGGTAAGGTATGTTTTTGAGCGGCCCTAATGGGATGACTAGCGCAACTACTACCAGCGCGAATGCTGGTCGCCATCGCATGCGTAAACCCCAGAGCGAGGCCGCGAAAAGCAATACGCCAAAGATGAGCAGAGTACGGCGCACTCCAAAGGTAGGAATGAGCCAGAGCACTGGCAAAAACGCTCCCAGAATGCTGCCCAACGTTGAAATTGCATATAGCGAGCCACTGGTTTTGCCACTTTTCACAATCTCCTTGGTGGCAAGTCGAATCGCGAATGGTGAAACCAGGCCCAGCAAGGTGACAGGAACGGCAAAGAGCAGGATGGTGCCCAGCAGTGAACTGACGAAAATGCTGACAGAAACCTGTTGTAGCCCTGTAACCGACCAGGTGAGGACGCTTTCGCTGACAAAGGGAAGGATTGAGATAGATACGGCGGCGCAGGCGGTCAAGACGCAGAGCAAATGCTCCGAGGGATAGCGGTCAGCAAGGCGACCACCGATAAAGTAGCCGACGGTCAAGTACACCAAAATCAAGCCGATGAGGTTGGCCCAGATTAAGAGCGATGTCCCGAAATATGCTCCCAGCAGCCGAGAGGCACACATTTCCAGGGCGAGACTAGTCATGCCACTCACAAAGACCAGGATGATGAGTAAGTATTTCACCCGTTCCTCCGCATCAGGTTGTACTCTGCTGGAACTGGAAACTGTTTATCATCTTTTGAAAGTATGTTGGATAATAGGTGCTATCAAACTGGCTTTCAGCAGCTTGTAACTCTATAATATACGCTTTTCCCTGGTAAACTGTAGCAAAGACCTGGATGCGCTCAATTTGACTATTGAGGGTGTAATGAGCAATCGCAAAAGTCCAGTTTGTGCCACCAATCGTCTGGTTGTCTGTAGTAGTGGGAGCGGTATAGCCCGGTTGCGAAGTGAAATTTGCCAAATCACTGGTGATCAATGCATTGGCAGTGCTGGTAGTTGCGCCAGGGGTCTTGAAGGCCGCATACGCATCTGTGGATGAAGGATTCAAGAACTGGACGCCCGTCTTATCACTGGTCTGTCCCTGATTCCAGCCATTAGGAAATTCAACGATGAAGCCATTCGTGGTACAGGTGGTAGTACACCAGCTAAAGTTGGCGTCTGGCGCGGGTGTCGGTGCGACCGTTGGCGATGGAATAGGGGTTGGTGTCGCTGTTGCGACTGGCGTGGGTGTAGCGGTGGGTACCACCGTTGGCGTTGGTATACTGGTTGGCACAGGCGTCGGTATCACGGATGTACGCTGAGAAGAGTGACCACGTAACAAGTAGAATGCGCCGAAGGCAATGACGGCGAGGATGGCTACCACGAGGCAGACGCTGGCAATGACGAGTAGCGCACTGCCCTGTTTCTTCGGCGCGGGCTGTGGTTGTGAAGGATAGCCATATCCTTGTTCGACAGGAAACTGGGGTGTTTGCGGAAAGCCATGCTGGGTATAATTCCCAGCTTGCATTGGCGGTTGCCCTTGCGGATTATATTGACCTGAACCCGGATAGCCCCCCTGCATAGGTGTACCGCCAAGACCTTGCTGTGGATACCCTGGCGGATAGACCTGATTGGTATTTCCCGGAGGAAACACAGACATAGCTTCTGTTGCATCCTGGTAGAAACCAGCCCCCTGGTTTGGTGCAGGCGGCTGATTGGCGTTAGGTGCTATAGAATTGCCCCCATAGGTCGCCGGTCTATTGGCATTGTTTGGATTGTAGGGATTCGTTGGTGGCACCATGCCAGTTTTGTTCGGTTGAGAAGGCATATTGGAATTGTACGAATTGAGTTGCCCACTGCGCGGAGCCTGCACCATTTGCGTTGCTTGTGGGCGCGGCATCATGGGTGTACCACATTGTCCACAAAACGCCTCGTCCTGATTGACTTCATTTCCGCACTTAGGGCATTTCATTGCCGACTTCCTTTTCCTGGTAGTATTGACCGTCTTCTCTTGTTCGATACAGTTGTACCGTGCTCATTATAGCTTATTTGCCCCCGCCTGGCTACCCTCTCATCCAATTGGAAGACATTTGGAGAGAAGAGTTCCCGTATGCGGACTTGAGAGAGGTCCTGGGTGTCCTTTTGGGAGGAGAGAAGAAGCTGTCTGTTGGCCGAACCAAAAGTCTTCCCTCCCCTCAAAACGACAACCC
>JBPCJY010000074.1:0-9065 GCA_051004815.1 Ktedonobacteraceae bacterium
GAACAACCCTGACATGGACAAACCCGCACAAACAACCAGCCAGCCGAAGTGGTGAAATTGGTAGACACGCAACGTTCAGGGCGTTGTGCTCGCAAGGGCATGGGGGTTCGAGTCCCCCCTTCGGCATTTCAAAGCGTCTCAATCGGCCTGTAGAGCCAACTGAGACGCTTTTTGTTAAGCATTGACAGCAGAGTTGACAGCAAAACGATTAAAGCAAATGAAATTTAATATAACATTTAAAATCTCACCACCTGGACCATTTGGTATTCCTGAGGAAGGAATGACAGTTTTGCCCACAATCCCAGACTTTACATACGAATCTCCTCCATTGGATAGAAAAACTGGATTAGTCATGGGATATGGTTCATTTTCTAAATACAGAGAAGAGAATAAAGCAACTAACCTCTCATTTACTTTAGGAAATGTTCAGGGACACATACGAGATAATTTTTTATCTCTTGAAGTCGACTCAAATACGAGTGGCGAAGCTTACATCATTGTGCAGCAAGCTTTAGAAACATTTTTACAGCATCTCACTCTCAGTCAAAAAAGACCATTTACATTTGAAGCTCTTATCATTGAATCAGAAGACGGTCAATTGTATACGATCCCACCGATCATAGGTCTTGGAAACTTCACCACATATAATTTAGACAAACTTAGGCAGGATATCCAAGAAGCCGAAGCGTCATATCATCTTCAAGACTCAAGGCTTGATCGAGCACTACAATACTTCGATCATGCACTTTTCATCTCTGAAAAACGTAAGCAGATAGCTGATGTCTTATCCAGACATTACAGATATCTGATTGCATCTGTTTTCTTAAATCTCTGGAAAGCTGTAAGTACAATAGTTGGTGATCCAAATAATGACAAAAAAGATTATCAAAGCCGCTATAAGAAATTTGGCTTTGATTACGATTTCTTCAAGTTAAAAATTGAGTATTTACGTGAATTAAGAAATAATTACGATGTTGCTCACTACTCATTGGATGAAAATCGACTTAATGAAATTGACGCAAACATTGGAAAAGCGCAAAATATTACCTCAGAAGTTTTGAGCCAATATCGAAAGTATCTTTTAGAAACTTTAGCACAACAGTAATATAGAATTTCGCAATGTCTCAAGTTATCTATAGATACTTGAGACATTGCGATTTTTTGTTTGGAAATTCCTACTTCCAAAGAACATCTTCCAGCTTCTGGATTGCCTCCCTGTGAATTATCGGCAACACTTGGCTATAGATGTCTACCGTTTCTTGAATACGGTTATGTCCTAACAACTCTTGCACTACTTTCGGATGCGTCCCCATGCTCAACAGGATTGTTGCTATGCTATGCCGTAGATCATGAAACCGCATGTCAGGAAGACCAGCCTTTTTCAGAAGCTTCTTAAATCGTTCCAACACTAATTGAAAGAATTATCACATAGAAACAATAACTACAACTTTTTTACGGATTTTTCAAGCCAGTTGGCAAGTTGCTCTTTATCCATTTGTTTATTTGCAACCATCATTAAAACTTCATAATACTCTTTACTTGTAGCCACAGGGTCGTACCCATTAATCGCGAGAAAAGTGAACATCGCCATACCACCAGTACGCTTATTACCATCCTGAAATGGTTGGCCTTCGCTAATATGAAAGCCATAAGCAGCAGCCATATGAAATATTGAGTGATGCAAAAATTCTCCTCCAAATTGAGCTTAAGGCATATTCAGAGCAGCATCAAGAATATTTGCATCACGCACCTCATACGCCCCACCATATAGATTAATTTGATCTTTATGAAGCTCAAAGATAAGATTCTCTGAAAGGAATACGACCATGAAAACTACTTAGCTAGCATACGATTTGCATCACTATATCGAGGCTCAATCCTCTTGTATGCTTCCCAAGCTTTTTGATCAAGTGGATCCGTAAACCTCTTCTTTGCCTCAGACAACAAAGCAGTCGGATAGGCTTGGGCAGTAAAAGCTGTATTTATTGCATATTGTGTGTGAGCCACAGGATACACAGACACAGAAACAAAATCATTTTTAGTAACATTAATCATTTACTTAACCTCCTCTGACTGAGTTTCTTTAGATGCTCGATAAGCATCCAAGCTAGACTGTAAAGCGGCAATAATACTAGGCACTAAATCAGGTGCTACGATAAATTTCCCAATACAATCAGCTTTTATTTTCCCCATTTTCTCAAGAGTATCACTATTTTCTTCTGGAGTACCAGTCAGCAAAGGGAGCTGAGCTTCAAAGAAAGAAATGAAAATCTCATTCGGGCCAACCTGCACAAATGCATTTGTAACATATTGGCTCTTAATATCTTCTGGTATATGCCAATCGATAGGAAGGTTTATATTCCGTAGCTTCTGCTTTTCTTGCTCTATCTCATTCACTGCTGTTTGGCTCTTTTCTTCTAAATTCGACACACAACTCTCAATCTACCTTCCTGTGCCTTCAATATAATATACTTTGTCAAGGAAAGCAAGGTTACTTACTAATCAATTTACAAAACGTTGGGATTGACAACTCATGCTTTCTCAGTTACTCTCAATATAGAGAGGAAGCAGCATACAGGCTTGCAATGCCGCGAACCGATGAGCATTCCTCTGGAACTGACTCATCCAACGACAAGGAGGTCATCCACATGGCAAATGAACCTCGTACCTTTGTAGTTGAACGCCGCTCCATCGAATTTATTCCACAATCTGAACGGCATGGCTCCGTCTTCAGCCTCTTCACGCTCTGGTTTGCTGCCAATATGCAGATCACGACCGTCGTGACTGGCACACTTGCTGTCATCATTGGCCTTCCCCTCATCTGGGCACTTGTAGCTGTTGTCGTAGGCAACCTCCTCGGCGGCATCGTCATGGCACTGCACTCCGCGCAAGGCCCACGCATGGGCATCCCGCAGATGATCCAGAGCCGGGCGCAGTTTGGCTTCTACGGTGCCATCTTACCGCTTGTCCTCGTCATAATTATGTATATCGGCTTTTTCGCGAGTAGTGGCGTCCTCGGCGGCCAGGTCCTTTCAGCCTGGACAGGCATACCTGTCACACCTTCGATTATCATCGTCTCCGCCATTTGTACAGTTCTTGCAGTATTTGGCTACGACCTGATTCACCGCTACGAAGGGATCGTCAGTATACTGTTCCTGGTGGGCTTTCTCTATCTCACCATCCGGCTCCTTACCAATAACGACCCTGGCAAAGCTGCCTCTGGGCCAGCCTTTTCGTTGGGTACATTCCTGCTCGTGATCTCTGTTGTGGCAACCTGGCAAATCACCTATGGGCCGTATGTCGCGGACTATTCGCGCTACTTGCCGCATGATACCGCCATTGGCTCGACCTTCTGGTGGACATACAGCGGCTCAGTCATCAGTTCTATCTGGATGATGGCCTTCGGCTGCATAGCCGTGTCTGTTGCCGCTTATGAGTAGTACGATCTACACCGGCCCGCTCGTTGCCACCCTTGGTGGGGCCGACATTTCATGGATTGTGGGTCTGCTTGCCGCCTCAATCCTCTATTATGTTCTGATGAGAACACAGGTAGCGGTTCCAGCCAAAGCCAGCGATGTACACGGAAGCAGTACTCCCGATTCGTAAGTCGCCAAACCCAGGGCTGGGTTTCTGTCCCTCCCGCTTCGCCTACGTCAGCCTCACAACCCTTGCTAGCGATAAATGGCCGTCAATATAGCCGATGTTGCCCACATAGCGGCGCATGAAATCACTGTCGCGACTGACCGTGAAATCAATCCTTGCCATGTCGTCTCCTTGCGGGACAATTTGTTGAAAACGGCAGGACGACGTCCCATATTTTTGATTGAAAAACACCTCTATATCACGCCTCAGATTCACAATGAACTCTTCTCCTTGATTACGTTTCAGCTTTGCGGCGATCTGTTCTTCATCACACATCAGCAATATACCCTTTCTGTACTATCTGTGCCAGTTTCATAAGACATCTTTTCCTCTTAGGAAAGGACGTATCAAAGATGCGCCGGAAGCTTGCTCCTCAGTGTTGCCGATGTATAGGCATGCGCTCTATGATACGCCCTGCTTGCTGTACGAGGTCAGGAAACGCCCCTACTCTCCCCGCTTGCAGCAACACCAAAACAGGGAGTCATACGTTTATCTCTCCAACTGTAGCACGACCTCCGAACCAAAGGAACTCGTACTAACAAACCGCTGTGTTGGATCGATGAGGAGATCGACGGTCGCTCTCTCTCCCCTCTGTAACTGAGAGCGGTCGTCAACCACCCCTTGAAGACGGAATGTGCCTCCCAGGTCCTCTACTTTGGTAATGCGAATGATGCGAGACAACCCAGGCAAAGCCACCGTGCTCATCGCTCCTGGCGCACCAGCGAAGACCGTCTTCATCACGACCCCTGAGTGCGTGGTCAGGTTGACGTGCCCCTCAATCACAAAAGACGCGTAGCTCGGCAGTGGCTTTGTGGGCATTCCTGCCACCGCCCGGAATGTGAAGGTCCCCTGCGTGCTGTTGGCTGCCAGTCGGGGAGCCGTTGACAGAACTGACGCGGCTCCCGCCGTTCCTACCGTTGCCACCGCGACAGAACCCGCACCAGCCAGTTGCAAAAACCGGCGTCGGTTAATCCCTTTCATGAAATGTACCTCCTAGTGTGGCTCCCCCACATAGGGGAAGTGTGATAAGTAGTCGGTATGCGGTCCGACCTTATCCGTCGTCACCTTCCCATTCGTCACAAGTGTCAGCGAGATATCGATCACATCATCGGCGAGCTTGCGACCGTTGAGAAAGCCCTTGGAACTCGCGTAGTCGTACGTCAGAATGTCTGGCAACAGAATATCCGCGATTGCATCGGCCTGGGCGGCACTGTAACCAAAGGACGCCAGCGTGGCCTGAAAACTCGCCTCGAAGAGTGGCCGGTCTTGGGGCGGATCAATCTGGTTGAACGTGTTCTTGTCATTGCCGTGGTTGAACACCGTATTAATCGCTGGACGCCCCATGCGATCATCTTTGGTATAGTCGCTCGCATCGCCATCGGCATCTCCCGCCGCGAGCAGGGTACGAGCCCATACCCCAATCTTCGGGTTCGAGCCAAGGGCACTATTCGGCACCTCCAGCACCATGGAGAAGACGTTCTTGTCGATGAAGAAATCGCTCCCTGTAAATTGAAAGTTGTGCAAGAACCCGATCAGGTCAAAGAAGAAAGGATCACTACGAATGCCCGCAAAGAATTTGTACGGACCCGAGTTCGTGATCAACGTCTTGCTGCTGAAAGACACGGGCGCATTTTTGATAATCACCTCTCCACTGTTTTCATCACTGAGTGCCTGTTGCCCAACAGCCCGGCGAACAGTCGCCCATTGCTGTCCATTCGAGACAGGGGTGAACGCAATACGGAACACAACTTCAGCCAGTGCATCTGCATCCGTGTCGATCTTCAGTTCGTACAAACCATTGCTCTCGAACTCATTGGCGAGCGTAGGTGCCAATGGATTCACATTCAGAATGAGGATGGATTTGTGAGGGTCTCCAGGCTTCTGGAAGACGTAGATATCGGTGATATCGGTCTTCGGGTTGGCATCGGGAGACATGAGACCGGGCGCATCTAAATGGTCTGCCATGCGCTATTTCCTCCTAATAGCATTGAAAAGTGAAAGCCTGTCGTAGTTGCTACCAGTTGGATGTCCAATCCGCCTGGTCAGAAACAGGTTCTCAAACAGGTACAAAGACACTCAGAGCACTCATCTCGCTACCACATCAACTGGTACGTATACATCGGCGATCAATCATGGGAGAGGAGCCTTCCACCGTACCTGCGAGCAGCAACGAAGGACTGGAGTGAAGCTCTGGCAATGCACAAATGCATTACTGGCTATTGTACGGAGTGACAACGCATATAGATCATGATTTTAGGGGGAAATCAGCAGAGGCAAGATTATATTAGAGGAGACACCTCTTGCTATTAGCATGCTAAATGCACCGAGGTGAGATCCTTACTGACGGCCTCGGTCAAGAGTACCTGGCAGAACGGGTATGCCAGCAAGTGCCATATGATGATCGAAAGCGAAAACCGCGTCGATATCTGGTCGGGACTGAATCAATGCAATGGAGAAAGCATCCACATAGGAAAGTTTTTGATTACGAAGTGCCATAGGCGCAAGGCTTTTATGAAATGTAACGGCAGATGTATGATGCCGTTCATTGCTATTCATCAAATCAATCCAGGCGGAGGTATCAATGAATACACGCTTGATATCAGCGATAGATGTCATCATGATCTACCTCGGAAGGCCCTGAGAACATACCAATCAAGTCAACAAAGGGATCCTCATTTTCTCCGATGCCCTCTCCGGCAAGAAACAGGTCCAAAGCCCTCCGTAGTATCTCTGCTTCTGTGGTACCTTGTTGCTGAGCAAGTCGCTTCACAGCCCTATCCTGAGCTGATGTGATATACGTTTGTTTGCGAACCAATTCTATGATAATCACCTCCATGATGTCATTATACAACATTCTAGAGACTTTGCCACTCTGTAAAGCACATTGCAATGGATAAGAAAGGTTCACGGCCTCACAACGAGTTGGTAGATAGGTTCTCCTTCCATAGTATCCCCGGTTGGTTGAAATCCCGCTCCGGTATATAAATGCTGCGCCCGTGTATTATCTGGATGCACAGTGAGGCGAATGGAACGGCAGTGAGCATGCTGCTGCTTGACGGAATCAAGCAACAGCAGCAATGCTTTCTTTCCGTACCCTTGCCCCTGGTACGTGCGATCAATAAAAAAGTGGTAGAGCCAGTAAGTGTCTGCACTGCCTGGCTCATAGGCTAACTCGGTGAAGCCAATCATCTGGCTCTGAGCGTAGAATGCATAAGGCAGCCAAAGTAATCCTCCTGGACGAATATACGCTTTGGCAAGAGCAATGGCAGCAATGGGAACCGTATCCGCAATAAAGCGTTGTTGTTCAGGATGCACGGCCAGCCGAAGCGTGGCCCGCCAATTCTCTCGCGTAACTTCACGCATGGTCAATTCGTCATTCTGATTACTGTTCATCTCTCTGCCTTTCAGCCAGACTGTACCCGCTCACATATAGCACGTATATCATTGTAATCAGCGTCCGTAACAGCTACAAAGTGATCAATCCCCCCCGCGTGCAGTACCCTCGCTACAGCAGGATCACTATGCATCGTCAGCAGAGCTTCGCGCATCTGACATTTCAGACCATTATCGAGTCTCCTCGCTACCACCACAGGCGGGATACTCGATGGTCCCAACACAGCAACCACCCGCAACCGGAACGCAAGGTCTTTATCCTGCATGAGCAACACGTCCAGTACATGTGAATCGATAGCTGTAGCATCAGCCTTTCCGTCCAGCACCATTTGCAGTGAGCGTTGGTGCGAGCCTGTCTCTATCATCGTGCCGAAATGGCGCAACGTTTTGCCCTGCTCAAGTAAACTGGCACAAACGATGTTGTAGCCAGAATGAGATGTTGCCTGATTGTATGCCCACACACAGCCAGCTAGAGCATCGAATGAACCATACAGACTATCGCTGCGCACAACAACATCGGAAAAGTACACCGGTCTGTTCTGATAGCGCACGCCCCGCAAAACGGGTGCCGCTAGCAGCTCAATAGAGCTTTCAGGTGCATCAACCAGCTGCACATAGGGCAAGCAGCACAGAAAACCCACATCCACCTGCCCAGCTACAATATCCTCAAAGGATTGCCCAACGCTCAGCCTCGTGGGATACCCCACTTTTTCACCAATATAGCGGGCAATATATTCATACGTGGGGTAGATAGTAGGCGCGAGAAACGTCGCAAAGCGGATCGCCGTTGCATTGTGCAAGTATGTCACGTTCATACGTATCAACCCTCCTGGTAGGTAATTTCTCGAATAGTAGGTCTGACTCCAGCCCTCCCATACGTGTAGTAGCGCGTCTTCTGCAAAAGCATAGTGTTTCCGCTTAATCCGCTGGGCATATTCCCATTGTGCAGCCGAATCCAGTCATAGCAGTTCGGTGCTATCTCGTAAGCAGCATACTGATGGTTCGCGGTATGTTTAAGCTGGAATTTTACCGCGGGGTCATTGAGCAAAACGAGATTGCACCAGTTCCCTTCCTGTAGCTCCAGTGAGGAGTAGCTCAGCAGACCGGGCGTGTTCACCAGCTCTGCCACCAGCTTTTTATCCATAATGCGCAGGTCAGCCGCGATTGATGGTCTAAGCGGCTTGAGTTTTCCGCTCACAAAACCAACAAAAGCCAGCTCATTGTGCAGCAATAACTCCTCTGGCTTGTAAATAGCCAGCCGATGCGTGCGCCTGCGACGCTCGTCCAGGTAATAAAACACAGGTTGTACCTGCACCGTACTGGTTTCCTGCGCAAGCGGGCGCAGTGTAACTAACACGCGTTGTGCCATGTAGCGAAGGATCACAAGATCTAACTTCGCCTTTCTCACACAAGGCTGTACAAAATCGGCGCGTACCTCGCCTTCGTTCAATTGGATATTTTTGTCCATATGCTCCTCTACCACATGTCCTTA
This sequence comes from Ktedonobacteraceae bacterium, assembly GCA_051004815.1. Lineage (GTDB taxonomy): Bacteria > Chloroflexota > Ktedonobacteria > Ktedonobacterales > Ktedonobacteraceae > JBBQXY01. The sequence continues at coordinate 8,528 of JBPCJY010000074.1, forward strand.
GAGCTACATGAGCTCAAGTCGCATGTGTTCATCAATTATTTGTAGGCATCACGACAGCAGATAGCTCTCACAGGAAAAACAAGCCATGAAAGTTCCATCACAAAGTAAGGTGTGAGAGCTGTTAGAATAGAGAAAAGGCGACTGTTTTAGTCGATGCTGCTGAATGAGCCTGGTGCATGGGTAGAAGAGCAGAAAAAGGGATGAGGATGTGAAGTGTTCACATTAAGGAAAGCGAGGTTAAGTGGTCGTTGCGACCTTCCAGTCTGTTTCATTACACGAACTCCAGTAGAATGTTGGTCCCCAGGAGATAAACATGAGCATGTTTCTCAAAAGAAAATACTCTGGTTACGATTATAAGCTAGAGTTTGCGTTCTGTCAATAAAGCAAAAGGCCCGGCAGATATTTGGAGAGAAGGGGTGTCATTCTGAGTGCCGCGCAGAATCTCTGGTGGGCCAGCAGACAGATTCTTTGCTGCCCTCCGAACTACAGCCAGGACCACTCTCCCCTCCCCTCCCAGGGCGTCTTGTTTCCACATATC
>JBPCJY010000075.1:0-35318 GCA_051004815.1 Ktedonobacteraceae bacterium
CCAGAAGCATCGGTATTTGTTTCACTTGCTCTCGTAGCAAGGTGAGTTCGTCTTCTACGGTCATGCCTTTACTCTACCTGATTGTGATCGAATTGGCAAGTCTCTAGGAGACCTGATTTGTTACGAACTTTCATAGTGTAACGTAGCCTTTTTCATAGGTTGCTCAGGAGAAGATGGTATAGTTCAATACAGAACGAAAGAAAAAGACACATAAGCGCGAGAGTGGAAATGTAGGAGTGTGGCAGTCGGAACGCGAAACAGGATTGCGCAACCCCAGGTATTGCGGAGTGAATGATACGTAGCGGAGTGGGATATCAGGCACGGATTGGAAAGATGGTAAGTAGTAGGGTAAGGATGCCAGGTAGGGGATGATAAGTAGTAGGGTGGGAAAAGTTCGGTAGGGGTTGCATAACACGATGTAGATGGAACGAAGTAGTTGGTGGTTGTTACGTGGTAGAGTGGGTAAGACATGCTGGAAGTTTCGTAAGTGAGTGGTAGTTCCAGGATATAGGTGTAGCGGCTGATAGGTGGCAAGGGGCCTGTGAACATATGCCAGGGGTATTACGTGGATGGTAGGGTAGGTAGAGCGTAAATTATTTCTCTGATTTTTGGGTTGTTATGTAGATGGATGGAAGCCTCAAGGGAGTACGTTCCCTTGAGGCTTTTTGGTTTTTGGGGCGAGTCAACGACTAGATGCTCTTTTGCTCAATCTTCACTCAAGCGAAGGGCTTCCACCAACGCTACGAGGAAGGCGGTCACTATTCCCATAAGTTGCCATTACTGCTATGCCCAATAAGATATCTATGCTAAGAGCCAACGATGTTGTTATAATGTTCTCAATAAGCGGAAAAAGCAGCAATCGTGCCCTGGTATGCTGATGAGAGTAGGAGAAAATGTAGTGAGTTATGCTACTGCCCGACAACGGGGAGCCAATCGTGAGATAAACAAACTGTATATTGAAGATCGCCCTGTCCATGAATGGTATCGCTTTGTGCTCTCTTTTCCTCCTCACCTCGTCCGTGACTACCTTGAGCGATTCGGCATGAAGAGCAATCAGCGCGTCTTGGACCCGTTTTGCGGTACGGGCACAGTCCTGGTCGAATGCAAAAAACAAGGTATTTCTAGTGTAGGCATTGAAGCAAGCCCGATGGCTCAATTTGCCAGTCAAGTCAAAGTAGATTGGAGCCTTGAACCTGAAGGCTTGATAGAGCATGCTCGTCACGTCGCTGAATCTACTATAAAGGTGCTAAGTGCAGCAGGGATTGAGGACAACCCACTCTTCCGACTTGTCCAAATGGGACATCTACCTTTAAAAACGCTCTCTGATGAAAAGATGAAATTGCTGCTGACGGATTCATTGAGCCCACTGCCTTTGCACAAAACGTTGGTGTTACTTGACTGCTTAGAAGAGCACCATAATGAGCAATATTATCGCCATGAGCGTTTGGCTCTGGCAAAGGCTCTTGCGTTCTCTATTAGCAACCTCCACTTTGGTCCAGAAGTTGGGCTTGGTGCTGTTAAGCTTGATGCTCCTGTAATTTCTACCTGGTTAGATATTGTGCAAGGTATGGCAAATGATCTACGCAATGTACAAGTTACCAGAAATACACAGGCCGACGTTTATCTCGCGGATTCCCGCCAAATTTCTGAGTTGATAGAGCCACATTCTATTGATGCAGTTATTACATCGCCTCCTTACCCTAATGAAAAGGATTATACTCGCACCACTAGGCTGGAATCAGTTTTATTGGGCTTCATTCAAGATAAAGCCGAGCTGCAAGCATTAAAACGAAACCTTTTATGCTCAAATACACGCAATGTTTACAAAGATGACATGCATGATCAGTTGGTGGCTGGTTATGCAAAGATTCAGCAGATTGCGGAAGCTATTGAAGCTAAACGTATCGAACTTGGGAAAACATCTGGCTTTGAGCGACTCTATGCCAGGGCTACCAAGCTATATTTTGGCGGTATGGTGCATCACTTAACATCCTTACGCACGTTACTACGTCCAGGTGCTCAACTGGCATATGTAGTAGGCGACCAGGCATCGTACTTCCGGATCAAGATTCCTACTGGTCAACTACTGGCCGATATCGCTTTATCGCTTGGCTATGAAGTAACTGGCATCGATTTGTTCCGAACACGTTTTTCGACTGCCACCAAAGAAGAACTTCGCGAGGAAGTTGTGATACTGCGTTGGCCTTAATCCTACGCGCCCTTTACTGCTGTCTTGACGTGACGGTAGGTGAAGATGTGGTGGAAGGAGAAATTATAGATCAGGACAAGGATTAAGGCTGTTGCCTGGGCAATGATGGCCGGGACATGCCGTAGGGTGGTAAAGCCGAACTGGATTAAGAAGGTCAGTAAGCTACCAACAATCGAGGTGAGGTGGTAGCGGATGCAGCGAGCCAACCACGAGCGGTCATGTCCCGCGAGATGGCGAAACGTGAAATAATCGTTCGGAATAAAATTTGCCATGATCGAAATTTCGCTGGCTAGAATTGACGCGACCAGGTTATGCGCTACTGCGCTGATGGGCAATGGGATATGGTAGAGCACAACATAGAAGACAATCAGGTTGACTACGGCGGCCGCACCACCAATGAAAATATAGGTAATGAACCGCTGGAACCAATCTGCGCGACCACCAGAGACTTTATCTACAATATCTAAGCCATAATTGACAATCGCCCAGGGAGTAGGACGATAACTGGGGAGGGTGCCCTTTGGCTGCGCTTTATGTGCATTGTGTTTATCGTTAAGGGGTGATTGAGATTGAACCTGAACTGAGGGTGTGCTTTCTGATAATTCCAATATATCTACAACTTCTACTTGTTCGCTTTGCAGCGTTGACTTACTCATACATTCTCCGAAATCTACAAACAAAAAAGAATAGACTACTTGTTTATTGAGGACGGTTCACGATGAACCAAAGTAACAATACTATAGAAAACTCTCAAAAAAGGATTTCTGGGGGGATGGGTAGAACTCAAGGTATGCGCCGCATTCAGATTGCAAGAGTGGGAAAAAGAGGTAGTCTGGAATGAATGATAGTGGAGTATACTAGGGTAATCCAAATTTAACAGAGGAGAAGGTATATGTCTGCTCGTGTGTTGCAAGAATTGAAGATACGCGCCCAATTCGACCCCGTTTTACGTCGGAAGCTGGCAGCATCCCCGCTCCAGTTTTTAGCCGCCTTTGACCTAAGCTCTGATGAGAAGCGACAGCTCGTTTTACCTCACTTTAGCTGGATACTTGAAGAGAGGCTTGCCGCTATGCCGTTTCCCGCGACAGAAGACGCGTATGTGATGTTACAACACCTCGGCATACAAGTGATACTCAACCTTACCGGCTATGTTGACGACGCTCCTCTGCTGTCCGCTTTCACTGTACACAACATCCCCATTGCCAACATGAAACCGCCAACCTTGCACGAGATGCATCAAGCTGTCTCAATTCTTCACACTTCGTTGAAGAACAGTCAACCGGTTGTTGTTCACTGTGAAGCCGGACTGGGGCGCACCGGGACGATCATCGCGGGCTATCTCACCACACGCGGACTACCCGCCCAGGAGGCAATCGACTCTCTGCGGAAGCAGCGTCCCGGCTCTATTGAAACAGAAGAGCAAGAAGCGGCCATACACGACTACGAGCGTAGTTACAGGACGCTGCTATAAGTATGTTTCGCAAGGGACTTACACAGGAAGGGTTTTTGGAAAGAGGCGATGGCGTGCGTAGGGACAAGGGGCAGAGTGGCGGGGGGGGGGGGGGGGTGTTTTTGTTTTGTTTTTGGGGGGAGGAAAAAAAACCCAACAAGAAAGGACAAGCGCCCCCCTCCCCCACCACCCCACGTCTCCCTGTCCCTACGCATGGACGAGTTACCCACCTTTCCCCATTTTAGGTCGGTGTGACTATGGTCACAAGTGTATTTGTTCCCCTGGTTGGAGGGGGCGGAATTGTGTGCCGTCGTTGATAAAGACAATCTGTTGATCCTGGATGTGGACAATGAGGTCGGGTTTACCGTCTCCATTCACGTCGCGAATTTCGCCGGTGATAGGCGTCAAGTCCTGGCCGTCGCCATATAAGATGGGGCCGGCGTAGATACGGGCATGGGCGGAGTCGCCACCGGGCAATTCAATGATTTCTACATGTCTATTCAGGTTGATAAAGATAAAATGCGTTGGATTGCTCGCGCTATCCTGATGCCCAACTACCGCGTCCATTTGAAAAGTACGAGGGCGACCGTACTGCGTGTCGTCCAGGTGTACCTGCCACCACGCGCTTACGGTGCTGAAACCGAGGACGAGGAGTGCCATGACGAACATCCCCACCACCACTGCCAGCAGAGGGAGGCGTTTTTGCCCCAGCTTTATGGCTGGCATAGCAGGCATGGCTGGGCGTGCTAAAGGTTTGCTCTGAAGCTTATGGATAGTATTGGAGGCGTTGGGAGCGTTGGAGACAATGCTGGCGCGACGCCGTGTGATTGGCCCTCTTTGCGGCAAGGGATCATCAATGGTATCATGTTCGACAGGCTGCTGATACCTTCGTGCGCTACTGGGATTACGTGTTGTGTACAGGCTGTCGTCGTCTATATCATAGTCAACCTCTGCGGGCTGCTTGCGTGTCTCTGTCGCTCCCATGGCGAAGCCTCCATTTCTAAGAAATTTTGTTCGTACATCTCCCTAATTCTACTATAGAATAGACGTTCAAGTCAAGCGTTTTCGAGGCCAATTAGAACAAATTTTCCATGCGCGTTAATTTGCAACAAGATATGTGTTGATGAGAAGCCCAGAAAAGCGCAGCAAGTGGGTACTATAAAAAATTGCCAGGATATGAGATAATACTGCCATTACCGAGAGATAGGAAGGGCGTGTGGCCCGTATTTCTGAAGCGGATACATGCGTTAGAGATGCTAGATATAATCATTACGCTGGCGGAAGCCTTTCGTGCGCAGCACAAACAACTTTATATGGTCGGCGGGACGGTGCGTGATGTCTTGCTGCATCGTGAGCAGCAATCAATGGATGCGGACCTGGCAACGGACGCGCATCCTGATGAAGTCAAACGCCTGGTGGCACCAACACGTCCCAGCGCGGTCGTCCTGGTGGGCGAGCGTTTTGGCACTGTGCGCCTGCATTACGGCAGCGATATCATCGAGATTACCACCTTTCGCACGGAACGATACAATCCAGAATCGCGCAAGCCAGAGGTTGGTTTTGGCACATCGCTGGCCGATGATTTGCTGCGGCGTGACTTTACCATCAATGCCCTGGCGCGTGACCCGCTCAATGGACATATCATTGATCTCTTTGAGGGACGACAAGACCTGGACGCGCATATTTTACGCGCCGTTGGCAACGAACCGGATAAGCGTTTTGACGAAGACCCCCTGCGCCTGTTGCGGGCGGTGCGCTTTGCCGCGCAACTCGACTTTACCATTGAGCCGCAGACAAGGCGTTCGATGATTCGTCAGGCTGCTAAACTGCAAAAGATCAGCCGTGAGCGTATTCGCGACGAAATGAATAAGTTGCTGGTTTCGCCACATCCGGCGAAGGGGCTTGATCTCCTCGTGGAACTGGGCTTGATGGAATGGATCATACCGGAAGTAATGGAACTGCGCGGCGTCAGCCAACAGCCTTCACCCACCTCCACTCCTACACGTAGCGTCTCCTCCAAAGATGTCTATGCGCATGTTTTGCGCGTAGTGGAACGCTCATCGCCGCGCCTGGCAACGCGTTGGAGCGCGTTATTGCATGACATTGCCAAGCCGCGAACGCGCACCATCGAAGACAATAAAATTCATTTCTTTGGACACGAGGATGTTGGGGCGTACATGGCGCGGGACATTCTGAAAAGGCTACACTTTGATCGCGACTTCATTGAGGATGTCTCACGGATAGTACGGCTGCACATGCGAGCCAATGCCTACACCTCTGACTGGACAGATGGAGCGGTACGGCGCCTGATGTTGGAGAGTGGAGATGTCCTGCCGAATTTGCTGGACCTCTCGCGTGCTGATATCACCAGCTATCGGGCGGATAAAATCTCGCGTGCCGCCGCCCGTGTGAGCGAACTCGCGGAACGTTGCCAACGCCTACAAGAGGAGGCGGAGCGTGTGCCGCTCAAGAGTCCGTTGGATGGCAACGAGTTAATGGCTCTTTTTGGGCGCAATCCAGGGCCATGGCTGCGTCCCATCAAAGATCACCTGTTGGGTCTGGTCATTGATGGTGTGCTCTCGCCCGATGATAAGGAAGAGGCGGCCAGGATTGCCCGCTCACTTTTGGCGGATGAGGGTCATAATGATTGAGCAAGAGGCAGTAGCGGATACTGAGGACACCAAGGCAAGTAGCTGGTGGGCGGTTGACGATTTCCCTGTGCGTAAAGCTTCGCGTGCCGCCTTTTTGATTGATGGCCGCATGACCATGTTGGAGATGTGCCACCGCTTCCTGAGTGCGCGGCATACCATTCATATCGCGGCCTGGGGTCTCAGTCCGGAGCTATTGCTTGTGCGTGGCAAACATCATCGAGCGGGGCCAGATGGCTCGCCAGAACAAGAGGCGTTGCTGGCCTGGCTACGGGCCAAGGGACTAGCGGAGGAAGACTTACGCTTCTGGCAACAGTGTGAGGAACCCAGCGTGCGGAATGTGCTGGGCTATGTCGTCTCCAAGGGCATTGAGGTGCGCGTGCTTTTGTGGAATACGTATAGCTTGCCCTTTCAACCCAATCCGAAGCAGGTACAGGAAACACTTGATACGGTCGGGGTGCGCTGCTTGCTGGATGATAGCCACATGGGGCTTTTGAACCATCCCTTGCTGGCGCATCATCAGAAAACGGTGATCGTCGATAACACGTTTGCTTTTGTCGGTGGCATTGATATGATGGTGGATAACAGTGGGGACTATGATCGTTGGGATAGCAAAGGGCATCCCTTTCATCATCCGTTGCGGTTGGGCAAAGATGGGAAGATGCCGCATAGCTGGCATGATGTGCATATACTTTTTGAGGGGCCAGCCGTGGTGGATGTCGAGCAGAACTTTCGCCAACGCTGGAACGCCGTGGTAAATCTACACGAGATGGATGCGCTGCTGCTCCTGTCAGATGTAGCGGATGATACGCCAGCCGACGAGATTGCCGGGACTCTCCAGGTGCAGGTGACGCGTACTATTCCCAGTCGGACTTACGCGTTCGCGCCGGAAGAGGGCATCGCCACGATTCTGGAGACGTACAGAAACGCGTTCGCCCTGGCAAAACGCTCTATTTATATTGAGAACCAATATTTCTGGCGGCGCACTTTCCTGGGCATAGAAAGCCCGATTATGGGCTTGCCCCATGCCGATATGGAGCAGTTGTGGCAATCGTTGGCGGATGCCCTGAAACGCGGCGTAGTTGTCACTTTGCTGCTGCCGGATAATCCCAATGTGGGGCGCGAATTTACCGATGATGGTATCCAGTATCTCTGGTCTATTGCTCCACAGGCAGTAGCCTCCGGTACTTTACAGGTCTATACGCTGGGATCATCGTGTCAAAAAGAGAGTCAAATGTTGTATCGTCCTATTTATGTTCACGCGAAAGTTGCTATTGTAGACGATCAGTGGATGACGGTTGGCTCAGCGAATCTGAATAATCGCGGTATGCGCGATGATACAGAGATGGATGTTGCTGTAGTGCATGCAAAATTGGCGCAAGGGCTGCGCATATTGCTCATGGCTGAGCATCTTGGCCTGTGCGATGAGGATGCGCTATTTCGTATTATCGAGGTGATGGGACGTGTGCAACTCGCCGATGAACGAGATCAGGTGAGCGAAGAAATAGGCTCACTGTGGGCACGCTTGCAAGCATTATTGAGCGACCCATTTAGTGGTATGGCACTCTTTGCGAAGCAAGCCAGGGAAAATCTGCTTGCCGTCAAAGCTGGTCAGCCGCTTGTAGGTCATCTCTTGCCGTATATCTCGCACGAGTGGGCGCGAGAATACGAGGTGACGGTACACTCGGTCAATGGTTGGCTTGCTGGGCTACCCAACAATGCATGACGATAATCACTAGAAAAGGTATAGAACCATGGCGAAGACAAACAAACAGGGACCACAGAAGGCGAATACCCCTACTCCGGCGAACAATGCCAGTACCGCGGGTCAACCAAAACCTACCGCATCTCCGGCGCATAAAAGTAAGCCAACTGGCAGGACGAACCCGAACCGCCCACATGTTGGTGGAACGGCAATGCCCGGCGCAAAGTCTACCCAGCCCAAGGAGGTCAGCACCTCCAACCCTCAGCAACAGCAAGCGGACAATTACAATCGTACAATGCGCCGCCGCATGGAGCATCTGGGGACAGGCCCAAGCCAGGGTAGTACGGCACAAGACCAGCACAAAAAACGCCTGGAAAAGCGGCGCAAACGTATTGAGGAGCGGCGCGAAGAGGTGAGAAAGGTAGCAGCATCTGGCCCACGCAAAATCACTATTGGGCGCAGGAACACGTACTTCCTCATCGCCGTTGCCGTCCTCATCGTTGCCATCATCGTGATCGCGGCCCTGCTTAATGGCAGGTTATAAGGGAGTTTTAACCCAGCATCTTCGTCATCTGGTCGCAGGACCAGGAGGCGTTGCGGCAGGCGTTGGCACAATCGGTGTCGCCCATTTGTTCGCATTCGTTGGAGCAGTGGTTAGTCACTTGGGCCGCGGCCTGGCAAACATAGCCAACGAGCGGAGAATTGTGTTGCATGACATGAGCAGCCGTCAGACACATCTCGGCACAATCCTGTAACATCTGGACATGTTCAGGCTTGGCATGATCGCCACCCGCCTGTTGACATTTCTGGGCAGTCTGGGTACAGACCGCATTACAGTTCAGACAGTCCTGAATGCATTGCTGCATCTCAACCTGCCCCATGGATTTTCCTGTATTTTGTTGCATACTTTTCTATCTTTCTTTCTTTGTATCAAGGGAAATCAAGGGATATCCTCTGATAGGTACACGTATTTTTGGGGTTGTATGTGACACAACGCCCATCCGGCCCCGCCACAGGGTACCCTGTGGCGGGGCCGGGCACCGCTAAAGGCGTGATTTGTGAATGGTTTCCGTCTGTTTCTCTTCGATGGCCGCTCCCAGCTTGTCGGTTGTTGTCTGGGATGGGTAGGTTTTCCCTTCCAGCAGGTGTTGCAAGGGCAGGAAGAGTGGTTGTGGCAGGCTATCCCAGGTGAACCAGCCAACTTCCGATTCCTCTTCGGGGGCGGAAACCTTGGGCTCACCGGAGACATAGTTGGCGTCAAACCAGATGGTGATGTAGTGCTTCTGTTCTTTTTCAAAGACATCGTTGGTAATGACGCGGAACTTGAGATTGTCGATGATGACGGTGGTTTCCTCTTTGGTTTCGCGCATGGCCGTTTGCTCAGGCGTTTCGCCATAATCGATGTGGCCGCTGGGTGGGCCCCAGGTTCCCGCGCCATGGGTGTGTTGCCGCTTTTCCAGCAAAATACGATCACCCTTGTTAATAAGAATCGACACGCCTACTTGCGCTTGCTTTTCTTGTGCTTCTGGCATGAAATCTCTCCCTCTATCGTTAGTCTATCCTGGTAGCAACAGGTCAAAATCTTTACATGGCGTACAAAAGATACCCACTACGCTATAGCACGATTGAGGAAAGAGAGAGGACGCAATTCGTCATAACCAATGCTAAGGTGTTATGCAATTTCAATATAAATGCGCTTCACCTTCCCCACCTTCTGGAGGAAGGTCGCCACACGATGGAGGAAACCGTACTTGCGTGCGAGTGCCGCCGCGGCGTGGGAAGATTCGCTGACCGGCAACTCATAGGCCCTGGCTTCCACCGGCTCACCCAATATTTTACCGCGTGCATTGCACGGTGCCAGGACGACGCGCCCATTGTTGCGTATGCGTTTGATTTTGCCCGTTGTAGAGGGCGTCATCACATAGAGCTTGTCCTGGTCAGGGGCAAACCAGACGATGGTAGGAACCGCTCGGCCATCTTTACGAAAGGTAGTGAGCAGGGCATATTGGTAGCGACGGAGGTTCGCAAAGGTATCACCTTTAGTATCTTGCGCTGGCGTGTTACTGGTTGTCATTTTTTATTGCTCCTGTAGTGGTTCTATTACGAAGTAGGTGCGCTGTGTAGTTTCGGGTGCGCGTGAGGCAATGGTCACAAACTGGGGACCGTATTTCTTTGACAGCGTTGCGAAAGCATGTTCGTGCTCTTCCACTGAGAGTTCGTGCGCTTGTGCCTCGATTTCTTTGCCCGCCAGTACCTGACCTGTGCGATCACAGGGGGCCACCAGGACGCGACCGCTATTGCGAATGCGCTGGATTTTGCCGGCGGTACTCGTCGTTGTGACATAGAGCTTGCCGTTGTCATTGGCAAACCAGACGGCGGTAGACACTGCCACCCCATTCTTGCGGAAAGTCGTGAGGCGTATAAATTCATGGGGATAGAGATAGCTAAAAGGGTCGCTTACCTGGCTCTGAGCCTGTGTATGTTCAATTGACACGAAATTTGTCTCCTTTAAAAAGTAAAGTTACTTCCTTTAGTATACCATAAGAGTATTTGGGTACCCTGTTTGAATCAGACGCTTGCCGCGGCATAAGCGGGTTACAGTGTATTGGCCAATGCAGTGATGGCTTCCTCGAAGCATTCCATGGGGGGGTAGACGACGCCGGCTCCGACCTGGCCGACGCCAGGAAGGCGATGGGCGATGCCGGTATTGATGACGGGTGGCATGTTGAGGCGGCAGACCTGGCGGATATCAATGCCTGTCGGAGTTCCCTGGAAGTTGAGCGAGGGTAGGCCAAAGAGCGGATTACTGGTGACGGTGATGGCGTACATTTCGCGGGTATAGCGCAGAGCATCGGCGGGGGTGCCACCGATAAATTGTACGATGGCGGGCGCACCAGCCATAGCAAAGGCACCAACCCCGCTGGTCTCGGTGATGGCACTATCGCCGATGTCGGGGTTGGCATCGTCCTGACTGAAGCCAGCAAAGTAGAGACCCTGGATATATTGGGCTGGCCCGACAAACCAACGGTCGCCCAGGCCACTGACACGAATGCCAAAATCGACGCCATTGCGAGCCATTGTCACTACGACGCTGCTTTTCGGTACATTAGCCCCAGCCAGGGTAATGGCTTTGGCAGCTGCCATCGATGGGTTGAGGTGGAAGTGGTCGTTGCCAGCGATGAAGCGCAGCACGGAGGCAGTTTCCGCACGGGTGTTGCCGGTCTCTACCAGGGCTGGTCCGATCTGGCGCACGAAAAGCGAGGTCGCGGCCTTGTTGCGGTTATGGCACTCGTCGCCCATCTGCAAGGCTTGCGCCATGATGGCGCGTATATCCATGCCGCCCATGCTCCGTAGAGCGCGGCCAAGGGCTGGGCCTAACACGTCACCCATCCAGCGCAATCTATCCAACACCTCTGCTGAAAACGCGCCATAGCGCAGCACCTTGCCCAGGCCCTCGTTGAGGGTGGCATAGGTACGATTGCCATGTGTCTTATCTTCTACTATGAGCAGGGGCATAGAAGGCGAGGTGATACCAGCCATGGGGCCGACCGCGTTGTAGTGATGGCATGGCGAGAAGGTCAGTACACCAGCGGTGGCAAGAGACACCGCCTCGTCTTCGTCTTTGGCCCAGCCTTCATAGAGACAGGCACCGATGACCGCACCGCGCATGGGGCCACACATGCGCTCCCACTGTATGGGTGGGCCAGCATGGAGTAACGTAAACTTCTGGAGTGCGGGAATAACCTCGTGGGCGGGCCGCACATCAATGAGCACGGGCTGTGCCGACAACATGCGTTCAACCGCGACCTTGTTGGCTTCGTCTACCGCTGCGTCTGCCAGGACATGGCGCAGTGCAAGTTGGTCGCCAGCGGGCGGTCGCCAGGCCACGCGGGTAACAGCCACGTCCTGTGCTTGCAGCGCATCGGCAAAGAGGTCGGCTCCGATATTGAGCACAGAGATGGGCGTGTGCGGTGTTTGTAATGTATGGGACATCTGGGATGTATCGGACATGCTATGCCTTCCTCTTTTTTTACTGAAAAATGTCGAGACAGCGCATGGCTGCATCGGCATTGCTGGCAAATACCTCGGCTCCAGCATCGCGCAATTGGCGATGCTGGAGCGAGAGGCGTTGGGGATCGCCTTCCGTACCGCAGAGCGAGATGATGAACGTCAGCCGTCGCCCTGCGCGCCGCGCCTGCTCACGGGCGGCTTGAATCGCGGGTGCATAGATTGAGGCAGGGTCGGGCAGAGAGCAGTAGCCCAGGACGATATCGAGCAAAATCACGCCTATGCTGGGATCGTTGGCATCTTCCTGCAAGCGTTTCAGGCGCAAACTGGGATCGATCATGGGATGGGGACGCCCACGCGTGTACTCGTCCGCACCAAAGTCAATCGCGTAGTGACCCTGGTTGGACTGCCCTTCCACCAGTCGCCATGCTGGTTGCAAAGGAATATTCGAGTAGACAGGACCTAAAGTTTTGCCCTGGGCTGAGCCTTCCGTCCAGATATGCATGGCCTCGTCACAGAGCGTACCGCCGGAGAAGAGGGCCGCGAGCCGCTGACCCCGCGTCACATCCCTGGCAGCTACGCTGGGGATAGCGGAAGGCGAGGTGGGTTTGCGCATGGAGGTGTACCATGTACCGGTAGTAAGCTCGGTGCCGCCGCAGATGCTCACCGCCTTTTGCGCGGCCTCGGCCAGCGTGCGTGTCACCACGAGGCGATCACCGTAGCGGCTTTGTAACGCATCGACATCCGCGCCCACGAAGCTCACCACCACTGGCTTTCTGCCCGCGACCGCCGTTGCGAGAACGCGTTCGGCGACGGCGGGAGCAGGTGGCTTGGAGACAATGACGATTACTTCGGTCTGCTCATCTTCTTGCAAGAGGCGTAGACCCTGTAACGTGGTGATCGCGCCAACAGCCTCGGAGAGGTCACGCCCACCGCAACCGATGACCTGAGAGACGCCGCCGCGTTGCTGCGCGATCAAAGACATGATCTGCTGTATGCCCGTGCCGGATGCCCCTACGATACCAACCGGCCCCCTGGGAACAACATTGACAAAGCCCAGTCCTACGCCATTCAACATGGCGGTACCGCAATCCGGCCCCATGAGCAGTAGTCCACGCTCGCGTGCCAATTGTTTGAGGGAGATTTCGTCGGCCAGCGAGACGTTATCGCTAAAGAGAAAAACGTGCAGTCCATTGCGCAGCGCACGATCAGCTTCCAAGGCAGCGTAAGGGCCGGGGACAGAAATTACAGCAAGCTGCGCCTCTGGATGCAGTTGTGCCGCTTGCTCCAACGAACGGGGTTGTTGCGGGCTACGTGTGCTGCTTGCGCCGCCTGCTCCATCATCGTTAGAGAAGGTTGGACGTTGCGCTAATTGCTCTTCTGCGGCCTGTAATGCGCTCTGCGCACTGCTCTCATCGTTGGCGCGAACGACGATCAAGACATCACCTGGGCCAGCGTTGTTTTCAACCGAGGCCAATCCTGCCTCGGTGAGTAGCTGTAGATTAGGTTCCGTTGCCATGATAGCGGCGGCATCCACGATCCCGCTCATGCTGGTTAAGGTGCTGGCAATTTTCATGAGCGTGATGGAGTCGAAATAGGCGTTGCGTTTGACACGCGCTCTAATGACCATAGGAATTTCAACCTCTTCGTAAAAGAACTATTGTGTTTACATACTACCACACCATGGTAGGAAGGACAGGCTTTGGGCGGAAGGATTATAGGAGGAAGGGTTGATGAAGTTTCTGTTATGTGAGTTGATACTATATACTGGGCATACACACTGTGTATGCCTGAACAAACAGAGAAAATTATGCTCATGAGAACAAAAATTACGCAAGAGCCAACTGCCTAAGTCTAGAATAGTATATTTGTCGGATGCTGGAGTCTTGCTGGGTACCTATGAGCGAGTGGAGGGACAACATGGGACTGTTTGGACCTAAAAGCAACAAAAAGGCGTTAGGTGAGCGGAGCCAAGCCATCATCATTTTCAGACTCTTAGAAGCTGGTTACAACGTTCTTACTCCTTACGGAGACAATACCCGTTACGATCTAGTCATTGAGGATGCTGATAGACAGTTCTGGCGCGTCCAATGCAAAACTGCTTGGTTAGACAAAGAGGGAACCGTTATACGCTTTGCAGTGGCTAGCTTGAACTACCATACAAAAGCAGGTAGAACTACACATGGCCACAAGGATTACCAGGGAGAAGTAGATTACTTTACTGTTTACTCACCAGATACAGAGAAGGTGTATCTTATTCCCATTAGCCACACAGGGAAAGCTGAAATGATGTTGCGGTTAGTCCCAGCGAAGAATAGCAATGGCTATGGCGTGAAGATGGCTGCCGATTACGAGTTGTAAATGACCGCGGTGGGACTCGAACCCACGACCACACGCTTAAAAGGCGCGTGCTCTACCACTGAGCTACGCGGTCATGCCCGATGTTGGCTCTAATGCGAACTATGCGGACATAACCGTAGTATAGCACGGATTGTCAAGGGGGATAGCCCTGATTGAGATCCGTTCCCGGTTGTAACGATTGTGACTTTTGTGACACATCTTTTTCGCTAGCAACATCTAGACGGTGCCAGTGCTAACAAAGGGTTGCCTTGTGTTGACATAAGAAGAGTATATCATATTTTCGGGAAGCAAGCGAGGGGTGAGCGGGGTTGCTTCAATTATCCCATCCTACCCCTTATACCCCAGTTCTCGCGCCTTTGCCAACGCTCGCTCAGCCTCGGCTGTCCTCCCAAGTTGTCTGAGCGTGTTGCTCCGTTAAGGGCTGACCGGAGGGCTGTTTGCGCAAGAGGTCTTGCAATGAGCCGCCGGGGGCGTATTCCATAATCATATAGGGGATGCCATCCTGGATGCCAGCACTGCGAATGGGCAGGATACGCGGATGGGTGCTGAGTTTTTTGTGGACACGCGCTTCCTGGAAGAAGCGTTGCCGTTCCTCATTGGAGGTGATGACACTGCGCAGGAGCTTGATGGCGACGATATCGTCGTCAAAGACGAGATGTTCGGCTTGGTAGACGCTGCCAAACGCGCCGTGGCCGATCAAGCTGAGAAGGCGATATTCACCGATGTGTTTATTGATGTTGCTATCCGCACCGGGTGCCATAGGTTGCTCCCTTCTTAAAATAGGAATGCATAAAGTATAGCTGTGCGTGGCGTGTCCTCAGTATAGACGAGGTCAATGCTGTTTGGCAAGCATCTATGCGCATCATCCGCCGCTATTTGGCCCTGTCGGTATACTGTAAATATAGAGATATCAGAGGGCTGAATGCTTTTTCTTTGGCTCTTATTTTTTCTATGCTATCTCTCTTTTTACTGTTTTTTACATGTGGTTCCATGTGTGGTGGAGGAGGATTTTTTTGAAATTACCATTGTCTCTTGTGGGCCGTAAGGCAGAGGGCAGAAAGCCATTGAAGCTTGTGCCGCGCTTTGCCTTACTCGTGCTGCTACTGCTTGGCGGTATTAGCTTGGCGGGGGTATTGATACAGCAGCATGCGGCTTCTGCTAATCCAGCTACTATCAACAATGCTAATTCTAACCCGCTGAGTCCGATCTGGTATTTTGCCGACGGCGAGGTGGGAGCAGGCTTCCAGCAATATCTCACGTTAAACAATCCTGACCCAAATAATGATTGTCAGGTGCAGGTGCAGTATTTGACGCAAGGCACGAACAGTAATGTGCGCTCGATCAAACCGCTCCTGGTCAAAGCGGTGGGCGTTCCTCATGCCAGTCGGGTGACGCTCTCGGCCAACGCTGATCTCAACATTCCGGTGCAACAGCGCACGGGGATACTCATCTCCAGCATCGTCAGCGTGCTGAACTCGAATGCCAATGTGCGGTCGCATCACATCAAGTCTCATACAATCAATACTACCCCTGTTTGTGCAGGTATTGTGGCGGAACGGCCTATGTACTTCACGTATCGCGGCATCCAGAGTGGTAGTGATGTGATGGGAGCGACCAAACTGGATACCTCATTTTACTTTGCCGATGTGCCTACGCAAGCAGGCTCGTCGTCTTTTGTCACCTCGACCCTCAGTATTCTCAACCCTCCGGGAGGCAATCCCAGCCTGGTTACCGCGACCTATTATGCCAATGATTCGCAGGTTGGGGTGCAGAGTATCATTGTCGCATCAGGCGCACGAGGGACGCTCTATCCCGACAGGCTCGCGATTCCCGCCCATGTGACGGCAGCGATTACCGCTACGCAGCCAGTGTTGCTGGAGCGACCCAGTTACATGAGCCATATGGCGCAAGGAGCGGCGGGAGTTGTCTCTGGAGCCGTCTCGGTGGTGGGTACATCAGTCCTCTCGCGTGACTGGCTTTTCGCCGAAGGCTACACTGGCAACCGGACGCAGGAGAATCTGGTACTGGGAAACCCGACCAGCAACAATATCACGGCCACCGTCACCCTGGATTATCAGAACGGCCATACCCAGCAGGTGTCAGTTCCAGTGACGGCCTATTCGCAAGTGATCCTGGATGTCAATCAGTTGAACATCAATCCAACTGGCACCTGTGATGTGACGCCCTGTGTCCCAACGCCCTCGGTCTCCGCCGAAGTGACGGGGAACCACAACCTGGTGGTCGAGCGGCAAATGTTCTTCCACTATCAATTGAGCAATGTGGCCACGCCGCAGAAGAGTACCAATACCGTCGGCTGGACGGATGTGGTAGGGCAAGTTGCAGCCGTGGATCAGGCCAGTTTCGCGGAAGGCTATGTCAACACGAATTATAACGAGTGGATGGTGTTGCAAAATCCGAGGGATGTGTCCGAGAGCGTGACACTCTACCTCTACAACGAGTTGGGAAACACCTACAGCGAGTCGTTGACGCTGGCGGCTCATAGTCGCACGACGGTCAATGTCACGACCCTGGTGATTACGTCTGAGCTGGCCGGTCTGCACGATGGGGCAAAAGCCTACGAACTCTCGATGCTGGTGCAAGGGAATAGCTCAGGAACCATCTTTGTGGCCGAGCGACCGATGTACTTCAACACCGGCAGCACGGGCTACCAGGGTGGTACCGATGTCATTGGCTATAGCGGCAGCACGCTCAATGGGCCATGGGGTATTACCACGGGTGCTGACCACAACGTGTGGTTTACCGATTATGATGGCAATCATATTGGCAAAGTCTCATCAAATGGCACGATCACCTTATATAACCAGGGCTTGTCGGCCAACAGCGAACCCAACTATATTACGTTGGGGCCGGATGGCAACCTGTGGTTTACCGAATATCATGGCAACCGGATTGGTATGATTACGCCAGCAGGGGTGATTACGGAGTATAGCGCGGGCTTGACCCTCAATAGTGGGCCAGAGCAGATCACCAAAGGGCCGGATGGCAACCTGTGGTTTACCGAGTATGATGGCAACCGTATTGGCAAGATCACGACAACAGGAGTGATCACCGAGTATAGCGCGGGCCTCCATGCCTCTAGTGGACCGGAAGGGATCACCAAAGGACCCGATGACAATCTGTGGTTCACTGAGTGGGATGGCAACCGGATTGGTATGATTACGCCGGCGGGTGTCATCACCGAGTATGGCATTGAGACAAGCAACAGCGAGCCGCAGGGGATCACCGCAGGACCCGATGGCACCCTGTGGTTTACCGAGTACAATGGCAACAAGATCGGCAGAATCACGATAACTGGCACTATCACGGAATATAGTTCAGGTTTGACTGATAACAGCTGGCCTGCGCAAATCACCAAAGGCCCCAATGGCGAACTATGGTTTACTGAGTCAAACACCAGCATGATCGGCGAAATCGATCCGGGCGATGGCGACATCTCTGAAAATAGCGCGAACATGTTGAGTGGCAGCTATCCATGGGATATCACGATGGATCAATACAGTGACCTGTGGTTCACCGAGTATAACGCCAACCAGATCGGCGTGTACTACGGGGGGTGCGGCTGCTAGCAAAGTATCTAAGGGTGCTGAAAGGCTAGCTTACCTCCCAGGGCCTGTGAATGATTTCTGGGGTCGCCCCTACTATAGACGCAGAACGAACACAACGGGCAGCGTGGTATAGTAGGGGCCGATCAATCGGCGATGGGTACGGTAAACCGGCCCCTACACACTATTCATACACTCTGATGTGGTTTACACATCGAAACGATGCGAGGCTGAATAAAGCTCCCACGCAATGCCATCAGGGTCATAGAAACTGATGTACTTGTCATGAGTCTCTGGATCCTCCTCAACCCCATGGTTGTTTACCCCTGCCGCATCTAATTCCTGCTTCAGATTTTCCAGGGTGCTTGTGTCCTCTACGGCTAGAGCGAGATGATCCAGACCGACACGAAACGGATCGAAGCGATCATTTCTTGCGGAGTACCCTTCAGCCCCATACAGTGCGATCAGCATTCCATACGCGTTGATTAACACCGCTCCATCTATTTCCCGCACCAATTGGCATCCGAGTGTATCAACATAAAAGCGTTTCGCCCGCGCTAGATTGGTGACTCTCAATCCAAGATGGCTCAAGCCGTTAGCGTTCAACTTCATTACGGTTCCTTTCAATGCTCTGAGTACAGTGTATCACGCTCATATGCTCGCGTCAAAAACTGCTACGCTTTCCCCCCTATCATGCGCTCAGGTGGGTGCCAGAGCTTATTTTGCATCTGAAACACTCTCTGCTTCGTTCCTATATTAGAAATATTAGGAAGGAGGTATCACAAAAAAACCTTACAAGCAAACGGACGACCAACGGCATATTCTTCAAGGTATTTTCAACTGCAATAAGGAGAAGCGAGATTATGATATCTGGCGAGAAATTCAGCAAGCGGTTTCTGCTCATGCTTCTGTGTACGATGGTCATGCTCCCAACAGTATCGCTAATGGCAGTCCAGGCGCGGTCGGTTGCTCGCGCCAGTGCGGCGAGCTTGAGTCCCACGCTCTCGGTATCGAACCAGCTTAACCTGCGCCGCTACGCCGCGGCAGGTGATCGCGCCTACGAAATCGGTAGCGAGGATGGCCGTTATCCTGCTCTGGGCTTCCACACCCGCGGCGAAATGGGCGGCATCTGGTCCCCTCCTATCAAGCTGCTCGACGGTATCTGGTTCGGCATCAACGGTCAATGGATCGGGCCTGCGACAAGCTTCGCATCAGGCTTCGGCTATGATCAAATGGCCCTGCCAACGACGGGCGGCGTGCAGATCAGCCGCACCGATTTCGTCCCTGATGGGCGACGGGCCGTAGAGTTCGGGCTGACGTTCACTGTATCCAACTCCGCTCCGTTCAAACTCAATGTCGATGCCCACTCCGAACTCATGAGCGCGTACCCATGGGGGTTCACGACGCCCGACCAGACACAGTTCAACCTCCCTGATACCGCGACGTTCAACGGCAAGCAACTGGTCTTCCAGGAGAATGGGACGCCGCCGGTTCCCAACGCTTCATCCCACAGTTGGGCTGCTATCGTCGGTGCGACTGGCTTCACCCCGGACAGCGGGGTAACTGGCAGCGCGTTCCGTGGCCCGCAAGACCCACCGGTGATCTGCCCGGTATCTTCGCAACCCGACATATTTCGCTGCGACGATACTGCCTACGGCAAGGGCGCGGGCGGCGAACTGACCTACACGCTCAAGCCGCACGCCAAAACCAGCGTGACGGTCTGGTTCACGGTAGCTGGCTCGGATCAAGGGCTTACCACGGCCCAGTCCGAATATCAGTCGGCGAGCGCGAACCCGGCCAGCGAACTACAGGCCAAGGTTTCCACACGCCTCGCCCTGGACAGCCAGACCCAGGTGTCGCTCCCAGCTGATCCGACGCTCGCCGCTGCCGTTACCTGGAGTAAGCAGAACCTCGCCGATCTCACGCAGCAGGCCGACAACGTACAAATACGTCCGACCGAGGAGGGTACACTGTATCCCGCTCCAATCGCAACGCTGCCGAGTATCCGCTTTGAAGGTGCTGGCTTCCCGGATTACCCGTGGATGTTCGCCACCGACCAGGAGTACACGATGTATGCGCTACTCGCCGCCGGACAATTCGCCACTGCCGAGGATGGGTTGCGCTCGCTTGCCACGGTGAGTGACATCGCCAACCACAAATCCGGCAAGGTCGTGCACGAGACCGTCACCGACGGCTCGGTATACTTTGGCTTGAACGACGAGCCGGGCGACATCGACGAGACCGCCAAGTTCCCGACCGCCGTGGCGATGGTATGGCGGTGGACGGGTGACTCGGCCTTCCGCGACCAGCTGTACGCGTTCACCGTGCGCAATATGCAGTACATGGTCAATCTGCCCAAAGCCGACGACGATTTGTGGCCCGACGGAAATGGCAACGTCGAGTCCACCGTCCTGGGTACCGACCAGGTCGATGTCGCCGTCTATACCATCCGTGGCTTACTCGACCTCGCCGATATGGCAGCGAGTAAGCACGACACGGCGACGGCACAGTGGGCATTGAACCACGCCGCGGCGATGGAACACGCCTTCCAGGGTGCCTGGTGGCTGCCGAATATTCCGCAGTACGCCGACTCGCTCACCGACCCCAACAACCAGCCACTCATGCAGAGGTGGTGGACGGGCGTCACTCCCATGGAGGCTGAGCTGTACCAGAACGGAGTGCAGCAGCCCGGCTTCGCACCCACAGCTAACGCGAAGCTGGCACTTGCACTGCGCGAGACCTCCTGCTATTCGGGGCAGTGGGGCATGTACGTCGAGGGTGGCCCAGGATGCGACCCCGGCACCTACACGGTCAAGTCACAGCAGGCGTATACCCTCAACACAGGAGTAATGGCCGTGGCTCTCGGCAACTACGGTATGCTCGGTCCCGGTCAGCAGCAACGCTACACCGACGATCTGGCGCAGCTTCAACTCGGCCCGGTCGAAGAGCAGCCAGGCATGATGCCAGAGATTGGTCCATCGCCGGACTTCATCGCGAACATCAACCAGCCGTTCAATGAACGTTCGTCGTTTGAGCAAGCATGGGGTACCTATGGAGTGCTGTGGCCCGTCGTACATCAGCAGCTTGGGGTCGATCCCCAGCTTGGCGACGGACTGCTCGAGGTACTTCCGAACGTCCCCTCTGGCCAGACGACCGTGTCGGGAACTGCCATCCGCGTCGGCAGTGGCACTATCAACGTCACGGCCACGCACAGCGGGAAAAGCTGGACGACCACAGTGACATCTCATGGCAACGCCTGTACCATGCATGTCGGCGCGACCCTACCAAGCGGCAGCACTGTGCAGAGCGTGACGCTCAACGGCTCACCCGCGACCTACATCACGCGTGATACCAACGCAGGACGCGAGGTGTTCGTCTCAACACCTTGCGGGTCTAGTGCTCAGGTGAAGGTGGTTGTGAGCTGACGAAGCCACCGACTCACATGATCGGTAACACATAGTGCAAGTAGCCCTTGCGATAAAATTGGGTCTCTCCGCAAAGGAACTCGGGAGTGAACGACTCCCGAGTTCCTTTCCCATCAGCACATGACATCAGGTCGAGTCACACTGTAACGTCGGACCATGGCGAAAAACAAAGAGATCTGACTTACCCAGGTAGAGTGAGGAAAGCTTACCTGCGGCTTGCGGTATGCCTTCCAATAGCAATCGCCACGTTTATGGCCTGCTTGCTCATCCTGTCGCACTGCGTATCCCCTTCGCGTATGAGTTAGTAGCGGCTATGCAGCTTTTGCTGCCTTTCGTTGGCAGGAGACGGCAACTCCAAGGATAAAAGGCGACATAGGCATTTCTTCGCATCCTCAGTCATGCGACTGTTTTGCAAGGTCGAGCATATTCGGATGTTCTTCCGATGTTCCAGGTGGTATCCGGCGGTTATACTTTCGCCAGTGCTATTCTACACATTTTTTAGAAAAGGTAAATACATTATGACCATCTCTGAACATTCTACTCTCTTTGAAAAGGTGCATACTCCGACAACGAAAGCCTTGCCCGGTGGCATTGGCTTCGATTGGGCGTTTCTTATTCCCTGTACCTGGCTGATGAGCGGCATTTCCCTGGATGGGTGGGCGCATAATCACATCCCATCATTGGAAACCTTCTTCACACCCTGGCACGGCGTTCTCTACTCCGGCTACCTGGCTGTTGCGGTTTTTCTCCTGGCTACATTGGCGCGTAATCACCAGCGCGGTTTTGCATGGCTACAGGCCATACCGCCAGGCTATGGTCTGTCATTACTGGGCGCGGGCATCTTCGCGGTTGGCGGAGTACTGGACTTGCTTTGGCATACACTCTTCGGCATCGAAAAAAGTACAGAGGCCCTACTCAGCCCCACCCATCTCATGCTCGCCCTTGGAGCAGTATTGATGGTGAGCGGCCCATTCCGTGCGGCGTGGCAGCGTCCACCCACCGATCCGGCAAATGATAGACGTAATCTTTTCCCAATGCTCTTTTCGCTTGCCTACGTGCTGGCAATCTTCACCTTTTTTACGCAGTTTGCCAATCCTATCGCCAACTCGTTTGCGGACCAACACACCAGCGACGGGCTAATAAGCCTGGGCATTGCCAGTATCCTGCTGCAAACAGCCCTCTACATGGGATGTGTCCTGCTCATCATGCGTCGCTGGTGGCTGCCACTGGGAGCGTTCACGCTGATCTACACAATCAGCAGTATTGTGAGTAGCCTGATGGCGAAGGATTCGCAGGTGCTTGCGGTCGCCATCTTTGCGTCCCTGACTGGTCTGTTGATCGATCTTTTGTACAGAGGACTCAAGCCCGCTGCGGAACGAACAGGTGTACTCCGTCTCTTCGCCTTTCTTGCACCGGTAGTAATCAACGCCATGTACTTCCTGGGCCTGGCAAGCATCAAAGGGCTTGCCTGGTCAGTCCATCTCTGGGCAGGCTCCATTATGATGAGCGGCATCGTCGGCCTCCTGCTCAGCTATATACTTGTGCTGCCACAACATCCTACGATACAAGGAGAACCACCTATGTCAGATTTATCCGATCGGTTATCCCCGGCAAATCAACCCGATCTCTCTCAGCTTGCCCCGTCAAATCTCACTTCTCTTACATCCGTCCCGCGTGTACTTCTGCTGTGGCTGACCTTCGGTTTAGCTGGAGCCGTGCTGTTTACGACGACCTACCTCATCGAGGGCGTTACTCGTCCTGGTTATAATGCCTGGCAGCAAGCCATTAGTGCCCTCAGCCTGGGTCCTGGCGGATGGATACAGCAGACCAATTTCGTCGTCTTCGGTGTATGTACACTCTGTATGGCTGTTGCCTGGCGGAAGGTTCTCAAAGGCAGCGTCGTTGCCATAGTATATCCCATCATTAGAGGAATCGAAGGGCTTGGGTTGATTCTCGTTGGCTTCTTCTCACAAGACCCGACATCGGGCTATCCCCCTGGAGCTCTTCTTACTCCTCCGACAATTCACGGGGAAATCCATATCATTGGTGCTTATGTGGTCGTTATCGCGATGGCACTCGGCTTATTCGTCATCGCCTGGCACTTCGCGAGAAATCTTCATTGGTGGGGTTGGGCAGTCTACTCAGTGATCAGCGGAATCCTCACCCTCTTTTTCATGGCTCTCTTTGGGATGGCACAGAACAGCGGATATGCCGGACTCTTCGAGCGCCTGGCTACCAACGCCGAAACCGTCTGGGGGATATTGCTCCTTGCTCTTTTGTGGGCTGGGACGAAATTTATGCGGCCTACACGTAGAGTTTATCCACGATTGTCCTCGTCGTTGTGAAGTAGATAACATAGCTTACAAGTAAATGAATAAAAATAGCTCTTTTCATGTTATAGCCTTATGAAGGAAGCTCTTTTCATGCGTTCTCTTGTTGCTCTTTCATCCTATATATGCAGCATGGTAATTGCCGCCACCGCCGGAGTGAGTGATAACGAGCAAGGATTAGCTTCGGGTCTGTTCAATACCACACAGCAGGTCGGTGCTGGACTCGTGTTGGCAATCGCCGTCTCATCGGCCCGTACAGCTGAGCTTTTGCGCCAAGGGGAGCATGCCAGTAAAGTAGCAATCACCGCTGGTCTACAATACGCTCTTTATACCTGTGTCGGCGTTGCTCTCCTCGTGGTCTTCGCTGCGCTCGTGGTGATACGTGAAAAAAAGCACGCTCCTACCTTTAATGAGATAGTCCAGGAAGAGGAAGACCACAGCCATCGTCCTACGCCCGACCAACCAATCAGTTCAGGAACGCTATAACCAGTATCAACTATACCCCAACAATGCCTTGCTCGCTAAGCGTGCGCTTGAGGCGCAGCAAGCCTAGCCGCAGACGCGACTTCGCTGTGCCGAGGGGAATCTGGCAGTGTTCCGCGATCTCCTCGTGCGTCAATCCCTCAAAATATGCCAGTTCGATCACCCTTCTTTGCTCTCTGGGGAGATGTTGCATCGCTTTGCGGATAAGCCCCTGCTGCTCCAGGCACCAGGTTTCCTCCCACGGATCGGGCATGAGCGGAATCTCTCCCACTTCGACGCCTTCCCAGGGAAACTCCTTCCATGCAGAGCGACTGCGCTGACGGCGCAAGTAATCAATAATGCGATAGTGCATGATCGAGAAGAGCCAGCGATGGGCACTACCAGCTTCTTTCGAGTAGGCCGTGCGATTGCGCCAGATAGCGAGGAAGGTTGTCTGTACAAGGTCTTCGGAGATCTGTTTGTTGGCCGTCATGCGATAGGCCAGCGAAAAGAACGGGCGGCTATAGCGTCCGTAGAGGGTTTCCATAGCGGTGATGTCTCCCCGCGTAATAGCATCAATCAGGCACTCGTCGCTGCTCTCGTCATTCCAATCGAATGCATGCATACTCTTCCCCATTCTACATTGACACGCTATCGACTCTTTGGTTATATCATACCAGAAAGTGTTTACTCACCTCCAAACGTAGGGTAAATTTACCCTACGTTTGGAGGTGAGCATTAGCCAACTAGATGCTCGATCCATGTATGTGTTGGCTTGCTCTGGTTTGATAAAGGTAGCGCACATGGCATATACTTACTGCATTACGAAGAGGGACTGGATGGGCTGATCTTCTAAAAAACGCTGAGGAGAAAGAATATGAACACCCGAAAACGTGTCCTACTATGGAGCATGGGAAGTCTCGTTTTGCTTGCTTCCATACTGGGCCTGCTGATCCGGCGTATGGTGCGCATGGTAGCAAGCGATGACCCGGCAATTTGGGCAAGACAAATCGCGGCATTCAAAAAGCAGGACGCCCGTGATGCGCCCCCGGATGGAGCCATCGTCTTTACCGGCAGTTCTAGCATCAGATTTTGGAAGACGTTGCAACAGGATATGGCTCCCCTTCCCGTGCTCAACCGGGGGTTCGGCGGCGCAAAAATCAACCAGGTGGTCTACTATGCTGATCAGATCGTGACCCCTTACCACCCCAGAGCGGTAGTCCTGTTTGCAGGGACAAACGACCTGGGACAGTTCAACACGAAGACGGCACAAGAGGTCTTTGAGGGGTACGTCGAGTTTGTCAACGCGATTCACACGACTCTGCCGCGGACGCCGATCTATTACATTGCCATCACACCCACGCTATCAAGGTGGAAATACTGGCCGATTGCCAATGAAGCTAACCAACGCATCAAAGCGTACACCGAAACGGATCACTGGCTGTATTTCATTGATATGACCAACGAGGTTCTTGGCTCGGATGGGCGCCCGCGGCGCGAGTTGTTTATCTGGGACAAACTACATCCGAGCACTAAGGGCTATGCGCTCTGGACCGCGATCATTAAGCCAATCCTGGAGGCTGAGCTGGTCAAGCAACAGGTGTGATACTACTGCTCTCTTCGCTATCGCTGAGATAATGCTCACTGAATTGTCTAATCGCCTCTAGAATATCAGCCAAGGCCAGACCTTTTTGCGTCAGTTGGTATTCGACACGCGGCGGAATCTCCGCAAAAGCGTGGCGATCCACAAAGCCGTCCTCTTCGAGCATCTTGAGACGCTGCGAGACGGTTTTTGGGCTGACGTTGCCCATGGCATCCCGTAGTTCGCCAAAACGCCTGGGGCCACTTAAAAGGTTATATACAATCAGCAGCGTCCACATGTCACCTATCAAACTGATTGCACGTTGCATAGGGACATGTGTTGTACAGGCACCCGCCTCTTGATCTGGAATTTGTTGGCTTATTTTACGCATACATGCAGTATACCACACTTTTCTCCCTCTTTACTATCTTGACAGAAGCAATTTCCTTTGTTATACTTACTTCCATGAAGGAAATAAATATACAAAGGAAACTATAAACCGCTTCCTTGCATATTACTCTTATAGAAACCGGCGGTAGAGTTTCTGCCGTCATAAGGAGGAAAATCATGACTATCGCACTGTGGATTGTACAAATCCTCTTAGCTCTCGCCTTTTTGTTGGCTGGTTTTATGAAGGTCTCGCAACCTATTGACAACCTGAAGAAAAACATGGGTTGGGTTGCGCATACAACGCCACCTATCGTTCGTCTCATAGGGACTTTAGAAATATTGGGCGGTCTCGGACTCATTTTACCTGCGATCACGGGTATCTTGCCCTGGTTAACACCAGTTGCAGCGGTTGGTTTAGTCTTGACCATGATAGGGGCTGCCATTGTCCATGTGCGGCTCAAGGAATTTTCCACCCTTGCGGCCCCTATTATCCTGCTCTTACTAGCCTTGTTTATCGTCGTTGGGCGTTTCCTGCTCGTTCCTCTGTCATAAGAGTCGATGCTAGCATTAACTGATCGTGATAGCCACCACTCCTGTCGCGGTACCAACAAAGATTTGATTGCCCGCGAGCGTTGGCGTGTTGAAGCGCGGGGTTTGCCCTACCGCGATGCTGGTTCGCACTGAGCCATCTGTACTGTTAAGAGCGTAGAGCGTGCCACCATTCGTATCAAGGCTATAGACAGTATGGTCGCCCACAACAGGTGAACCGGCTATTTGCCCTTGCGTATGCCAGCCTACCGTCATCGTTGCCCCTGAGCCAACTGTGACCTCGCGTATTCCATCAGTGCAGGGAACAAAGATTTGCAAATTGATCGCGGCAGCCCCACCAAAAGCGTGGCAGATAGTGGCCTGCTGCGCCTGCCCACCAACGCCACCGAGCGCGTCAGCGTGTAGCAAGTAACCAATGCCTGACTTCCCATTCGCGAAGACCAAACCACCGGGCAAGAGCAACGGCCCCATCGAGCCAAGATCAGCATCTGAAGCATTTTCTTGCGCCCATGTGGTGGGCGTGAAACCATCCTCTAACTGCAACGTCGGCGACAAGCGGAGTACCGAATCGCTGTGATCCCAGTTCCCCTGTGTTGTTTCACCATTGCCGACCGCGACATAAATCTTTCCAGCAGCGTCTACAGCAGGCCCCGATGCTGCCCAGATGCCACCCTCGCGTGGAGTGGGAACTTGATAGGAAAGCAACGAACCACTTCCATCGGTACGTGAGGCCACAACCCTGCCAATATAATTGCCACAATCACCATCAAGACCACCAAAGGCCACGTAGACCATATTCCGCGAAAGGGCCAGCGCGGCTCGTTGCTGATGGGGCGTGATATCCATCCCCGGCACGTCAACCGAGCGGCGCACCTGTACCTTGCCTGTAAGAGCATTGATACCCACGAGAATATGTTGTGGCCCGCTAACCTCGGCAACAGCGAAAATCAAACCCGTTCCAGCATCGTAGACAGGCGTGCCAGTAATACCCAGTGGATCAATATTGCCACAGGGGAGCGATGATTGAGGGACAGGCGTGCCGACATTCGTGCGCCATTGCACCTTCCCCGTCTGACTATCGAGCGAATAGACAGAGTCCCCTTCAGTAGCGATAAACACATGCGTGCCGACAATGAGCGGCTCCGCGTAGACGGCACCATCCAGTTGCATGCTCCAAGCGCGTGTCAGTTGCCGCGGATCAGGCATGTTCGCAAGATACCCCGCACGCGTGTTGTCGCGATGATACGTCGTCCAATCAGTCGTCGGTGAAGCAGGTATAACGGTGGGAGTTGCCTTCCGCGTCGGTAAAGCCAGAGGAGTGGAGGCCTGGTTGTCCGTACCCGCTGACGTGCCAGCACATCCAGAGAGTGTCAGTACAAGGAGCAACAGACATGTTCCTACCCACACGGTCAAGGATGTAAGGCCGAAACGCCCATCTGGCCCCGCTCCTCCAGGGTACCCGCGAGGGGCACCCTGGGAGTGGGGAGCGTAACTACTATTGCCAAGCTTTCTGCTAATATGTTGTGATTGCTGCACTATCTTCTTTCCTTATTATGTCAGAGCACTCAAAAAGTAAGATATCTTTATTGTAGCTTTCCTCATCCTATGATACTCTTTAGCAGCGTCATTTTGCCAGTACTTTTAGGGCATAGAATGCGTTTCTTTGGGTGACAAATTGAAGTATTTCATGAGTTGTATCTAGCGCGGGGAGGGAATGATAGTTATACCCGTCTTTTGTTCAACCAGGCAACCAAACACCAGAACACGGTATCACCAAAAATAGCCAGCACGAAACCTGGTACCGCATCCACGAAAAAACCAAAAGCAGCTATGGGGCCGCAGGAGCAATAGAATCCTACCACCGCCGTTGGGCTACAGAGAAAGCTAAAAGATGCTACCTTCCGCCTCCCCTTTATCTTTGTTTGACAACGTTGTCGTTTCAAGGACGTCTCTCTAGATCACCTGTTACTCATCTTCATGCTGCCTTCGCCCATGTAAAGAAAAGCCTTCCTGACGGCGCTTTGGGATGCCCCCAACCCAAGCGCCGCCAGGAAGACTTTTCTCTCGTCTTATTTTGACTTAAGAGTAGTATACATTTAGATAGGGTGATGTTAGAATATCATTGTTATCAAGTGACTTATCATCCGCAAAACAGTATTTTCTTCTCAAGGGGCAAAAGAAGCAACAGGTGTGTCATCTTACCGCATAATTGCTTGTTGTGTACTTGAGATAATCAGAGAGGCATGAGAGCCGTGGGACAACCAAATGAGCTCTTGCGAACGGCACGAGAATATAGGCACTGGACCCAGGCACAGGTTGCCGAGATGATCGAATGTCCGCAGAGTGTCGCCATTAGCCGTTGGGAGAACGGCATCACCTTTCCAAGCCGCCATTACCGCGAACGACTCTGTAAACTCTATGGAAAAACTGCACGGGAACTGGGTTTGGAGCAAAGTAGCGCAGGGGTTGACGCTCCACCTGTTTTTCTCTTTAATGAACCGCTTGCCGACCCGCAAGAGTTGTATGGCAGACGGCGCGAAAAAGAAACAGTCCTTGCTCGTACCGCACACAAAGCATCAACATCTATCACAGGCCCGCGCAGGATTGGGAAAACATGGCTCCTGCGCTACCTCCGCCTGATTGGACCTGAACGCTTAGGTACACGTTTCAGTATTGGCTATCTCGATGGTATGTCGCCGCAGTGCAAAACTGTGGCTGGCTTTGTAGCCGAAGCATGCACTACCTTTGGTCTGCCTCTGCCCCAGATCAACGAGGGCTTGCTCAGTCTTGATAAAGGCTTGCGCCAATTAATGGCAAAGAAGCTCGTTCCCGTCCTATGCATTGACGAATTCGATTCCTTCAGCAGTAGTGAAGAGTTTACCCTCGACTTTTTTGCAGGGTTACGCGCTATGACTCATACCTCAGACCTCGTACTGGTCATTGCCAGTAAAAATCCTTTGCACCTCGTTGTCAGAAAGAGCGTCAGTGGCAGTCCCTTTTTTAATATATTTGAGCGGCTGGCACTCAAACCATTTACCTATACAGAAGCAGAACACTTCATCCAGGATAAAAGCACGAGCGCGAGTTTCGAGCCGGACGAGCGCGATTATCTTTGGACTTTTGGGAAAGAGCACGAAGATGAAAAAGCATGGGCACCGCTCCGTCTACAGCTTGCAGGCAAAATACTCTGCGAGGAACTGGATGACGTCAGGAAGAACCCACATTACCGACAAAGCTTCGTAGAACGCTTTCAGATGCTCTACGAAGCAGTGATGGATTGAGAAAAGCATTAAACGGAGTATTGCGTACACATGTGGCATTATCTTATTGCGGAACCGTTTCTCTGGCTACAGTACTGCTTCTTCCAGCCTGTGAGATTCCGACAGGAAATCGCGGCGCGGACGTTGGCAGCACGGCTCAAGATGATGCTGAGGTTAACTCCCCTCCTCTTCCTCTATTCTTACACGTCCGCTATTCTCCTCCGTATTATCATCTATACACTGCGCCCTGACTTCTATCCTGATTATATGCTTCACTCGTTCACTCCATTGAACATGACAGTAGGTTGGTTCTTGTTCGATGCGACCTGGGCGGCGGCTGTAAGCTGTCTCGTGGGTGCTCTGATTGGCGGACTATTCAGCGTTCGCTTTGGCATCGCCCTCTCCCTCGCGCTCAGCCTGGCCGACGGCATTATCGTAAACACCATTAACGACACATTGGTCGGGATCATTTTCGGTATTGGCTTTGGCCTGATGCTCGGCATCACCTTTAATAGTGCCAACGCGATCAAGCAAGGTGGGCTGGAAAATGTAACGCTTGCCAGTATGCTCGGCATCAGTGGCGGACTGATCATCGGCTATCTCACCGGCACGTTTGGTGGTTACTGGGCCGGTTTTGTCGTTGGCACCATTGATCCAGCACTCCAGCACGAAGTCAATATTGTTGGCAGTACCGCGGGGATTATTGTCGGAGGAATTGCAGGCTGCTTCCTCGCCGCCCTCGTTGGCATTATGCTTATAAAGAATGTACGGGCGCAATGGCTTGCACTCGTATCTTTCGGAGTGCGGGTAGGTATCGCGGTGGCGACTGCTTTTGGCTCTGCCGTTGGTATTCCAGTTGGTGACAGGGGAGTAAGTTACGACACATTGATCAATGGTATTGCTGCTGGCACCGTCGAGGAAGGTATTGTTGGCATAGCATTCCTGTTCTTTTACCTCTTGAGCTACTATCGGCTGCCGCTCTATCCATTCAGCGCGTATTCAACAATACAGGCATATGTCGCGAGCCGCGCCAAACATTGGCAAGCACTCTACTGTCTCAAAGAATCCTCTTTGCACTGGGATGAATGTGTCTTTCCTCCCTTGCCGTACCTCAAAAATATGCTGCTTCTTGCCGCGGAGGAGAGTCTGGCAGGAACGCTGGAAGAGATGAACTTCATCGTGGAAGAACGCCCTCAGCAACGTTGGGCGGTGCAAGCAACGGCGTATGAGCTTGTCTTGCACGATTTACAGCATCGTACCATTTTGCGCGAGATCGGTTTGGCTCATCAGCAACTGGCCCTTCTTTTACCGCCCAATATCAGAGCGTTAAACACAGGTGCGGAAAAACTTTTCCGCGATCTCGATAATGCCAGTCGAGAGGCGGCTAGCTATCATACGCAGACCAACAAAATAGATCGACAGATTGCGCTTGAACGCATGATACATTATATCAAGGCCATTCATCCCCCTACCGCCTTTAGCACTATGCGGCTCAACGAGGAGTTTCAAGCAGTAGTCAATCAATGGTGTATGCTGGCGGAACAAGGCTTAGAGACATTAGGCAGTATGTCGGGCAACCTGTATATAGATAATCCCTACGCGCCGGGCAATCCCTTGGAATTACGTGATCCCTTGTTCGTTGGCAGAGACGACATCGTGCAGAAATTAGGACAAGCCCTGCAAAAAAGATATCGACCGACATTTCTACTCACAGGCGAGAGAAGAATAGGTAAGAGCAGTATTCTCAAACAATTGCCGCTTCTGTTGGGACCACGCTACTTCCCCGTGTTTTACGATCTGCAAAGTACCGGCATATTAACGAATACCGCTACCTTGTTTGCCGCCATCGCCACAGGTATAGAGCAGCAGCTGCAAGAAAGGGGCATCTTGTCCCAAAAACTGGAGCGCAGCCAATTAGATGAGGCATTACAACAGAGCGAAACTGCTGTCTATGATCGCTTTGGGCAGTGGTTACAGGGGGTGGAGCAGGTATTGGAACAGGAAGACCGTATGATCATTCTCGCGTTCGATGAATGTGAAAAGTTCGAAGATGTGGAAAACAAGGACAGTATCAATCTTATCCTCCTCTTTGACTGGTTCCGCAGCATCATGCAGAATCATGCACGCGTGGCATTACTCTTTAGCGGAGCCAAGATGGTAGGAGATTTTGGGCGTAGTTGGGCCAGCTACTTTGTCAACGTAGAGAGAATCAAGGTTGGCTTTTTGCGCGATGCCGCGGCACATGAACTCATCGTTCGCCCCGTCCCGCGTATCTTCAACGAAGACGTCACTCTGGAGATCATGCGCGTTACCCATTGCCATCCATTTCTCATCCAGGCCATGTGTAAACAGATCATCGAGCAATTGAACGATGATACCCGCGAACAAGCCACGCGAGAAGACATCCCAATCTCCATTAAAGAGGTCTTCGAGAGCTGGACTGTCTATTTCTGGGACCTCCGGGATCGCTGCGATAAAGACCAATGCAAATGTCTGCTAGCCCTCCTCGCCCCAACACCTGCTACAGTTGACGCTATCTCCCAACAAACCAACCTGAACCAACCGCGCACGTTGCTAGCACTCGAAAAGCTACAGATGCGCGATATGGTGCTTCACGAAAAAAATGCCTATCAGTTGGCGGTGCCACTATTCGCACAATGGATTGAGCAGCAGCGACACCTTTTGGAGCCTGGGGAAGAGTAAGCCCATGAC
Organism: Ktedonobacteraceae bacterium; assembly: GCA_051004815.1. Classification (GTDB taxonomy): domain Bacteria; phylum Chloroflexota; class Ktedonobacteria; order Ktedonobacterales; family Ktedonobacteraceae; genus JBBQXY01. The sequence goes on from JBPCJY010000075.1 coordinate 32,655, forward strand.
TATGCGCATCTTTGATAGCGAATCGTGCCAATACCGAGTACAAGATTTTTTGCACCTGGTGCGAATTGTCCATACGTGCCGATCAATTGGGTATGATAATGGCTATCGATGCACAGCATGACCACGGTTTTGTTGACAGGGTCGCTCCCGTTAAAAGAAATCTCGCCGGTTGTCCCCTGGAAGGAAACGTTCGACAAAGCGTTTGCCACTATATCAAGCGTGAGACTTTGCCCACTAGCTTGGACAGATTCGACCGCTTGCAGCAAGGCCGAGGTGGCATCATAGGATTGCCAAACATGAGGACCCGGACGGTCATAGCCATATTCACTCCGATGGATACCTTTGGGGTCGAAGATTTGACTATATTGCGTGGCATCCGTTGCTGTTGGAGCAGGTGACGAGCAGTTTGTATTATTGAGACAAAGTACCCGCCAAATATCAGGATAGGTAAAGGCGGTGAAGTAGAAGTTGCTGTAGTCCCCTGTTGAGTAGCCCCCAAATTCATAAAAAGCATCGCCACCCATGATAGGTAAGGAAGGAGCGCTTTCTTTCAGTTTGGGCTTCATGTTATCGAGATCGTCGGCATAGCCTGCGAGAAAGATCATATCTACCCCTGGGTTTTGCGAAAGCATGTTGTTGAGTGGAGCATCCAGGCTATCAGCATTGGAGAGGTGGAAACTTTCAGGGATCACGGTATGATCTGTACCTGTACCTAACGCAGTAAAGCTGCTAGTAAAGCTATCAGCAAGGCTCTTGCTGTATGAATTGGCACCGTCGCTGAAGACCGCGACCCGACGAGCATTGAGGGTTTGGGAGGCGAATTGAGCCGCATCCTTGCCTTGTCCTGCGTCAGAAGGAATGACGCGGAAGAAGTACGGTTGGTTCGTCAGTGCCGTACTCGAGGCAGAAGGAGAGATGATCGGAATGTGTGCCGCGGCAAGGATAGGCCTAGCAATTATGGCTGTAGCACTGAAAGGAAAGCCCGCAACTCCAACGAAGGTGTTGTCCGTGTTGGCCAAACGGATGATTTTATCAAGCACAGGAGCCTCCGTCTGCGCCAGGTAATCTTGTGCTTTTGTCATGTAGTGGGTCGCCCTCTCATTGAAGGTGGGTTTTTTGCGGAGAATCTGAATGTATCTGTCTTTGGCCCAAATAGCGATGATCCTTGCTATCGCTGTATCAGACCTGAGAAAAAAGGAGCCTTTTCCTGCACACGCTATGCCCTGAGCGTAGAAGCGCAACAGGCCATTCCTGCTATTCAGAATACTGCTGCCGTTCTCGGTGGCTTACAAGCCGAAATTGGCATCCAATGGCTCCATGGTGAACGCTCCATGCGTAGCAAGATGGTCCATGCGAATATTCACACAATGACCATGGGAACAGTTCAGATTGCACACGCTGCTTCTTGCCCAGGCATCCACTGGTCACATACGAACTTATCTCCCCAAAAACTGGCGGTGGAAGGAGATGATACATTAGCACAACTCATGAAAGTCGTAGCAGCGGAGATCGGATTGGCTGAGATACGCTTCCCCGATGTTGTCGTAATGCGTAACTTCTGTACCCAATGTAATCGTCTCACTGATGCTCGCGTTCCAGAAGGGGTTTGGCTGGCATCACCACGTTGTGTTGAGTGCGGGGGACCTTTTGACTTGACTGATGAAGATAACCCATTATCAGGCAAAGTCGGGATATATACGAACGAGCGTGAGGAAGAGATTGTTGGCTTAACCTGTAAACAGGTTGGTCTACCCTCCGGCACATTATGTGAAATCGGTCCTGTAGCGAACCGCGAGCAATTCGGCGAGCGTTATTTTCTCCAATTGAAGGGAACGTTGGGTGAGCTAATGGAGGAGGTACCGAGTTCTATATTCACGCATCATGGAATGCCCTCCGCCTGCATCTTCTCATGCTTATCCTGCTTTACTCTACTTTACGCAGCGGCGACGCCTTATCATTCAGCAGCAAATGTATCAACCGCTCACTTATGGCAACTTGATCGTCCGCTGCCCCTGCCATAATGCGCTCCCGATCCTCCTCGCTCAAGTCTCGCGACGGGTCCCAGCCATAGCGTTTGAGGTCTACCCGCTCGTCGGGCGAGAAAACAATGCCTTCCGCCTCCAGCAACTGGCGCATCCTCCCACGCTGACCAAAGGCCCAACTGCCACTTAATTCACCTTTGCTGTTAATGACGCGCTGCGCCGGTACATCTTTGCTCGTGTTCGGCACCTCATTCATGAACCAGCCAATCATCCGCGCTCCCCGTGGATAGCCAACCGCTTTACCAATCCAGCCATACGTCGTCACTCGTCCCGCCGGACAAGCCTGCACCAACGCGAAGACACGCGCCATCAGTGTAGCAGCCTCCACCTGGACAACAGCTCTATCGTCAGACATCTTCATTCACCAACCTTTATTTCTCATCTATAGTATGCACCTGGTTTACCTATGCATTCTGCTTGCTATTTTACCATAGATGTCATTGGGCAAAGAGTCCTTTTAGGTATAGAGTTTTTGGAGAGAGGCAATAGCGTGCGTGCATTCGTGCGTAGGGACAAGGGGCGGGGTTGAGGCGGGCTTTCACTGGGAGGTTTTTTGAAGCGCGCTGGTTTCGCCTGTCAGGCTTCGCGCCGCGCAGAATCTCTCGTCGGGCCGCACGGAGAT